>SLDT01000135.1 GCA_007125125.1 Gemmatimonadota bacterium | reverse complement strand
CTTCAGGCAGCGCAGGAGAGCGCCTGCGGGGGCAATGCGGCCGGGATGGCTGAACTCATTGCCTGTCGAAGCCAGCAGCCGACGCGCACGCAGTGCTCGGGCAGCTGAGCGTCCGATGCCACGACCGCACTTCTAGTCCGCCCGGCCGAGTTGCAGGATGAAGGTCGTGCCCACGCCGATCTGGCTCGTGGCCCGAATCTGAAGTCCCAGAAGTCCGGCCAGCGCCTGGGCAAGCGGTAGACCGAGCCCGGACGCCGAGTTCGGCGCCCCCCCCGGTCCGATCGCAGGCTCGAAGGGTCGAAAGAGCAGGGGAATTCGATCGGCCGGGATCCCCGGGCTGGTGTCGATCACCCGGACCTCCCTGGGATCGGCGGTGTCCGGGTCGGTTACGAGACGAACGACGACCTGGCCCTTCTCCGTCGACTTCAGCGCCCTGCCCACAAGCGCGGCAAGGATCTGAAAGAGCTGTTCTCGATCCGTCCGGAGCGGATTCGCGTGCTCGGGAAGGTCGAGCCGCAGGACCACACCCCGGTCTCCCCTGCGCCCCTTGAGCTTCTTCGCCACGGACTGGATCACTGCCCCCACGTCCACGTCGGTTTCCGACGTGGTCACGAGCCCGGACTCGATGCGGGACATGCGAAAGACGTCGTTCACGAGGCCCAGAAGCCCCCTGCTCTGGCTGCCGATGCGCCCGATCAGTTCTCGCTGGCGCTCGGTCATCGACCCATCTCTCGTTCGTTCGAGCATCTCGGCGTAACCGATGATCGAGTTCAGCGGGGTGCGAAGTTCGTGCGTCATGACGGAGAGGAAGTCTCCGCTCGCCCGCCGGATCGACTCCGTCTCCGCTGGTGCCTCCTCGAGGTCGCGCATCGCCGCTGCCTCCCGGCTCGAGGTGATGAGGCGCTCGAGTTCAAGAGTCGCCGCACGGGCGAGGAGTCTCAGGAGTTCGATCTCACGATGCCCCCACGTCCTCGGCTCGAGGTCGGCCACGCTCATCGCGCCCACGGTCAGCCCCGGCTCGAGGCGGAGGGGAACGGCGGCGTAGGCGACGACCCCGCTCGTGCGCACGAGAGACGAATGGCGCAGGAGCGGGTGAGAGCCGGCATCCTCCACCACGACCGCTTCGCGCAGCGCCAGAGGCACCACGTCGAGTGCATCCTCCACCGGATCCCATCGCCGTTCCTGCCAGTCAAGGGGTGTGACGGCGCTGATCCTTCGCTGACGCTCTTCGCCGATCAGGGTGATCATGGCGACGGGTGCCCGAAGATGCTCCGAGGCGAACTCGGTCAGTCGATCGAACCGCTCGCCGGGGGGGATCTCCAGCAAGCCGAACTGGCGCAGCACCCGCAACCTTTCCGGGTCATGCACCGCCCTGCGGACCCGCTCCACGAGCCCTGCCGCAGACCCGTAGTCCTCCCGGTCCGCGTCTGTCGCTACCGACACCCCGGGCACGCCCTCACCCAGAGAAACGGGCACACGCTTCTTGGTTCCATCCTCCATCGTCGAGCCACCCCGGGGTCATTCGGTCCTTGTTCGCCCAGTCTCCGAGGTGAGGTCAGCCCCCGAAACCTTCGATCGGTTCGCCGAGTCGGACTTCGTGGCCCACGGCAAGGCCGTGCAAGCCCCGCATCTCGTCCAGGGCATCGGCCTGGAAGAGGAGCACGACCGTCGATCCGAGATGGAAGGCCAGAAGCTGGCTCCCCCGATCAATCTTGCTCGGAGGATCATATTCCCACGTCGAGAGACTGGACCTGTCTCCGAGATTGGAGATGCCTCGATCGGGCGAAACGTTCAACGAGGGGTCGAACAGCGACGAAATTCGGCCGACATTGAATGCTCCGACGGCGACGAGGGCCACTCGCCCACCCGATCGTCTCTCATCGAACTCCACGATGACCCGCTCATTGCGCGGAAAGAGCGAGGAAAGCCCCCGCACTGCGGGCTCGTTCACGGGGAGGAGCGCCCCGGGAACATGGCGAACGCGGATGACGCTTCCTCCCACCGGGGCATGGATGCGATGGTAGTGGCGAGGACTCAGGTAGATCGTCAGGAAGCGCCCTCCCTCGAAGCGATCGGCCGAGCCCGCCTCGGCAAGGAGTTCGGAGACGGAGTACTCCATGCCCTTCGCCTGCAGGGCGATGCCCCGGCGAATGGTCCCGTGGGCCCCGATGACCCCATCGACCGGCGACGCAGGGACATCGAGGTCCGGTGGCCAGCTGCGCACACCATCTCGAAGCTCACGGGTGAAGAACTCGGAGATCGAGCGGTATGCGGTGGGCTCTCGAGCTGCCTCGTCGAGATCGGCTCCGACCAGCCGGGCAAACGATCGGATGGCTGACCCCCTGAAGGGGGCGGGCACGGTGCATTCCGCGAGACGCCCCGTGGCGCGGCTGATCGCAGCCTGGGGAAGGCGCTTCAGGATTCCGAGGGTCAGACGCCACCGGAGGGGGATGGCGTCGGGGTCGAGCTTGCTCAGCGTGAGGTGATCAGATAGGAGATGAGAGCCAGTGCTGCCGCGACCGCGATGCGTGTCCAACTGAACGCCACACCCCCTGCGCCGGGGTCTCGCGTCCAGACGACGATCGTGCCGCACTGATTCGGGCGGAAGCGTGAGGGCGCGGTGGGTCCCCGGTACACTTCAAGCGCTTCGATCTCGTGGAGGGCCACGAGCTGGTCGAGGGGAATACCGGGAATCGTTTCGACTCCATCCACGATGATGTCCGGTACGCATCCACCACGGAAACGGACATCCACCCCCTCGGCGCCCCTGCCCAGCGGCTCAAGGCTCACCCCCGCGATGTGGCGCAGGACATCCGAGACATTGCTCCCGGCACGCTCCAGGATCTCGTCCCGGATGTAGATGTGCCCGAGGTTCATCCGACGCCGCTCGAAGAAGCCCTCACGCTCGAGGGAGCGACGCGAGGCGGTTGTGATGACGATCGGGTCGATCTCGAGCGCTTCGGGGGTGAGTTCGATCCGGATCTCGACGGGCTGAAGGTTCGGGATCTCCACCTCCTCGGAGAGGATCCGGTAGCCGAGCGCCTGGATGTGCAGGCGGTAGCGACCCGGAGGCACGTAGGCGAGCCGGAACCTTCCATCCGGGTCAGTCAGGCCTTCCCGGTAGGGGGATGTGCGCTCGGACTCGAGGAGGAAGAGCCGCACGACCGCCTGGCTCACCGCCGTGCCCTCGGCGAGATCGACGACGGAGCCAAGGACGAGCCTGCCCGTCTCGAGCTCCACCTGGGTCAGGGTTGGAGGAGGTTCCTGGGCTGCAAGCCCACCGCTGGCGACGCACAGTGCGAGCAGGAGACAGCCCAGCCCGTTCCAGCGGGTCAGGCGTCTCATCTCCCTCCCTCCTGTTCGCATCGCAGCATCTCTCCTCTCCCTTGCTCTGCCGCGCAATCAGGCGGGTTCGAATCCCGCCGTGCGAATCGCTTCGAGTACACGGGGCCGGCTCCCGGCCGCGGACTCGCCGGGGAGATACACCGCTCCGACCTCGACACGATCGATCTCGACGCCGTCGAGCCGCTGCAAGACCCGCTCGAGACGCGCCACGCAACTTCCGCAGGACATTCCCCTGACCTCTACCTTCTCGACGTTCACGGTGTGCTCCTCCCTCATGCTCACCTTCGCGGTTCCAGTGCGTCGCCCTCCCCATGAGCGCGACGCGTCGTCTCTCGCGTCAACCCCGGCTGCGTTCGGAAAGGTCCCTGCTGCCCTGCGGAGGCCGAACTCCCTCCACGGAGACCGTTCGGCCTCGATCCCGAAGGACGCTCAGTAGCGCAGGAGGTTCGCCCCCCAGGTGAACCCGGCTCCGAAGGCGGCAAGACACACGAGGTCGCCACGCTCGATGCGCCCTTCGTCCACGGCCTCGCTGAATGCGATCGGGATGCTCGCCGCCGTCGTGTTCCCCCGACGTTCGATGTTCGAGATGACACGCTCCGGACCCAGCCCCAGCCTCTTTCCGACCATCTCCGTGATCCGAAGGTTTGCCTGGTGGGGGACCAGCACCTTCAGGTCGTCGAGGCCGAGGCCGGCCGCCTCGAGCACCTCCATGATCGCCTCCGGGAATCGGGTGACCGCGTGGCGAAAGACCTCCCGTCCGTTCATGTGGGGAGCCATGAGCCCCGCCTCGATCTGCTCGGCCGAAACGTACGGGCTGTCCGCGGACCCCGGCTTCACGATACAGAGTTCACCGGCATGCTTTCCCTCACCATGAAGGCTGTGCGAGAGAATGCGCGAGGGGCCCTCCTCGTCCGCGACCTCCACGCAGGCCGCTCCGGCACCGTCGCCGAAGATCACGGCCGTGTCACGTCCCTCGTCTGTCAGACGAAGCCCCCGGGAGTGGACCTCGGCACCGACGACGAGGACCCGATCCGCGAGCCCCATCCGGATGTAGGCGTCGGCCGTGGCAAGGCCGTACACGAAGCCGGTGCACTGCGTTCGGATATCGAGGGCCCCGACCTCGCGCATCCCGAGCCGATCCTGGAGGAGCACCGCATTCCCGGGAAAGTAGAGGTCGGGCGACAGTGTCGCGAAGACGATGAAGTCGACGTCCGTGACGTCCCATTCTGCCTTGGCGAGCGCCTGGCGGGCAGCCTCGACCCCGAGGTCGGTGCACCCCATGTCGTCGTCCACGAAGCGACGCTCCTGGATTCCGGTACGCTCCCGGATCCATTCGTCCGAGGTATTCATGAGTGCGGCGAGGTCGTCATTTGTGACCACGCGAGAAGGGAGGTAGTGTCCCAGGCTGGCAATCCGTGCGATTCGATTCATGTCCGTCAATCTGGGACGTCAGACGACGCCGCGCCACACCCCGGGGTCGGGATCGTGTCCCGGGAAGATACGGTCGAGTCGCTCGGCGCCCAGGTGGGCGGACACGACCTCGGCAAAGACGTCACGGAAGTCCGTCGTTCGCGCGAGGTCGCGGCCCCGGAAGAGGAGTTCGGGCTCCAGGCCCGGCCAGTCGCCCAGAATCCTTCCGCCCCGGACCCTGCCCCCGATCGCGAGCATGGAGTTCGCATGGCCATGGTCGGTGCCCCTCGCCCCGTTTTCCCGGACCGTGCGTCCGAACTCGGACATCGTGAGAACGACGACCTCGTCCATCCTTGCTCCCAGGTCATCATGCAATGCGCGGATTCCTCGCGCGAATACGTGGAGCCGCTGGGCCATCGCTCCTTCCGACCCTCCCTGGCCCCGATGCGTGTCCCACCCGCCCAGGTCGGCGAAGGCGACCTCCACCCCCACGTCAGCCTTCACGAGTTGCGCGATCTGCCGCAGCGAACGGCCGAAGGGATCGTCCGGGTAGCTCGCCTCGCCGGAAGCACGATATCGCTCCGGAACGATGGAGCGCAGAACGCGGACCGCGCGGAAGGCTTCATCGGCCGATCGAGCAAGCACCTCCCCCGCCTCCGAGGCATAGAGCTGGCGGAAGTCCTCCTCCAGGCTCCCGGGTTCCGCGCCCGCCCCTGCCTCGAGAAGGTCCCCCAGAACCAGGGCGGGATGCCCGCCCCGCAGGCTGAGCGGAAGAGCCGAACCTGCGACCACGCCGCGGACAGGGTTGCTCGCGGACGCTCCAACCCCAAGCTGACCCGTGACGTGGTCACGTGCGTGGGCGACGGGATCTTCAAGGGTCCGCCCCCCTTCCGCGGTTTCGGCGAGCAGACGGTTCAGCCATCCCTCTCTCTCCCCTCGCGTGCCCGGTCGGGCCGACTCCATGTCGGCCTGTGCCTCGAAGTGGGAGCGGGTTGGGTGCGGGGATCCCACCGCCTGCACGACGTTCAGCGTCCGGTTGCGGAAGAGGTCGTGAAGGGGTGCGAGCGCGGGATGGAAGCCGAAGAAGCCGTCGAGGTCGAGCGCCCCATCCGGGTGGCCGGGGGCAGGAATCGCGATCGTCGGACGAACCCGATAGTATGCCTCCTCTCCCCAGGGCACGACCATGTTGAGTCCATCAACTGCTCCTCGCTGGAAGATGCAGATCAGGGTCCGTCGACGTCCCTCGGGAGCCGGCGCCGCCCTCAGGAGTCGTGGAAGAAAGACGGGCGGCACTCCAAGCGCGAGGAGCGCCAGCCCTCCGGAACGCACGAAGACGCGACGACTGAGCAGCGTGGAAGAAGAGGGCATTGCGTGAGCGCTCACATCCACTGGAAGGCCGGGCCTCCCAGGCCAAGGGTGACGAGACGAACCGGGTCGCGCAAGGACTCGGCGAGGGTCGGGGGGACCCCGCCGGGATGGACCAGTTCGAGAACCTCCTCGAGACGGAAGAAGGGGCCCCCGACCGCGCCCCGGCGGGAAACGGATCGAGGCAGGGACACCCCCTGGACCCTTCCTCCCGCGAGGGACTCCGCAAAGGCGAGGCGCTCGAGAAGGTGCGCCCCTCCGGACCATGCGTGCACCCCGCGCGACACCCCGGCGGGGGAGTCCTCGTGCCAGGGGAGGCTCCCGGACGAACGCAGGAAGGTCAGGATGGGCGGAGAGAATCCGCCGGGACCGGTGAGCTCGCCCCCGACGGCCCGGAGGGCGGCAACGGCATACTCGAACGGCGTTCGGAAGACGGCGCTCCGATTCTCGGGCGAGCCGAATCGGGGATGCTCGAAGAGGGCGCGGCTCACGGCCAGGAGGTCGCCGCCACCTTCGAGGAAGGTCGCGGCGAGATCGGACTCCATTGCCCCGTCACCCGCTTCGTTCACGAAGTACCGAACGAGCTTTCCCGCGAGGTGCCTGGCTGTCGAGGGATGCTCGGCCAGGAGGGCGAGGACCTCCTCGCCCTCATCCATGCCCCGGCCGGCCCCAAGCTCGATGCCGAGGACGCGCTTCGGACGGGAGTCGTGGAGCCGGGGCCGGAAGGCGAACGAGAGCGAATCTCCCTGGGCGATCCCCCACCCCGTGAAGACACGCGCCACCTCTTCGACATCGCGTTCGGTGTAGCCTCCATCCAATCCGAGCGTGTGAAGCTCGAGGAGTTCACGCGCAAAGTTCTCGTTGCCGGCGCGGGGGCGGCTGTCGCTGTCGGGGTCGTCCGGGGCAACGACGGTGCGCCTTGCCCCCCCTCGAACCGTTCCCGGCTGGCGAGCGGGAAAGGGCGCGGCCGCAACGTTCTGAACGTTGTCGAGAAAGACGAGCATCGCCGGGTGCATCGCGACGGCCCGCAGCATCGCCGGGAAGGACCCGAGCACATGGGGGCGGATTGCCGTTGCCTCGAAGTCCCCCACGAGCCATCGGTTCGGACCCTTGCGCAGGCTCACGTTGAAGTGGTCGCTCCAGAAGGCGGTGAGGCGATCACGGAGTTGATCCGCGGCATGCGCGGCATGGACGAGTCGGCGGACGGCGACCTCCTGTTGCAGGCGCTGGGGCCCGAGCAGCCGACGTTCGGTCGGGGACAGTTCGCCGCCGCGAGCTCGCAGCACGTCCCCGGGGGGGAAGGCCTCTCGCAGCCTCGTCGGATCCAGGCCGTGGGAGCGATGGTCTTCGAGACGACGCTCCATCTCGGCGGGAAGTCGGGGGGCCGAGGGGCCGGCTCGCAAGCCCATAAGGAACTGACGTTCGATCCAGCGCCGGGGCCCGAGCCGACAAAGCTCGTCGATCTCGCCCGAACGCGGACCCCAAGTCGCTCGCTGGAGAAGATGGCGCGCGGATTCTCGGTCGCACGCAGAGGGCGCTGCAAGGGACATGGCGGGATCCTGTCAGGGGATCGCGTGCGTTCCGGAGCGAGGTGGTCCGGCGCGCCGTGTCATCCTTTGAGGCGGGAATCCGGTCGTTGGTTAGCTTCGGTTCGGGGCATCGCGCCCGTCATCCATCTCCGGCCAGGAGCCCGCGCGGAGCTCGCCCTCGAATCTTCGGAGGTCGACGCGTCCTCGGGGCGTCGAGAGGCCCAGCAGGTGATCGCTCACGATCCGGAGGTAGTGTTCCGCGCTTCGGCGTGGTTCGTCCTGTCCGAAGCGGACGGCTGCGTCCGAGACCCACCCCCGCTCGGCCCAGCCCACGAGCGTGGCCGCCCGCTCCTTCTGCCGCTGGGAGAGGGCAGCATCCAGAAAGCGTTCTCGGCGCAACTCTTCGAGGACCGGAACGAGCTGGGGCCGCTCCCCGGTCGCAAGGGCATCGAGCCCGGCCTCCATCGCTCGCCGGTTGTGCCTGGCCAGGAAGGGGAGACTCAGCAGGAGGCACCGGTATCGAAAGCCATGTCGAAACCGGGCCTCCACATCGCGCATCAGTCCGTGAAGGGTGGCAGGCTCGTTCTCGCAGTATCCCTTCGCTGCGGTGGCGGAGAACTCCTCCGCAAGGGTGGCGACGATGTCGTCCTTCGTGGGGAAGTGGTAGGTGATGTTTCCCCCCTTGACCCCGAGCTCCCGGGCGAGCTCCCGGACACCGACGTACTCGATTCCCCGATCGTTGAAGAGTGTCAGGGCCATTCCCAGGATTCTGTCGCGCACCCCCCCTCCTTGACAGTGTCAAGTCATGCAAGGTTTCATGAGGGTTGGGAGTATGACACCGTCAAGACTGCCGCGCAAGTCAGTCCGGGCGGGTGCGCATCTGTGGATCGACAGCGGAGTGCTTAACGAAATCGGGACGTGGGGGGTCCTCATCAACGTGGAAATGAGCAGGTCAGGCTCTCGATCCCGACGCAGCGGCCTTCCAAGTGTGCCTCGGCGCGGTTCCCTCGGGGCAGCGTCTTCCGAATTGTGGGCGGGCGCCGCAGGGCCGTCTGTTGTATCTTCGGTTTGCGAAAGCAGCACGAGAGCTTGCGCCATCACGGTCGGTCCATGGTTGGTCCCGGCCCCGGTCCACGAACGTACCCTGAACGCACTCAGACTCGATGGAGAACGTTGACGGCATGACGAGACGATCCAATACACGCACCCCCTGGCTCTTCGCAGCGGCCGCCCTGGCGCTTGCCCCGCTCGCCACGCCCGTCCTTGCTCAGGAGCCGCCAACGCCCGCGCCGGACGACCCCTACGTGGTCGGAACCGCCGCGCCGCCGATCGAAGGAGGCCGGCCTCTCGTCTCGATGACGCTGGAAGATGCGATCGCGACCGCGCTCGAGAACAACCTCGACATCCAGAGCGCCCGGCTCAATCCGCAGATCCAGCGATTGACTCTCGACATTGCAGAGACCGCCTTCGACCCGTCGTTCAACAGCTCCCTCAGTTACAACAACGCGACGAACCAGTCCACGAGCCAGCTCGACGGGGGCACGAGGACCACTACGGAGCGCAACACGCTGAACTTCTCCGTCTCCCAGCCCCTCCCGTGGTACGGGGCATCGCTGAGCACGTCCTTCAACAACGCTCGCACGAGCACGGACAACGTGTTCGCCACGCGCAACCCGAGCTACAGCTCGAGCTTCAGCCTGAACTTCTCCCAGCCCCTGCTCCAGGGGCGACGCATCGACAACACCCGGAACCAGTTGCGGACCCAGGAGGTCCAGAGGGAGATCACGGACGTCCAGCTCCGCAACCAGGCCGACAACCTCTCGAACCAGGTCCGGGTTGCCTACTGGAACCTGCGTTCGCAGATCGAGCAGATCGAAATCCAGCGCCGAAGCCTCGCCCAGGCCGAGCAGCTCCTCGCGAACAATCGCGTGCGCGTCGAGCTGGGGACGATGGTCGAGATGGAGCTGGCTCAGGCCGAGGTTCAGGTCGCGAACGCGGAGCAGGCCCTCCTCAATGCCGAGATCCAGTGGCGACAGCAGGAGCTTGCCTTCAAGCGACTCCTCGCCTCCGGAGCCGATGACGCGATTTTCGCCCAGACGATCAACCCGGTCGACCTTCCGGAACTCGACCCCGTCGAGCCCGAGGTCGACATCGAGGCCGCGATTGCCCGGGCCCTGCAGTTCCGCCCCGACCTCCGCGCTCAGGACAAGCAGCGTCAGATTGCGGAAATGAATCTCGAGGTCACGCAGGAGAACACCCGTCCGAACCTGAACCTCAACGCCTCCTACTCCCTCTCGGGGGTTGGCGGCAACCGCTTCGACCGCTCCGGACTCGGTGGTGAGCCCCAGCTCGTGGAGACGGGGGGGTACATGGACGGCCTGCAGTCGATCCTCAACTTCGACACGCCGACCTTCAACGTGTCGGTCAACTTCAGCTACCCCCTGGGAATGCGCTCCGCCCGGGCGAACCTGGAGCGGGCACGCCTGCAGCTCCGCCAGTCGGAGCTCTCGCTTCAGAGTCAGCAACTCCAGATCGAGACGGAGGTCACGAACGCAGGGTTGGCCGTCACGAACACCTTTCTCCAGCTCGCCGCCGCAAGGCGCAGTCGCGAGGCGGCAGAACGCAGTGTCGAGGCGGAACTCACCCGGTTCCAGGTCGGCGCATCAACGAACTTCCAGGTCGTGAATGCGCAGGACAACCTCACCTCGGCGCGCCTTTCCGAGCTCCGAGCCGTGATCAACCACATCAATGCCGTTGCCGAGTTCGAGAGGGTTCAGGGGATCCAGCCCTGACCGGCCGACGGCGTGAAGAGCGCGAGGCGAAGAGGCGGGCGCCACAGCAGGCGTCCGCCTTCCCTCGACTCCCGTCGGTCGCGTACGTACCTTGAATGGGTGAGGAGTGTCTGTCCCCCTCCTCGTTCGCTCCCCGGCCCGTCCCTGTCGCGGTTCTGGTTCCGTTCCTGAAGGAGATCCGATCATGAAGGCACTTCTCTCCGCCCTGACCCTCGCCATCGCCCTCGGGGCGTGCGCCTCCGGCGCGCCCGCTCCGGCAACCCCCTCGGCACCCGAGGACCCGGCCGCTGTCATCACCCCCCAGACGATCTACGACCGCCTTTACTTCATCGCCTCCGACGCGCTCGCCGGCCGCGACACACCGAGCCCGGGGCTCGAGGCGGCCGCGGCCTACCTCGTGAGCGAGCACCGTCGGATGGGGCTCGAGCCCGGTTACCACGGTTCGTACTACCAGCGCTGGCCCTACTACCTCACCGGCACCGACGTCGAGAGTGCTTCCGTCACCCTCGAAGGATCGAGTGCCGTCGCGTTCGAGATCGGCCGCAACGCAGCCGTTTCCGGCGCGGCCGAGGGAAGCCTCCGGGGAGAGCTCGTCTTTGTCCCCTCCATCGAGGGGCAACCTGCGGCTGGCTCGCTCACCGGGCGGGTCGCCGTCTTCACCCTTCCGGCGCCGGACGGCTGGAACCAGCAAGTGGGCACGATCGCGAACCGCCAGGCCCAGTACGCTGCGCAGGCCGGGGCCGTGACCACCCTTCACCTGCTGACCGGCGGCGTGACCGAAGCGCAGGTCGAGGCCATGGCACGCCAGTTCGCGACTCCGCGGCGGGCCATGGGCCACGAGCCGCCGATGGCGACACCCCGCCTCTTCGTCACGGAAGAAGCCTTC
Source organism: Gemmatimonadota bacterium (assembly GCA_007125125.1). Classification (GTDB taxonomy): domain Bacteria; phylum Gemmatimonadota; class Gemmatimonadetes; order Longimicrobiales; family Gaopeijiaceae; genus SLDT01. The sequence goes on along the minus strand of SLDT01000135.1, from coordinate 43,084 downwards.
GTCGCCTCCGCTCCCGCCCAGGCAGACCTGATCGCCTCGCCGGGCGAGGGGCACCGGGCGATGGGGGTCCGACTGGCGGCCGAGGTCCCCCTCCGCTTCCATGACCGGGCCGAGCCTCCGAACGTCGTGGCCGTGATCCCGGGATCGGACCCCGAACTCAGGGATGAGTACGTTGTGCTGAGCGCGCACTTCGACCATGTCGGAATCGGTCGTCCCGACGAGACGGGGGACTCGATCTACAATGGCGCCGACGACAACGGCTCCGGAACGGTCGTCCTCGTCGAGACTGCCCGGGCCATCATGGAGGCCGGGATTCAGCCCCGCCGCTCGATCATGTTCGTCCATGTGAGCGGCGAGGAGAGAGGGCTCCTTGGGTCCCGCTGGTTCGTGGACAACGCCCCCATTCCGGTCGAGAACATGGTCGCGAACATCAACGCCGACATGGTCGCCGGGGACCAGCATCGCGACACCCTCGTCGTGATTGGGAAGGAGTACTCCACACTCGGCCCCCTCGTGGACCGCCTGAACGACGGGATGCCGGACCTCGGCCTGATCACCTCCGATGACATCTGGCCCGAGCAGCGCTTCTTCTTCCGTTCGGACCAGCTCAACTTCATGCGCGCGGAGATCCCGTCCCTGTTCTTCTTCACGGGGGTCCACGAGTGCTACCATCGTCCCTGCGACACGGTCGACTTCGTGAGCACGGAGAAGGCCGCCCGCGTGGCCCGGCTCCTCGTGCACACCGTGCTCGCGATCGCGGACGAGGACGCCCGTCCGGAGTGGACGCCTGATGGACTCGCCGAGGTGAGGGAGCGCACCGGCGGCCGCCGGTGAGCCTGGAGTGACCACCCTCAATCCAGGGTGATCGCCCGCCCCGTCCGGAGGAAGAGGAGCACGCAGCGCACCTCCGGGCGGGGGATCCTCTCCTCTGCCGCCACCGCCGATCGATAGGCGTCGAGCTGAGGCCGGTATCGCTCGACCGCCTCCTCGAGCCGGGCTCCCTCGCCCGGCGCGATTCGGTCGGTCTTGAAGTCCAGAATGGTGGCTCGGCGCCCTCCCCCGGTGACGGGTTCGAGGACAACACGGTCCAGCACTCCCTGGATGAGGCGTACGCCCTCCCTGAGCACGAAAGGCCGCTCCCGTTCGACCACTGCCCCGGCATGGACTCCCTCCGATGAGAGCTCCGCGCGGATCTCCGGCGCCTCCAGCCAGTGTTCGAGATCGACGAGAAGCCTCTCGGGGTGTGCATGTCCCGGGACAATGCGCCGAGCGAGATCCAGGAGTTCGTCCCGCGGACCCAACCCGTCCTCGATCCACCGGAGGCGCTCGAGCCAGGCGTGGACGAGAGTGCCTTCGGCTCGGGCATACGCCCCCCCCGGGTCGAAGAGGCTTGCCAGACGCACCCCGGGCCGGCCGAGTGAAGACGGGGTCACATGTTCGAGAAGGCGCTCCCGCCCTTCTTCATCCCGGGAAGGCAGGAGCGGCACGTCGCGAAGGACGGTCGTGGCCGGGGGCCCATCCGAGGCCGCCGTCGGCCCCTCGGTATTGGTCGGGTCGTCCTCGACATCGCTCAGGAGCCTCCCGGGCTCGCCGACCTCGTACAGAAGGGTATCGGGCTCGACCCGCTCCGTGATGCCGAGGGCCTCCCGCACGATGACCCCGCCACGGAACGCGTCCGCCCGACTCGCGCCGTCCGGAAGCAGGACGATCTCGATGCCGTACCGGGCTCGAGTCAGGGCGACGTAGAGTGAGCTGAGCCCATCCCGCACGAGGGCCTCGTCGAGTTGGGCAGCGGCGGGAGCCGCCTCCGGAAAGAGGGGAAGGAGCTCCTTGCTGATCGGAGGGTGGATCCGCCCGACGCGAGCGTCCGGAGCCGGGCGCCAGGGAAGAACGCCTCCACCACGGGGGCGACCACGGATCGAGGTGTCGAGGTCCGGCAGCACGACGATGTCGAACTCGAGCCCCTTCGCCTGGTGTACCGTCATGACCCGAATCCGGGCAGCCCCGGGGTCTTCTACCCGTTCCGCCTCGACCCAACGCACAAAATCGCTCGGACGCAGCCCTCCCCGGGCATCCCACCGAAAGGCAAGCTCCACGAGCTGACGGAGGCGTCGTCGGTCTCGTGGCCCGGCAAGGGGCTCGAGACGGCGGCTCCATCGGGCGATCAGGGGGCCGTATCCGTCCCGCAGAAGCCTCTCCCGGATCCCGGATGCGACCCGCTCGGCATCGATGTCGTCCCGCCAGTCAAAGGGCCCCACGAGTCGAGCCGCAGGGGTCGAGGCCGCCTGGTAGCGGGCAATGCGGTCTCCCGGGTGGTCGGCAAGCCGGAGGAGTGCGAGGACGGAAAGCACTGCTGGCGAGTCTGCGAGTGGCACCCCTCCCTCTCCCGAGGCGTCGAGGTCCAGGCGCCGGAACTCCCCCATGAGCCTTGCCACGGAACGGTTTGTCCGGGTGAGAACCCCGATCGTGACACCGGGAAGCCGGGCGTGGAGTCGAGCCACTCGCCGGGCAGCCGCCGCGAGGACGCGAGGACGGACACTCCTGCGGACGGAGTCGCCCTCCGGCCCGCTCGCGACCCGGATGTACCCCGGGCGGTCCTGGTAATGTGCCTCGTGTCGCGTGAAGTCGCGCAGCCAGGCGTGGACGGCAGCCTGCGCATCGTCCGGCACGCAGTCGAGGTCGGGAAGGGACCCGAAGACACGGTTGACGAAGTCGAGAACGACGGGGGAGGAGCGACGGCTCGTGTCGAGGGTCTCGGCTGCAAGGGCGGGGTGGTCGCGGCGCAGCGCATCGAGGAGACGCGGCTCGCCGCCCCGCCAGCCGTAGATCGACTGCTTTGGATCGGCAACCACGACCACGCTCCGCTCCTCGTCTCCACCGGACAGCGCCTCGGCAAGGAGTGGTTCGAGGACCCGCCACTGGGAGAGGGAGGTGTCCTGAAACTCATCGAGGAGGAGGTGCCGGAGCCTCGCATCGAGCCGGTAGTGGAGCTCCGGGCCGAACTCTGCGATTCCCGGGTGCAGCCCCCCTCCGGGCGCACCGATCGTCCCGGCGAGGAGGCGGGTGACCTCGCCGAAGCCGTACCGTCCTGCCACTCGGCGGCGATGGGCGAGGGACCGGTCCCAGGCGGGGAGGAGTTGCCCGAGCGCTCGAGCCCTCGCCTGGAGTCGTTCCCCGAGCGTCGAGCGAACGAGCTCGACGGCCTCGCCGAGGGGGAGAGCGAATTCCTCCGGGATGGGTCTCCTGTGGTACTCCCTGCCCGAGAGGAATACCGCACCGAGGCCCTGCCTGGCAAAGCGCTCGTCATCTCCGGCGCGGAGTGCCGCGGCGGCGTCAGCCCGTGCCCGGACCCAGTGCCCGTTCGGGCTCCCCTTCGCGGTGAGGGGCACGGGTGCGGCCTCGATCGCATCGGCCAGCGCCCGACGCAGGCGATCGAGCCTCTCGGGGCCGGGGGTCGGCTCGAGGGTGCCCTCCGGGAACCCCCAGGGGTCGGCGACGGCGGGATCGAGCTCGAGCCAGAGCTCGTGGAGCTCCCCCAACGCGCCCAGGAGTGCGTCGTGGACCCCGGAGCGGGCCTCCTTCGCCTGGAGCTGTCCGAGGAGATCGAGGAGTGCGCCGAGCTCGAAGGCACCCAGGAAGTCGGCCATCGCCGCGCTCCGGATCTGCTCCTCGGCGAGACCCTCCGAGAGGGCCCAGCCCGGCGGGAGCCCGAGGTCGAGAGCAAAGGCCCGGGCGACGCCCTGGAACCAGGCATCGAGGGTTCCGATCTGAAGGGCATGGAGGCGCGAGACGACCGTCTCGAGAAGGTCGAGGCAACGCCCGGGCGCGAGGGGTGGATCGGCGCTCCCCTCCGGATCGAGCGCCCCTTCGGCCAGGCGGAGGAGCACCCGCTCGAGGATCTCCCCTGCAGCCTTCCTCGTGAAGGTCGAGGCGAGCACCTCCTCCGGCGCTGCCCCATGGTCGAGCAGCTCGAGGATACGCGACGAGAGGCGATAGGTCTTCCCCGCCCCGGCGGCGGCGATGACGAGCTCGCGCGGAAGCCCCCCCGGATCAGGCATCGTCTCCCTCCTCGTCATCGAGATCGTGCCATGCGCCGATCCCTGCGAGGGCCGCGAGCGGGCTTCCGGCACGGATCGTGGTCGTGTCGGGATCCCACGCGAAGTGCCCCGCCCGAAGAGTCCGGACCACATCTCGCGCCCTTTCGTCGGCCTCGAGCAGCTCGGCGGGGCTCCAGTCCGCCAGCTCGGCGCCGGTGCGCCCCGGCTCGCCCGGGAGGAGGATGTACCCCATCTCGACCCGCTCGAGATCGGCCTGCGGAACGAGGGCTCCACCTGTGCCATCCCCGGGGTCCGCCCCCCCGTCGATCGCACGAACGCCACGGACAATGTGACGGTAGAGCGGGAGCTGGAGGTCGATCCACTCGCGGGGTGCATCCTTCGCACGTCCGGCTCGCTTGCGGTGGGTCTCCTCGGGGGTCCGGGCCCGGGCCGAGGTCTTGTAGTCGAAGAGGACCCATCGGCCCTCCCCGGGATGGTGGTCGATCCGATCGATCCGACCACTCAGGTGAACCGGCAGCCCGTCGACTTCGAAGAGAACGCCCCCGCCGCTCACGGGGCGCGCTTCGACCGCGCGGGTGACCCACCCGTCGGCACGCCAGGCGGCCTCCCAGGCCGCGAAGGCTCGAAGGCGGGTTCGGGCGAGTTCGACCTGGATGCGCACGGCGGGCGAGGGGGTGGAACCGAACCACCGGGCCGCATCGCCGTCCAGGAGTTCGCCGAGGAGTCCGACAAGCGCCTTCGGGTCGGACTGCTCCTGCGGGGCGAGGCGATGAGCTGCGCGGGAAAATGCCTCGAGCACGCGGTGGAGAAGGGAGCCGAAGGCAGGGGGATCGAGCTCACGGGCACGGTCATCGAGCGCCTCGAGGCCGAGCACACGCTCGAGGGCGAAGAGGTAAGGGTCGGCGATGAGTCGCCGGAAGTCGGTGACGCGCAGCCTCTCGGTCGCGGCCGGAGTGCGTATGACCGGCTCCGGTGGCAGCGCGAAGGGACACCGGCGGCCGGGCTCATGGGCCGCAGGGTCGGGGAGGGGGGAAGTGGGCCCTCGGGTGCCTTCCTCCGTGGTGGCGTGAGTGAAGTGGAGGACACGACGAGCGAGCGCCTCGCCCCTCTCGTGCAGGAGGAGTCGGGACGGACGCAAGGGGTCTCCGCTGCCCGTGCGTGCGCCGGTGATCAGGAGAGTGCCGGGACGGGCCGCGAGAATGGCGCGCAGGAGGTAGAGGTCACGCGCGAGGCGGGCCTCGTTGTCGGGAAGTCCGATCCGGGCTCGAAGCGCATGCGGGAGAAACGGATCGGAGGTGCGAGAGGCAGGGATCGACGGCTCGTTCACCCCGGTAATCACGAGGTGACGAGCATCGTCGAGGTGAAGCTCGAGCCAACCGAGGAGTTCCACGGCCTCGGCCTCGGCGCTCGGTGGCAGGGTGGCGTCGCGGACCTCGCCCAGGACGAGGGCCAGTGCGGTGGCGCCATCCACGGTCCGGTCAGCCTCACCTTGCAGGCGCCGCATGGCGTCGAAGGTGGTGAGAGCAGCCTCGCAGAGCGCAAGGATGGGACGGTCCGAGGGGCGCCGGGGGTCCCGCTCCCCCTCCCCGAAGAGCCGGAGCAGCAGGCCGCTCAAGGGGTCCGGCCAGCGCGAGAGAGGGCGGGGCTCGGCGAGACCGGAGAGAAGTTCGTCCCTCACGAATCGGAGGGCGCGGATGACGGTCGCCCTGTCGCCCTCCTCGCCCGGCGCCCCGCTCGACGGGAGCCGATCAGGGTGGGGGAGCAGGAGCGGAAGGTGCCTCGAATGGTAACGATCGAGCGAAGCGATGCGGACAGGGGGCTCGACACCCTTCCCTGCGCCCGGATCGAGCCCCGGGTGGCGGAGGAGCGAGGCGAAGGAGTCCCAGTTCCCCTCGCGCAGGAACCCGGCCACAGCCTCGAGGAGAAGGAAGGGGGCACTCTCGGCAATCGGCGTCCCGGCTGCGTCACGGGTCTGCACCCCCTCGACCTGGAGCCGGTCTTCGATGAAGGGGACAAGCTCGGGATCCGGAATGCCGATCGTGACCTGGTCCGGCCAGGGAGGTGGATCCAGGCCACGCAACCACTCCACCAGAAGATCGGCCTGACCCGCAGGATCGGCTGCGACCCGAATCGCGTCGGAGGGGATCGTCGCGGACTCGTCGAGCCAGCGGTGGGGCCGGAGCGTGCCGAGCTCGTCGAAGTCGTCGGCCCGCTCCGAGGGCGCGTGGACGACAGCCGCGAGAGAGAGGCCTGCGGCGATCGCTCGTTCGAGGACACCCCGCACGACCGGCGGCAACTCCGTCACCCCGACGAGCCACAGGGTCTCCGGGAAGGATCCGGGCTGGGGCCTCGGCGCACCGGAGTCGGCCCGAGCCACGCGTCGGCGATGATCGTCCCGGTCCGTCAGCCCCATGGCCTCGAGGTCGGCAAGCACGAAGCGCCACGCGCGTGCGAGGGCGCGCCATCGGTCCTCGTCGTTGAAGAGGAAGCCTTCGCCGCAGCGCTCCGCAACGCCGCCGAAGTCGATCCCGGCCCCCCCGATCTCGGCGCGCACTCCCTGGATCGTGCGTCCGAGTGCGGTCCAGGCCCTGAGGTCGTGGGGAGGCGGGGCGTCCGGGACGATCCGGTCCCTTTCCCGACCGGGAAGCCTCGCCAGGGCCCTCGCCCAGAGCGTGTGGAGAACGAAGGGGGGAGCAACCGGCAGCGGTGGTGGAAAGAGGAGCTCGGGCAGAGCCCCAGCCGTGACGATTCGGGGCGGGCGGAGGGAGGCCGCCCGCGCCGCGGCCTCTTCATGGAGAAGCTCCCGAAGGCGCCGGCCGGCCCGCGCACCCGGAAGTGCGACCACCGTGCGCGAGAGGTCGAGGAGAGGGCCTTCGCCGCCAACCTGCTCCGCCAGGAGTGCGGCGGCCGCAGGGAGGGGAGGTCGGGACCAGTCGAGGAAGTGACGTGTGTTCAGGGCGCGAATCCGGGGCCGCAGCAGTGGAGGTGGGCGAAGGCCGCCCCCGACTCACCCGGTCGCGGGACTCGACACTCTCAGTGGGGCCGGGGAGTCGGTGTTCTTCTTCTGTGCCTTCCCCTCTGCGACTGCGGAGTTCCCCGGACCCCGGACCGCGATGGGTGCACCCTCCTCGTCATGCTCGATGCGCATTCGTCCGAGGCCTCGCATCTGGGCCAGCCTTTCGGGCGGGATCCCGAACCAGTCTGCGAGCTCGGCGTCGGCAAGGGGCGCGGGGAACCGGCGACGGTCCTTCCCGCCGAAGCGACGGAGGTTGTACTGTGACCAGCCGACGAGGACCACGGCGAAGACGAGCACCACGAGAAGGTAGGCGAGGACGACGGCCAGGATGGTCTGCGGATCAGGAATCACGATTTCCCGGACGAAGACCCGCACCCCGAGGTACCATGCCACGAGGGTCACGACCGGGAGCCAGAGGTACATCCAGATCACCCATGCGATCAGGGTGAGGGTGGAGTAGACGAGGCGGTGCCGCCGGGCCTGGAGCTCGGGACGATCGAAGATGACCTGGGTGTCCCGGCCGGGGCCGGTCCGCGGAAGGGTGGGTTTGGTCATGGTGTGCGCAGTCCCCGGTCAGGGCTGACCCAGACGGCCCGCTGGCCCCGCCGTTTGAGGAGTGCCTTCGGGACGGCTGTCACCGTGGTCAGCATGTTGATCATCCAGAAGGCGATGGGATACCAGATCATCCAGTAGTAGAAACGGCCGAGCCCCTTTTCGTAGCGCCCGTCGATCGCGAGGCTCACGGCGAACTGCAGTAGACAGGTGAATCCGAGGAAGACCCCGTACCACTCGGGCAGAATCGACTGCACCCGGATCGGCTCGGGGAGCTCGACGAAGAAGCCCGCACCCCAAAGCACGAAGGTGAGCGCCATGAGGTAGGCCCAGACGATGGAGAGTGAATGCTCCAGGAGCACTCCCCACATCCGGCGCTTGCGCCACCTCAGGAGGCTCGCGCCGTACTTGAGGAAGACTTCGACGCCCCCCTGTGCCCAGCGCAGCCGCTGCTTCCAGAGGCCGCGCAGCGTCTCGGGCATGAGGATCCAGCAGAGCGCGTTGGGCTCGTAGCGCACGTCCCAGTGCTCGCGCTGCAGCCCCCAGGAGATGTCGATGTCCTCGGTCACCATGTTCGTCGACCAGTAGCCGATGCTGTGCAGTGCCGAGCGCCGGATCCCCGTGACGACCCCGCTCACGGTGAAGACCCGCCCGTAGATGCGCTGCGTGCGCTTGATGAGCCCGATGATCGCGGAGAACTCCCCGACCTGCACCTTTCCGAGGAGGGTCGAGCGGGTCCGGATGCGCGGGTTCCCGGTCACGGCACCGACGCGCGGGCCCGAGAGAAAGTGCCTCACGATCCAGGTCGTGGCGTGCGGGTCGAGGAGGGCGTCGCCGTCGATGCAGACGAGGTACTCGCCGCGGGCCGCGAGGGCACCCATCCGTAGTCCCACCGCCTTGCCCTGGTTTCGCGCGTGGTGGATCACCCGGAGGCGCGGGTTCTCTCCCGCCAGTTCGTCGAGGATTTCCCCGGTTTCGTCCGTGCTCCCGTCGTTGATCGCGATGACCTCGTACTCCGGGTACTCCTGGGCACAGGCCCAGGCGATGGTCTCGCGCACGTTCTCGGCCTCGTTGAAGCAGGGAACGAGGATCGAGACGAAGGGGTGCTCGGGGAGCTCCGGCGGGTCGTCGGGAGGCCGCCGCTCCGGACGTTCCCAGTGGAAGTAGTAGTAGATCCCCCCAAGCATCCACAGATATGCCATGAAGAGGGGATAATAGAAGACGAAGTCCAGGAGGAGGCTCGAGAATCGGAAGAGTTCGAGGGTCTCGCTCATCGTTACCTCCGCGCCCATGGATCGCGCTCGACCGAGAGCGCCCGCCGTACGGGCTCGAGCTCGGGGAGCCCGCGAATGAAGTCATCGGGGTAGTACCCGAAGTGGATCGCCCCCCGCCGTTCGAGCCGTTCCATCCAGGAGGCGAGCCGCTCCCCGGGAATCGGGGCCGGCCTGCGCCAGTCGACCGCCTGGAGCTCGAACACCGTTCCCTCGAGCCCGCCCGGGACTGCCTCGACGGCATCCACGAGCCGGTCGAGCCAGCGCTCCGGATTCCGGGCACCCTCCATGTAGGGCATCGCCATCACCGCGGTCTGGTCGTAGCGCTCGAGGGAGAGTTCGAAGTTCTGTGCGAACCACTCCTCGGAGTGCGGCTCGAGCACGACCCGGGCGTAGAGGTTTCGCGCGGTTCGGATCGCGGGCCGGTAGCGCCGAACCGTGGCCGCCACCTCGTCCGTAAGGTCGAGGAGGGCCAGGGTCTTCGTGCGCGCATCGGGGAGCCGCCCCGGCTCGCCCGGATGGGCCGACGCGTCTTCGCTGTCGTTCAGGTAGGCGTCGTCATGGAAGAGAATCCCGTCGAAGGCCGCGCCCCGCGCGAGGTCCTCGAAGATTTCGTGGATGATCGTGCGCGCCTCCGGGATCCAGGGCGAGAGCCGCCGATAGTCCGGCCGGCTCGGCACCGCCCGGTCGCCCTCCCACCGCTTGACCGAAAGGGCATCGTTTCGCGCCGAATCGGGAAGCTCGAAGGCGAGCAGGGGCATCCAGGCGAAGACCTCGACCCCGACCCGCGTCCGGAGCTGCCAGGCCACCCGGTTGAAGAGGTCGGCCCGCATCGGGAGGTGCCGGTTCGGGAAGTAGAGCTCGACCGCCGTCCCGTCCCCCTCGGGGTCCGCGAAGGCCTGGAGGTAGACCGTCGTCGGCCGAATCGCCTGGATCCGGTCGAGGAGCACGTCGAGGTTCCGCTCGGTCTGGGCAGGGTCCTCGTCGTACACGTAGTCGAGGTCGACGTGGACGACCCGCACCGGCGAGACCGCCGACTGCGAGCGCCTCAGGAACCAGGAGAGGTCTGGAACGCTCAGGTTCCCCGTGATCACGTAGCGCGGCACCCCGGCGAAACCGGCCCCCGCGGGTGCGGCGGGATCGAGCCCCCGCTCCCCGGGACGCAGCCCGAGCGAGATCGGCATTCCGAGTTCGGAGGCGATCTCCTCCGTCACCTCGCTGTACTCCCCGTAGGGCCAGACCACGACGCGCGGTGCTCGCCCGAGCTCCTCCTCGATCCGCCGGGAGGCCTGCTCGAGATCGGCACGCACCCGGGCCCGGTACTCCTCTTCCGACTCGTAGCTTCCGGACTCCGGCGAGAAGATCCGCGTCACCGCCGCCGGCTGCTCGTTCCCGAAGGGATTCCCGATCACGCCCCGGTGCATGTCCCAGCTGTGCGTCGCCACCTCGACCAGCCCGGAGGCCTGCATCTCGCGCAGCGCGTCCCAGCTCACGATGTCGTCGCTCGTGATCGTACCGAGTCCGTCGTACTCGAGCGTCCACCCCGCTGGAGCATCCTGCCAGGAGCCCACCACCGCAACGACCGCAGGCACCCGGTAGAGCTGGAGCACGGGGAAGACCTTGGTATACACGCTCCGGAGCCCGTCGTCGAAGGTCAGGAGGATCGCCCCCTCCGGAAGCACCCGCTCTCCGCGCTCGGCCGCGAGCAGGTCGTCGACACTCACCGGGGTGTATCCGTTCTCGAGGAGCCACTCGATGTGTTCGATCAGCCGCTCCGTCGAGACCGCAAAGCGATCGGGATCCAGATCGCCCTCGAGGTCATCGCGCACGTCGTGGTACGAGAGCACCTGGAAGCTCGGAAGGGTGGGCTCGGGAAGGGGCGCGGGCGCGGGCACGTCGCCCTCGATCGCGGCCCCTCCGGTGCACCCCTGCACCCCGAAGCCGAGACCCAGCCCAAGCGCCGCCAGCACCCACCAGACCGGTCCCCCATGGACCCCGCGCATCCGGGCCCTCATCGCGGGAGCCTCCACCGGAGCGCCGCATGGCCCCCCCAGCGTCGCTCCCGGTCGGCGTCGTAGACCGGCCGTCCCCAGTGCACCCCGTACTCCAGGTTGAAGCGCTCCGTCAAATTCCATTCGTGCTCGATCTCCGCCGAGTATAGCCATCGGTCGTTAAAGTCTTCCTGGTGGAGGCGCCCGCCCGCCACCTGGATCCGCTGCCGCATCTCCTTCTCCCAGGCCCGCCAGGCCAGGAGGTCCCAGCGCAGGGCGAGGGTCCCCGAAGCGGTCCGGGCCGGATTGAAGTAGGGGGCATCCTCGAGCGAGTTCTGCGCCCCGTAGAGCTCCCCCACGGCCGAGAGCCGGTTTCGGGGCGTCCGTGCCACCTCCTGCTCCAGCGCTGACCAGAGGCTCCAGCGGCGGTTCCCGTCCGACATCCGGAGGAAGGCACCGTCGGCACTCCACCAGCGCCGGTCACTCGCCCGCCGACCGAAGCCCGTCCCCGCAGTCCATCCGTCGATCCCGGCACGAGCGGCCTGGAGGGGGACCTCGCGGGCCCAGGAGGCACCCTGGACCCGGAAGCTCCAGTGGTCCCCGGGGCTCCAGGCGAGGCTGCCGCGGCCGGCCGGATCCCCTGCCCCTTCCCGGTCGGCACCGACCCCGAGCTCGAGGTCGAGCCCCGCCCGGTGGAGGGAGCCCCCGACCTCGATACGGTCCTGGATCCCCCGCCCGTCGGGATAGCTCGCGGAGCTCCGCCAGGAGCCCGCGAAGAGCCGCGCCCGGTCCCCGATCCATGGAGTCGTGAGGCGCACTGCGAGCCCGTCGTCGCGCGTACCAAACTCACCCCCCGTGCTCCGGCCCCCGCGCGCCTCGATCGAGAGGTGCCAGAGCCCGAGTACCCGGAACCGCTCCGTCGCGCGGATCACGTGCTGGTGCTCCGGCGCGAGCACGACAAGGGTGTCGTAGGTCGCTCGCGCCGCCCGCCGGTCGCCCACCTCGAGGAGCGCGGCACCCCGCCCCACCCGCGCTCCCACATGGTGCGGGTCCAGGGCCAGCATCCGGTCGTAGTCGGCGATCGCTGCACGCGGCCACCCGCGCCAACGCTGGACCGAAGCCAGCTCCTGGCGGATGTCGAGGTTGAGGGGAGCCCGGAGGTTCAGCTCCCTGAACGCCTCCTCGGCGCCCCGCAGGTCGCCCCCGAAGGCGCGCCCCAGATTGAGCGCGATCTTGGCCTGGAGGCGGTCCGGATTCGGAAGCTCTTCCCGGAGCCCCTCGGCGGTTCGCCGCTCGGGCTGCATCTCGAGTAGCGCGGCCGCAACCTCCTGTGCGTCGCGATGCCGCTCCTGCTCGAGGAGCGCATAGAAGAGCCCGATTCGCGACTCCGGATGCGCAGGCCAACCCTCGATCGCGGCACGGTAGTGGCGCTCCGCCCGAGCCGGATGGCGCAGGTACAGGTAGGCGTCCCCGGCCACACGGTGCACGTAGGGGGGAAGAGCAACGCCTTCGCCCTCCAGCTCCTCGACCTCAGCCGCCACCTCGGCCATCCGGACCCGCTCGCGAAGCGCGACGACCCGGTCGAAGCGAAGCTGGTCGAACGGCCAGCCGACGGTGGGCTCCACGACCGCGAGCGCCGAGTCCAGACGAAGGATCGCGCGATCTACCGCCTCGAAGCGGAGGGCAGGGTCGGGGCGCTCCGGTGCGGCCACCGTCCACTGCACGGCGCGTGAGCCCCGCTCCGCGAGAAGTCGGGCCCTCTCACCCGCGTCGAAGCGGTCGGGGTCGTCAAGCATCCGTTCGGCCGCGAGGAAGGGGGCTCCCCCATCGAGCAGACTCAGGACCTCGATCCGGAGCGCCTCGGCCGAGCTCGCACCTGCGGCCGCAGCTTCACGCACCGAGAGGGCTGCCTCCAAGGGGCGTCCGAGCGCCCGGAGGATGTGGCCTCGGGCGAGGAGCAGCTCGGAGTGCCCGGGGCTCCGCTCCAGCCCCGCCTCGACCCGTTCGAGGGCCTCGTCTGGGAGCCCCCGCTCGAGAGTGGCCATCGAGACGCCGACCCAGCTCTCGATCCGGGTCGAGTCCCGTTCGAGAACGGAGGAGTAGAGTCCCCAGGCCAGGACTGGCCGGCCGAGGTTCCGGGCCGAGCGGGCGACCGCCTCCGCCACGAAGGGCTCGATCTCGGCAAAGGGAAGGCGCTCCCCGAGCTCGAGCGCCTCCTCGTCCTGCCCGGCCCAGCTCAGGACTGCAACGAGGTCGGCACGCAGGCCCAGATCGTCGGGCTGTGCCGCGTAGAGAGGGCGCAGGATCGCGAGCGCCTCCTCGTACGCGCCCTCCCGGGCGAGCCGCACTGCGCGGTCCCGGTCCGGGAACGAGGCCTCGACCTGGGCGGCGAGGAGGACTTGCGCAGCTCCGCGGGCGCCCGGGGTCCACTCCTGGAGCACCACGGAGAGCGCCGCCACGAGGGCAGTCGCGATCGCCGTGGAGACGAGGGCCGAAAGGAGAAGCCGGCCGACGGCCGGGCCGGGCCGGGCTCTCTCCCCGTCGGCTCCGGTCGGGGCGTGGACGGGAAGACGTCGGCGCCCGCATGGTTCGGGGGGCCGATCACGGACAGGGGTCCGTGGTCCCGCGATGAGGTCAGGTTCGCACATGAGGTTCCGGGTCGAGATCGTTCCGGGGGCAACGTCAGGTGCCCCGGCCTGCCCGACCCGTTGCGCAACTTCTACACCTGTGCGGGGAGGAGTCACCACTGCAGCATGGATCCTTCAGCGATGGTGCGGCTTTCGGCGGGTGCCGACGGTTTGGACCTGCTCGCGCCGAAACCGGACCGCCCGTGGAAGGGGCTCGCGCAACGCATGGGCGCCATGCAGAATGCCACAGGGCGCCCGCCAGGCCCTCACCGCGGTCCGGACGGAGGGACCGGGTCGATCAGCGACCGATTCCCTCTCCCCGTCCGTAGCGAAGAGCGAGAGTCAGGGCGCGAACCCCCATCAGGGTCACGATGCCCCACCAGACCCCGGCGAGCCCCCACCCCATCGGGACCACGAGGAGAAGGACGGCGCCCGCGACGGCGGCCGCGAGAAGCATCTGGCGGGCGAGGAAGCCGAAGGCCTCGGCGCCCATGTAGATCCCGTCCCAGACGAAGACGAGGGCGTTGAGGGGCTGCATCCAGATCACGAAGGGGAGGATCGCGGCGACGCGGGCGATCGTACCGGGGTCGTCCGTGAAGAGGCGCGGGAGCCAGGGGGTGAGGAGGAAGAACACTGCGGCCAGGATCACTCCCGTGAGGGCACCCCACCCGAGGAGACGGTTCCCGACCCTCCGGAGGGCGGCCCCGTTCCCCTCGCCCCGGTAGCGCCCCACGAGGGCCTGGGCGGCGACCGCGAAGGCGTCGACGACGAGGGCGAGGAGGAGCCAGAGCTGGACGGCGACCTGGTGGGCCGCGACCTCGGCGGTCCCGACCCGGGTGGCGATCGCGGTGGCGAAGGTGAGGGTGCCGATCAGGGCGAAGGTGCGCACGCTCAGCGCCCCCCCGACCCGGAGAAAGGGGAGGAGCTCGGCCGGCCGGGGGAGGCGGGGGGCCTCCCCGAGGATGGCCCGGTGGGGTCCGAAGAGGAGCCTGACGAAGGCGAGGGCCCCGAACCACTGGGCCACGACCGTGGCCCACGCCGCGCCCTCGAGCCCCCAACCGAAGCCGAAGATGAGGAGGGGATCGAGGACGAGGTTCACGAGGTTCAGCCAGAGAGTGATCCGGAGCGGGGTGCGGGTGTCCTGGAGACCCCGGAAGATCCCGTGGCCCGCCATCACGACAAGGACCGCGGGCCCGGCCAGCGCCCGGATCCGGAGGTAGGCGAGAGCTGGCTCGCGGAGCTCCCCCGTCGCACCCATGAGGTGCACGAGGAGCCCGCCCCCGGCAAGGAGGAGGGCCGTCGCGAGGACGCCGACCCCGACCGCGAGGGCGAGGGCCTCGACGATCGCCTTCCCGGTCGCCTCCCGGTCGCCGGCGGCCCACGCCCGGGCAACCCTCGGCGTCGTTCCGTACGCGAGAAAGTTGAAGACGACGAAGGCCATCGCGAAGATCGCGGCGTTCACCCCGAGGGCGGCCAGGGGGACGACCCCGAGACGCCCGACGAAGGCGGTGTCGACCATCGAGACGAGAGGGTCGGCTGCGAGGGTTCCGAGCGCCGGTATGGCGAGCGCGGCGATCTCCCGATCGATCCGGCGGTCGGGAAGAGCAGCCCCCCCAGGATGGTCCTGCCTCACGAAGCCGCCGGGATGGGGGTGGTCCGCGCGGGGTCGGGGTGCCTATCTTCTTCGCGCCGGCCCCCAGCGAAGGCGGCCCTCACGGGCCCTGCCGCCCGGCCTACGCCCCTGATCCGACCCTCCTCAGGAGAAGCTCCGCACATGCAGACGATCGTGATACGGCTCTTCGTGAATGCCGTCGCCCTCTGGGTCGCGGCGCGCCTCGTGGGGGGCATCGAACTGCGGGAGGAGTTCTGGCCCGTCCTCCTCGTCGCTGCGGTCTTCGGGGTCGTGAACGCCCTCATCAAGCCCTTTGTGCTCCTCCTCTCCCTCCCCTTCCTGATTCTCACCCTCGGGCTCTTCACCATCGTCGTGAACGCGCTCATGCTCATGCTCACCGGTGCCCTGGTCGGCGCCTTCTCCGTGGACGGCTTCTGGCCCGCTCTGTGGGGAAGCCTCCTGATCTCGATCGTGAGCTTCCTCTTCTCGATGGTCCTGCCGGACGGCTCCGCATCCTGATCGGGGCAGGCGGGCCTCAGGGTCGGGTCGAAGAATGCCCCTCGAGGGCACATCCCTCGTATGCGATGCCGGCGAGATCGAGTCGGGCGATGTAGGGAAAGCGGAAGCCGGCCATCGTGTCCCGGCAGGGAGCTGACTCGAGATCGAGCAGAAGCCGCTCCTCTTCGCCGGGTCCCCCGCGCCGGGCTTCGAACTGCCAGCGCCCCTCGCCCGTCGAGCGCCATTCCCCCTCGCTCCAGACGATGCCGTCGAGCTCGTCGGGAGTCCTCCACCGGGCCTCCTCGCCCTGGACCTCCAGGCTCCAGAAGGGTTCGTTTCCCCGCGCTTCGAGGTCGACCCCGGGGAGGAGGTCTTCACAGGTCCGGGCTTCGCCGGCAGCATGGCGCACCTCGAGGAGTCGCATCCCCTCGAGGACGACGGCGGCGGCGATGCGGTCTTCCCCGTGGCCGAGATCCTCGACGAGTCGGCGCGCCTCCCCGTCGCTCAGGTCGTCGACGGGTTGGGTGACGGTCGCCCCGCAGGGCTGGAAGCGGAGTGTGCCTTCTTCCAGGACAAGGTAGCCGGTGCTCGACGAAGGGGCCCGGAAGCGCTCGGATTCCGGGGTCTCCTCCTCCGGCAGGGGCTCGTCGGATGGCGGGGCGCCGCAACCGGGACCGGTCGTTGCAAGAAGTCCGAGGACGAGCGCGGCAAGAGCAGCTCGGGTCATGAGAAGCCGAGGGCGACGGCGGCCACAAGGGTGATCGCTGCGGCGGCGAAGAGCTTGAGGAAGAGGGGGAAGCAGTATCGGAACCATCGGTCATAGGGGATGCCGGCGATGCCGAGGATGCCCATCAGGACGGCGTTCGTGGGGATGAGCATGTTTGCGAAGCCATCTCCGAACTGGTAGGCGAGCACGGAGACCTGTCGGGTCACGCCGACGATGTCTCCGAGGGGCGCCATCAGGGGCATGGTGACGAAGGCCTGCCCGCTCCCCGAGGGAACGAAGAGGTTGATGACCGTCTGGATCGTGAGCATGCCCACCGCGGCGAGCTCGGGACCGACGGCCGACAGGGGAATGGAGAGGCCATGGACAATGGTGTGCAGGATCATGCCGTCTTCCATCACCAGGGCGATTCCACGTGCGATGCCCACGAGAAGGGCGGTCTCGGTGAGATCCATGGCACCTTCCACGAACCGCTTCGCGGTCACGCTCGGTCCGATGCCTCCGATGAGTGCGGCGACGATTCCCAGGATGAGGAAGGCCGCGCCAAGCTCGTTCAGGTACCATCCCCGGGTGGCGATGCCCCAGACGGCGATCCCGAGGGCGGTGATGAACCCGACGAGGACCGCAACGTGACCGAGCGTCATCGGCGGGTAGCTCCTCGGCGGCTCTCCACGGTCGGGGGCTTCGAGGTCGGCGACGAGTCCCTGTTCGGGGTTGTCGCGAACACGCCGTGCATAGCTCCAGACGTGGTGGACGCCGATCAGGCCGAAGGGGACGAGGAGCGCGAGCCGGATGTGCCAGCCGGAATAGGTGGGGATGTCGGCGATCCCCTGGGCCACGACGACCGTGTACTGGTTGAAGGCGGCGACCCCGTATCCGATCCCGTACCCGGCCACGATCATCCCGACGGCGGTCATGCTGTCAAGGCGCATGGCCCGACAGAGCGCGACGAGGATCAGGACAAAGGGAATGTACTCGGCCGATGCGCCCATCGCACTCGAGGCCAGGGCGAACACGAAGATGACGGCGAAGACGAGGGCACCCGGCCTGGTGCTGAAGCGCTCGAGCATCCTGCCGAGGAGGGCGTCGATCGCCCCGGTGGCCCGGATGATCGCAAGCACCCCCCCGATGATGAAGAGAAAGAAGATGATGTCCTGCGCCGCCGCGAAGGCGCGGGGAACCGCCGTGAAGAGCGCGAGGGGGCTGATGAAGTCACGCTCGGGGGCGAGTTCGAAGGTACCCGGAACGACGACCTGGCGCCCCGTGTCCGTGAGCGCCATGTCGAAGCTTCCCTGGGGGATGATCCAGGTGGCGACGAGCGCCGCGATCATCATGAAGAAGAGGAGCGTGAGCGTGTGGGGCATCTTGAGCTTCACGGTCATTCAGGCCACTCCGTCATGGTTGGAAGGGGTCCGCCCCTGCGCTCAGAGGCCGAGGTACCAGGTGGCAATGCTGAAGTAGATGAGCACACCGCAGATGTCCGAGATCGAAGTGATCAGGGGAGCACTGGCAGTGGCGGGGTCGAGGCCGAGACGAGTGAGCAGGAAGGGGAGCGACATCCCGATGAGGCTTCCGACGAGCACGATGGTCATCATCGTGAGGGAGACCACGAGGATGATCTCCGGGGCCCGGAAGCTTGCGATGGCGGCCACGCCGGCGGCCATGGTGGCACCCAGGAGGACGGCAACGGAGAGCTCCTTTCCCAGCATCCCGAACCAGTCCCGCAACCTGACGTCTCCTGTCGCGATGGCGCGGACCATCAGGGTTGCCGACTGTGATCCGGCGTTCCCCCCCGAGTCGATCAGGAGGGGGAGGAAGAAGGCGAGAGAAATCATCGCCTCGAGGGTGTCTTCGAAGTAGGCGATCCCCGCGCCCGAGAAGATGTTCATGAAGACGAGCACGAGGAGCCAGCCGACCCGGGCCCGGTAGAGGACCGTTACGGAGGCGTCCTTGAGGCCCATCCGCACGGGGAGGGTGGAGCCGAGCTTGTGGAAGTCTTCCGTGGCCTCCGCTTCGGCGACGTCGAGAAGGTCGTCGACGGTCACGATCCCGAGAAGCACGCCTTTCGAGTCCACGACGGGGAGCGCGACCTGGTCATAGCGCTGGACGACCCGGACCGCCTCTTCCCGGTCGGCCGTGGCTGGCACCGACGCGAAGGTGTGGTCCATGATGCTTTCGACCGTTGCATCCGGCTCCGCGAGGATCAGGGCTCGCAGGGGAATGTCGTCAAGCAGGCGCCAGTCCTCGTCCACGACGAAGACCCGGTTCACCGTCTCGGCGATCGCGCCCCTTCGCCGGACCTGACGCAGCGCCCGGTCGATCGTCCAGTGCCGGCGAATCGCGATGTAGTCGGGCGTCATCAGGCGACCGACGCTCTCCTCGGGGTAGCCGAGAAGGGTGCGAGCGCGTTCCAGCTCCCCGGGCGAGAGGAGATTGAGGAGTTCCTGGGTCACCTGGCCAGGGAGTTCCTCCAGGAGAGCGGTGCGGTCGTCGGCGGGAAGATCCTCGAGGAGCCCCGCGGTCTCCTCGTCGGTCAGCGCGTGGAGGAGCGCCTGACGATCATCGGACGAGAGGTGTGCAAAGAGCGCCGATGACTGTTCTCTCGGAAGCGCCCGGAAGAGCAGGACCCGCCTCGTCTTGTCAAGATCGAGCAGGAGGTCGGCCAGATCGGGGGCCGCGTAGTCCGCTAGGAGCTCGCGCAGCTCCCCCCAACGGCGCCCCTCGAGAAGAGGGGCGAGATCCGGAGCGGCCTCGATCGTCGTCAACGCCTTCCTACCCTACCGCGGAGATCATGTCGAAGATCGGGAGGTACATTGCGACGATCATGCCTCCCACCACGACACCGAGGACCACGATCATGACCGGCTCCATCGCCGAGAGGAGGGCGCTGACGGCCGCATCGACCTCTTCGTCATAGAAGTCCGCGATCTTGTCGAGCATCTCGTCGAGCCCGCCCGTCTGCTCCCCGACATTGATCATCTGGACGACCATGGGGGGAAAGACGGCCGACTCCTTGAGCGGGGCCGAAATCGTCTCACCGCCGGCGATCGAGGAGCGCGACCCCATGACGGCATCGTGGATGACTCGGTTGCCCGCAGTTCTGGCCGTGATCTCGAGCCCCTCGAGAATCGAGACCCCGGACGAGACGAGGGTTCCGAGGGTGCGGGTGAAGCGGGCCACTGCGGCCTTCCGAAGAAGATCGCCGAGGATGGGAAGCCTGAGGAGCATGCCGTCGATGAGGAGCTCCCCCTGATCCGTTCGGTAGAACTGCCGGAGTCCGAGCCCGGCCGCGATGATCCCGACGAGCACGGCCCACCACCAGACCTGAAGGAAGGCAGAGAGGGCGATCACGATCTGGGTGGGCAGCGGGAGCGGGACTCCTGCCGAGGCGAACATCCCCTGGAAGGTGGGGATCACGAAGATCAGCAGGATCGCCACCGCGGCTGTGGCCACAAGGAGGATCACCCCCGGATAGATCATGGCACCCTTGATCTTGCGGGCCAGGGCATCGCTCTTTTCGAGGAAGGTTGCGAGACGCAGGAGGATCGTGTCCAGGATACCTCCGGCCTCCCCGGCCGCGACCATGTTCACGTAGAGGCGCGTGAAGACCTTCGGATGCCTGCCCAGGGAGTCCGCGAGGGTGTTTCCGGATTCGACGTCGTAGAGAACCTCCTCGATCGCCTTGCGAAGTCCCGGGTTGTCCGTCTGCTCGGCGAGGATCTCGAGGCACTGAACGAGTGGAAGTCCCGCGTTGATCATCGTCGCAAACTGTCGCGTGAAGATCACGATGTCGCGTGTCTTCGGACCTCCGGTCAGGCTCAGGGTCAGCCCCTTGTCCTTCTCGCGAATCGCAAGGGGGATCAGCTTCTGACGATGGAGGTAGGCTGCAACCTCCTCCTTCGAGGTCAGCTCGATCTCCCCGTTTCGAATGTCTCCGCCGCCGGCGGGTCGAGCGCTATAGGTGAAGGTCGGCATGGGTCAACTCCTGTGGGGTCGTCGGTGCACCGGGATCCGGCTCAGGCACCGGGCATGGGCTCACCGACGGAGCGGAGGAATTCGGCGGGATCCGCGGCCCGTCGCACCGCCTCCTCGAGGGCAACTTCCCTGCGCAGGTAGAGCTGTTGCAGGGAGTCGTTCATCGTCTGCATCCCGTGCTTCTTGCCTGCCTGCATGAGCGAATAGATCTGGTGCACCTTCTCGTCCCGGATCAGCGCGCGAATCGCGGGGGTGCAGAGCATGACTTCAGCGGCCAGGACACGACCGCTGCCCCGTGCCCGGGGAAGGAGCGTCTGGGTCACGACTCCCTCGAGGACAAAGGCGAGCTGGGCCCGAACCTGTGCTTGCTGATGGGAGGGAAAGGCATCGACGATTCGGTTGATCGACTCGGCCGCCGAGTTCGTGTGGAGCGTCGCAAGCACGAGATGGCCCGTCTCGGCGATCGTGAGTGCCGCTCCGATCGTCTCCAGGTCTCGCATCTCGCCGATCAGGATCACATCCGGATCCTGTCGAAGGGCGTACTTCAGCGCCTGTGCGAACCCCTTCGTGTCCGAGCCCACCTCCCGCTGGTTCACCGTGCAATTGCGGTGTCGGTGGATGAACTCGATCGGGTCTTCGATCGTGATGATATGACCGCGTCGCTCCCGGTTGATCTTGTCGAGCATGGCCGCAAGCGTCGTCGACTTCCCGGACCCTGTCGGGCCCGTCACGAGGACGAGCCCGCGCGGCCGCTCGGCCATCTTGCCCACAGCAGCCGGCAGCCCCAGCTCTTCGAGCGGTCTGATTTCGTAAGGGATCTGCCGCAGTGCCATGGCCACACAACCCCGCTGCTTGTAGCAGTTTCCCCGGAAGCGGGACAGGTTCTGGACACCGAACGAGAAGTCGAGCTCGTCGTCCGTCTCGAACCGCTTCTTCTGTTGCTCCGTAAGAATCGAATAGGCGAGCGTGAGTGTGTCTCTCGGGGTCAGGACATGCTCGCTGCGCGCATTCACGAGGTCTCCGTCGACCCGGAGCCTCGGCCTCTCGCCCACCGTGAGGTGAAGATCCGAGGCCCCCCTCTCGATCATCTCCTCGAGGAGTGCCCGGATTCCGAGCCCGCTACCCCCTGATCCCTGATCCTGCTGCACCATCATTCTCCCGGCGATGGGAAAGACGCCTCCAGGGCGTCACTCCGCGTTCGTAGATCAGGTGGCCGCCGTTTCCTTGACCACCTCTTCGAGGGTCGTGACTCCACGCTCGACCTTCTTCAACCCGTCGGTACGGAGGGTGAGCATTCCCTCGGAGACGGCAGCCTCGCGGAGTTCATCCGTAGCCGCCTCCTGCATGATCAGCTTCCTGATCCCGGAGCTCACGGCCATCACCTCATACAGTCCCTGCCGACCACGATATCCGGAGCCATTGCACTGGTCGCAGCCTCTGCCCCGGTAGAAGACCGTTCGGTGCGCGTAGTCGAGCGGGATGTGAGCCGACTCCAGGTACTCCTGCGGGTATGTCACCTCTTCCGTGCAATTCTGACAGATCCGACGGACCAGCCTCTGCGCCGTGATGAGGTTGAGGGCAGCCGCGACATTGAAAGGCTCCAGGCCCATGTCGATCATGCGGGTGACCGTCGAGGGCGCATCGTTCGTGTGGAGCGTCGAGAGCACCAGGTGCCCGGTGAGCGCTGCCTTGATCGCAATTCCTCCGGTCTCAAGGTCCCGGATCTCTCCCACCATGATGATGTTCGGGTCCTGCCGGAGGAAGGCCCTCAGCGCCGCGGCAAAGCTCATGCCGATCTCGTTACGGACCAGCACCTGATTGATCCCGTGGATGTTGTACTCCACGGGGTCCTCCGCCGTCATGATGTTGACCTCGTTCGTGTTCACCTTCGAGAGGGCGGAGTAGAGGGTCGTCGTCTTCCCGGATCCCGTGGGGCCCGTCACGAGGACCATTCCGTAGGGCTTCATGATTGCCTCCATGAAGTCCTTCTCGGCCTTCGGCTCGAAGCCGAACCTGGAGAGGTCGAAGGTGAGGTTCCCCTTGTCCAGGATACGAAGCACGATCTTCTCGCCGAAGATGACCGGCAAGGTCGACACGCGGAAGTCGACAACACGGTTCTTCAGGCGCAACTTGATTCTGCCGTCCTGCGGCACGCGGCGCTCGGCAATGTTGAGGTCGGCCAGGATCTTGATTCGCGAGGTGAGCGCAGCCTTCATCTTCATCGGCGGCTTCATCACCTCCTGGAGCGCCCCGTCGATCCGGTAGCGGACCCGCACCTCCCTCTCATATGGTTCGATGTGGATGTCGGACACCCCCCGCAGCACCGCATCGGTCAGGAGCCCGTTGATGAACTTCACTACCGGCGCTGCATCGATCTGCTCCTGAAGAGCCGCAACGGAAACCTCCTCCTCCTCTGCGTCAACGAACTCGACGTCGGCATCATCGATGAAGTCCGAGAGGATTTCCGCAATCTTGTCATCGGTCGAGTCGTAGTACTTCTCCAGGTGTTTTCGAAGCGTGAACTCCCCGACCACGACCGGCTCGATCTCGTAACGCGTGATGAACTTGAGATCATCGATCGCGCCCAGATCGGACGGGTTCGCCATGGCCACCGTCAGGGTCCGCCCCACCCGTCGGAGCGGGAGCACGAGGTGCTTGAAGGCGACGTCCCCCGACACGAGACGCAGAATCTTCGGATCGACGGTAACCCGGTCGAGGTCCACGGCCGGCACCCGGTACTGGCGCGCGAGTGCGCGGGTCAGCTCATCCTCCTCCACGTACCCAAGCTTCACGAGGACGACCCCGAGGCGCGCCTTCGAGTTGCGTGCCTCGGTGAGCGCCTTCTGCAGGTTCTCCTCGCTGACCAGCTTCTCACGCAAGCAGAGCTCGCCGAGCCGATCCTGGGCCAGATTCGTGGCCATGCCTTTCCGCGTGGCTGGTGTGGTTGGGGTTCCAGAGTTTACAGACTGATCGGGGGCGGGGAGCACGAGTCGGACGCCCTGACCCCTTTCAACTCCGCGCAAGGTACAGGTCCCCGAGGCGACCGGTCAAGGAGGATAAACATATGTGTCTCCCGTGGTGACAAGGGGCCGAAGCCGCTCCAGGGTCGCGGGACCGATCCCCGGGACCTCGAGAAGCTCCTCCAGGCGCCGGAAGCTCCCCCGCGCTCCCCTTGCCTCCAGAATCCGCTGCGCCATCGCCGGCCCAATCCCGGGAAGCCGCTCCAGATCGGCGGCCGCGGCCCTGTTCAGGTCCAGGCGCGAATCCCCTGCCTCCAGGCCCGTGCCCCTGTCCGGGGGATCCGACAGGTCGAGCAGGGCCTCCATTCTTCCGAGCGTTGCCGGACCGATTCCCGCGATGCGCTCGAGGTCGGCAAGGCGTCGGAAGGGCCCGTTCGCCTCCCGATCCGTCACGATCCTCTCTGCCAGAGCCGGTCCCACACCGGGGAGCCGCGCCAGCTCGACCGGATCGGCCCGGTTCGGGTCGATCGTCTCACCCGGAAGGAGTGGAGTGCGCCTGCGCGCCTCGTCCGCGAGCTCGCGCTCCGTCGATTCGACGAGGCCGGCATAGGCACTCGTGTCGGCTGGCAGGATCGGTGGCACCGAGCGGGCCTCCCACCCGAATCGAAGCAGGCTCGCGAGGAGCAGCACTCCTGCCGTCAGGACAACAGTTCTTCGTTCTTCATCGCTCATGCTCCATTCTCGGCACCCCGGCGGAGCACGGGAATGGCAAGATCGGTCAGAAGGGCGTCGGCCGCCCTTCGAGGCGGGCCAGGGGCCCGGACTCGAACACCATGCGCGCCCAGACCGACATCTGGAAGCGCGTCTGCCCCATCTGGAACCCCGTGAAGGAACGGCTGTCGAGAAGCGAGAGGAGACTCCCCACCTCGAGTTCCGCCACGCGCGTGTCGAGCGCGAAGCTCGCCCCGCGTTCCCTCTGTTCGACAAAGGGCACGCAGGCATCCCCGGACGTCGTCGCCCGGCATTCATCCAGTTCGATCCAGTTCACGACGAGTGACACACGGAGCGGCTCCTGCACCCGCTCGGCCAGCCCTCCCCTCGGGCTCAGCCTCGTCTCGATCGAGAAACCATGTTCATTCCGCACGCGCTCCGTGGAACCGAGGGGGTCACTCCCCTCGCCTCGGGCGAAGAGACCGCGATAGCGCGTCTCGACCCCTCCACCCCAGACCACGACGAATTCGACCGGCACCCGAAGGTCGCTCCTCCTTCGATCCTGCTGAAGCGCCTCGCCGAAACTGACCTCTTCCGTGACGCGCTGCCACCCGGTCGAGACGGTGACTCGCTCGACCCGTCCCTCCCACTCAGCGGGGAGGGGCAGCGCCGTCACCCCAGCCCGCATGTCGGGCCATGAGCGCACTCGCCCGGTGCGCTCGGCCCTCCGGTCGAGTCCTCGCTCCCGGTTCGTCTGGAGGTTCACATTCCAGAAGAGGGACCCGGGGAGGTTGAGCCCCGAGCCGGCCGAGACCGCTCGGCGGTCCAGAAGGCGTGTCGCGTCAACCCCATCGACCCGGGCAAATCCCTCGATCCCGCCGAGCCCAAGTTGAAAGCTGCTTCCGGGTCGCACCGCCTCCCGGGAGTACCAGGAGAAGATCCCGTTCTGGACACTGATGTTCACTGGGCTCACCCATGATGCCAGCAACCCCGCGCGCCCGCCTTCCTCCGCACCCGGCCAACCGAGCGCGCTGGCGACGAGCCGGGGCTCGAAGGTGACCGTCGCCCTCAGGTCGCGCTCGGATCCCGCCTCCCGCACGAGCTCCGGCGCCTCTCCGGGAAAGCTCCGAACGAAGCCCGCGCCCCGGTCACTCCGGTAGCGTGTCTGCGCCCCGAAGTCGGCCCGCATCCATGGCGGAAGGGGCGGACGCCAGGTCACCCTTCCGCGCAGGACCCGGCCCGTCTCCCACCCCGTGTCGATCCCGAGGAGTCGCACCCGTTCCCGATCCACCGCCAGCCAGGTGGCCGGATCCCGAACCCCGTCCGGCGTGTCGAGCACGTCCCTCGTTGTTCGCAGGTCCCACTCTGCGGCGAGGCTCGGGAGGGGCCGCATCCTGAGCCGGACCCCGCTGTCGAGCCATGCCTCGCGGGAGAACTCCGTGAACCCTGGATCCACGGGCTCCACGATCCGGATCTCGTTGAAGCGCGTGACCTCGCGCTCCTGGCGACGAAGGCCTGTCGTCACGCCCAGGAACTCGGGCGTCCAGCGCACACGTGTTGCGCGGAGGCTCCGGACCCATCCCGGGGGGAGCAGGACTCTCGCCACGGGCTCCAGGACACCGGGAAGGAGTCCGAAGGTCCTCTCTCCCGGATCGAGTCGGTACCCCGCCCCCAGCTCCGAACCGCGCATCCCAGTCTCGGAGGTGACCGCACTCCCCTGCGCACGGTGGAAGGCAACCCGGAGGTCCGCACCCGGCAGGACCCGATCCAGGAGCGTGACCCCCGTCTCGCCCCGCACACGGACCGTCGTCGCAATCCGGGTGTCCCGGAACGATGTCTCCCTGAGGCCCGGAAGGAGCACCGCGCGCAGATCCGTTCCCTCCAGGAAGAAGGGATCGCTCGAACTCCGCTGGTGCGAGACGGTCACAGGCATCTCGACACCCCAGCCCGCGGGGAGGAGCGCGCCCGCCTGCAGCGTCGCCGCCCCATGGTACTCTCCCTCGAACTGGAAGGTCGATGCCTCGTCGAGCTGGCGGAAGTCCCCTTCCCTCCCCGTGTACCCGAACCGGGCCTGCAGGAGTTCGCCACCATCGAACTCCACGTTCACCATCCCCGCCGATCCTGCCCGTCGCACCCCCCCGCCGAGGCGGAGTTCGTTCACCCAGAGCTCCCCGGACGAGGCGAACCCGTTTCGGTTCCAGACCCCCATCGAAACCTCCCGCACGGCCCCGAGGTTCGGGGCACGCGCGCGATCGCGGAGCACGATCGCGTAGGTCGAGTCAACGGACCAGACCTCGACCGGCGGATCGCCGGGCCCCGGCGGGTCCCGCAGGAGCCGCTCCTCGGCGCGTCGCCTCAGATCGATCCACTCGTCGAACTCGATCCGGTGCTCGGGGAGCCAGTCCGCGCTTCGCACCGCCTCCGGGTTTGCCGCCGGGTCGAGCCGCGATCGATAGAGGTAGAAGTTCTCCGGGTCGCTGCCGACCTTCAGGAAGAAGTAGCTCGGCACCCCCGAACCCCAGTCCCCCGAGCGGGCCACCGTCCACACCCGCAGCCGGGAGTAGTTCAGGAAGTTGCTCGGGCGCTGGAGAAAGCGCAGGTAGACCTCGGCACGTCCTTCGGGCTCGATCCCCTCGTAGCGGAAGCCGAGCGACTTCTCGTTGAACTCCACACCCCGTCCGCCGACCGCCGAGGCAGGGTCGTCGAGCTCCTCCAGCACCCCGGGAGGCGCCTGGTAGGCCTCGCCCTCCGAGAGCACCGAAACCGAGGTGACCTCGAGCGAGCCGCGCGGATCGAGGGTGTCGCCCGCGATCCCACGCAGGACCCCCTCCACATTCCTCTTGATCCACCGCGAGCCCACGAGCCGCATCCGTGCGAGGGTCAGGTCGTTCGCCGCCGTGCCCGCCATCGTCAAGCGCAGGAACTGGACCGCACGCCAGTCAGCTTCCGTGAAGGCACCTCCCGGGTCGAGGGCGCCGGGGCCTCGCAGGGGGATCCGATAGAGCTGGAAGGCGGTCCCCGTCTGCTCGCTCGTTCTCACGAGCCACGGGGAGCTCCCGTCGAGGTGGACGACGTATCGACGGTAGCGCTCCGTCGTGTCGAGCACGCCGTTCTGGTTCAGGTCTTCCGTGTCGCGTCGCCCATTGCCCCGGGTACAGTTGGCGTTCGGGTTCCCCGGCCGATAGACCCGACCCGGCTCCGCCAGACAGTCTTCCGGCCACAGGCCGAGACGATCCTTCTCCGGGCCCCAGATCTCTCCCAGGAGGGGGTCAGCCTCCTGGTCTAGAGTTCCGATCCCCCATGGGCGGCCGGTCTCCGGACGGATCCCGGAGGTCTGCCCCCGCGCGTCCACGAAGAAGGCATCTTCGCTGACCAGACCCAGGTCGAAGATCAGCGTCGCCCCTTCGCCCCGAGCGACGTACACCTCCAGGAACTCGGTCTGTGTCAGGTCCGCGCCCGTTGGCGAGAGCACGGTCGTCAGGGAGCGCCATCTCGGACCTCCGAACCGCCCCCGTTGCTGTGCGCCGAAGGTCACCCGCATCCCGGGCTCCCGCGACTGGCTCCCGGCGAACCGGATCTCCCGGTCGATCTCGTCCTGCGTCAGGAATCCCTCGACGATCCCCAGCGAGTCTCCCTGCGCGCTCTCGTCGACCCAGGTGTGCTGCCAGGTGAGCGAGGCCACGTTCTCCTCGGACAGCTGGTTCGGGAGAAAGGCCTCGGCGCCCGTCCTGAACTCCGGGCGGCTTCCAAGGTGCCAGAACGTCGAGATGAGAGAGACGATTCGCCCCTCCGCCGCATCGAAGTCGTCGATGAAGGCAGCCCCCGATACGTTCGGGTCAGGAAGGGAGGTGGCGACCTCGGCCTCCAGCCGGACTCGGGAGGGGATGGCCGGGGCCGGACCGCCTTCCTCCGGCCTGCGCGAGAAGCGATCGAAGAGCCCGTCCAGGAACCGGAGTTCCTGTTCGAGCTCCGTGCGCACCCCGAGCATCCCGACCGCCGCGGGTTCCGCGCCGAACCGGGGGCGGTTCACGAGCTCCCGCTCGATCTGGTAGAGCCCGATGAGGTCGATGCGCCCGGCCTCGGCGACCGGAATCCCCGCGTTCCAGCCCACGACCGAGGTTGGCGCCGGACGAAAGACCGAGGCCTGCTCCCATGACACCCGGAGTCGGTCGGAGGAGCTGCGTGCAATGAGTCCCTCCGGCCGGACGAGGGTGACCACCCCGAGGTCATAGTCCATGAGGTAGTCGAGGTCGGGGACGAGGAGGCGGTCACCGAGGTAGATTCGCTCGCTCCCCTGGCGGATCCCGAAGGCGCCGAGGGCGACGACGGTCGTGACCCCCGCACTGCGCGTGCGTACGTCGAAGTTCAGGCGATAGAGGCTTGCGGCGCGCCGCTCGAAGGGGTCGCTGGCCTCGTAGATCCGACGGTTCGCATCAAGACCCAGGATCGCCCGGGCAGTCTCGGCGTCGAGCCCCTCGGAGGGCACGGGCGGGGGCTCGAGAAAAGGTCGCAGGGTGGGAAAGACGAGGAAGGTCCCCGACACCGCACCGCGCACCTCCGGAAGCTCCCGCGCCGGCTGGAAGAGGGCCCGTCGGTCCAGGACGTCGGTCGGGGACTCCTCGTCGAGCCCGAAGAGCCTCAGGAGGGGGATCCGTCGGGCAAAGGGAGACTCCTTGAAGGTGCGCCCTCCGCTGATCTCTCCAAGGGACACATCGAGGGAGACGGAGTGGAGGTCGACCTCGTCGGATCCGGAGACCCGATACACCTGCTTCATCTCGAAGTCCCAGGCGGCCCGGCCCGGCTGGTGCTGCGCACGCGTGCTACGCAGAAGGCGCAGGGTCGGAATGATTCCCTGGTTCGCAAGCCGCTCGGGGTTGTAGGTGCCGATCGAGTCGCCCAGGGCGTTCAGATAGGTCACGGCGAGTGCCTCGTCCGGGCCGAGGGGCGTGCGAAGTGCCACCCAGAGCCCGGAAGGGTGCAGATAGTAGTCCACCCCGGGCCGAAGGTATCGGAACCAGCCGGACTCCCGGACCTGGTCGGTACCCTCGCCGGCTACCGCCTGGGCCTGGATGTACCCCTCGACCTGCTGCCGCATCGCCTGGGTCCGCTCCATGCGGTAGAGCTGGATTGGCTCCGGACCCGGCCCGATGTCGGGAGGGGCGTTGCCGGGCCTCAGCGAGAGCACGTCGAGGTGCGGAGCGTCGGGAAGCCGGTTCGGATCGACGAGGAAGAAGAACTGCCCGCGGACGTAGTCGGAATCGTCGACGACGACCGTGTCCTGCGTCGCGACCCCGATCTCTCCGCCCACGGTTCCGAGGCGGAACTCGCGGTGGCGCCTGGCCCCCTGCTGCTGGGCAAAGACGGTTTGCATCTCGACCCCGCCGGCCTCGGCTCTCGCGAGCACGCCGAAATTCCCCGCCGGGATTCCCCGGGTGAGATATCGGCTCGCGGGTAGCGCGAAGGTGATGTCTCCGACCTCGACGCGCTGCAGGAACTCCCCCCCCGCTCCCTCGTAGTGCGCCTGGATCCGATTCGCCCCGGCGAAATCCCGCGTCTGGTCGTAGTCCACGTCGACGACGATCCGGCCCGCCAGGGTTCCGGCGGCCTCGACGCTCAGGAGGAGGTCGGGTTGGAGCTGCGGAATCAGCCCCGGGTTGCAGGTGATCTGGAAGGATGGATCACACGGGCGGAACCGGGTCCAGTCTCCGCCGAACTCCCCCCGAGCCCGCACGCGGAGCGCGAGCTCGTCCTGAAGCCCGAAGAGGCCCCCCGGCTGTACGCCCCCCCCGGAGGCAGCCAGCCCGCGGAGGGCAGCCCCCTGGAAAAAAAGAGCCTCCGACTCCGGCAAGGTATCGGCAAAAGTCAGGCCCGGAGGCGCGTCGACCGGGCCGAGGCCGGGATCGGGGGTCCCGTTCCCCGGGTCCTGGACAATGGCGCCCTGCCCGAGGAGCCAGGCGAGGAGGTAGGTGAGGAGTGTCATGACTACCCTACAAGAGGGGGAATTCGAGGCGGATCGGAAAGGGGGGGCGGGTGTAGACCTTTCGGTTGAGGGGGTCCCTCGGCCCGAACGTCGTCCCTCTAGCGTCTTGAAGAGAGGTGTGCCGTCCACCTACTGTAGGTGGCCCTCGGGCCGGCCCCCTGTCCCCAAGGTGGAGTGGCGACTTGCGGGCCCAAGGCTCTCCCTCCCCGGAACTCGAACCCTTTCCCGGTCACCTCAGGAAGTCTCGATGAGGATCCTCTCGCGCTACGCGATCCGCGCGCACATCGGCCCCTTCATCTTTGCCTTTTCGGCGGTGACAGGGCTTCTCTTCCTGAACGCGATCGCCCAGCGGCTCGGCGACCTCGTGGGCAAGGGGCTCGAGACCACGGTCATCCTCGAGTTCATGCTCTACTCGCTCCCGCACATCGTGGCACTCACCTTCCCGATGGCGGTGCTCGTGGCGGTACTCTACGTCTTCTCCGACATGACGGGGAACAACGAGGTGATGGCGCTGGCCGCCGGGGGCGTGCATCCGGGAAGGCTCCTTGCACCGCTCCTCCTCGTGGGTGCCGTGCTGACCGGGACGATGCTCTACTTCAACGACCGGGTCCTCCCCGAGTCGAATCACCAGCTCAGCCGGCTTCTCTCCGACGTGGGCAGCCAGAGTCCGACCTTCGACCTCCGCGAGGAGGTCATCAACGAGGTGCACACCGTCGATGACAGTCGTCGCTTCCTGAGAGCCCGCTCGATCGACGCGGCCACGAACCGGATGCTCGATGTCGAGATCTACGACCTGACTCGGGCAGGAGAGACCCGCACGATCATCGCGCAGCGGGGAGAGATGGCCTTCACGCCGGACGGTCGTGATCTCTACATGACCCTCGAGGACGGGTTCGTGCTCGAGACAGCCGAGAACCGGCCGGCCGCCTTTCAGCGCCTCTACTTCGAGCGGCAGGTGATTCCCTTCCGAGGCGTCGGCGCTGAACTCGAGCGACGCACGGGCGGCGGATCCCGAAGCGATCGAGAAATGACGATCGCGATGCTGCGCGAGCGTGTGAGCGAGAGCTTCCACAACATCCATGGAGTTGCCGACGACATGAAGGCGATCTCGATGCGCGCGCTCGAGGCAGCCCTCGGGACGACGGCGGTCGCTGCGGCGGATGGATTCGAAGAAGGTCAGCGGGTGAATGGCTTCATCACGGATCCGGTCCTGTCCGAGGTCACGCAGGAGGCCCGGGTCAACCAGACCCGCTGGGATGTGCAACGGCTCACGGTCTACCGGTACCGGGTGGAGATCTACAAGAAGCATGCAATCGCCTTTGCCTGCCTGGTCTTCATCTTCCTCGGGGTGCCCCTGGCGATCCGCTACCCCCAGGGAGGTGTCGGGATGGTCATCGCCCTCTCCCTCACAATCTTCTTCCTTTACTGGGTCGGCCTCATCGTGGGCGAACGCATGGCCGACCGCGGGCACATCCATCCCTGGATCGCCATGTGGTCCCCGAACATCGTGCTCATGATTCCCGCCCTCATCCTGACCCTCCGCATGGGGCATGACATGTCGACGAACCGGGGAAGCCGCTGGGACGAGATCCGGTTCCGGGTCGCCGAGCTCGTCAGGAAGCTGACCTCGCGAGGCAGGCGTTCGAGTGCAAACGACCCCCTCGTGGCGGGAGACGTCCGTTGATCCGAACCCTGGACCGCTTCGTGGCGGGAACCTTTCTCCGGCTCTTCACGATCTTCATCATCGGGGCCCCGCTCCTCTTCATCCTCGTGGACGCGGTCGACAACCTCGATCGGTACTTCGAGAGGGGGCTCTCCCTGACGCATGTCGTCGTCGGGTACCTGTATCTCTTTCCCAACTTCCTCCTCTGGGCCTTTCCGGTCGCCTCGCTCCTGGCCACCGTCTTCACGATCTACCCGATGACGACGCACCGCGAGGTGATGGCGGCGAAGGCCGGGGGGGTTTCCTTCTACCGGCTCATTGCCCCGATCGTCCTTCTCGGACTGGGCCTGACCGGCTTCGCGGTCTGGTTCTCGCAGGTCGTACCGGGAACGAACCGGATTGCCGCGGAGGTCCTCGGCGAACGAGAACGGCGTCAGGAGTGGCGGAGCAACTTTGTCTATGTCACGGACGCGGGCGAGTCTCTCACGGCGCGCAGACTGAGTGCCGCAGAGGGTGAGATGATCGGCGTCACCCTCCAGAGCTTCGCGAGGAACAGCGATGCACCCACCCGACACATCGAGGCGGCTCAGGCGATCTGGACGAGCGGGACGGAGTGGGTCCTGCACGATGTCTGGCATCGCGAGGTCTGGCCCGACGGGCGGGAAGAAGCGACGTGGTTCGAGGAGTACCGTTACGAGCGACTCACGGAAGCCCCGACAGACCTCCTCGAGACCACTCGGAACGAGGAGGAGATGACCTACGCGGAACTCGGCATCCTGGCCGACCGCATCCTTCGCTCCGGAGGTGACCCCGGAAGGGTCCTGACGAAACGAGAACAGCAGCTCGCGATTCCCGTGGCAACCCTCGTGATCATCCTCTTCGGAGCGCCCCTTGCGACCTCGAGCCGTCGGGGGGGGACCGCATTCGGCATCGGGGTCTCGCTCGCCACGACCATTCTCTACCTCGTCCTCTTCAGGGTCTCGGGGGCCATGGGATACACGGGCACCCTTCCACCCCTTACGGCTGCCTGGATCCCGAACCTCATCTTCCTCGTCGGAGGCCTGCTCCTTCTCTGGCGAGTGCGAACCTGAGGTCGGCGTCCCACCGCCGATCAGTCCTGAGCGCCGAGAACCCGGAGGAATCCCTCGGAGAGAACACCGTCACCAACATGGCCGACCGGGCCCCTCAACACCACGTCGAGGGAGGCGCTGACCTCGACTCGTAGCCTTCCACCCGGCATCCGGACCTCGATGGGTCCGGGCTCGAGCGCGCCGAGTGCTACGCCAGCGACCGCGGCGGCGCAGGAGCTCGTTCCCGAGGCGGCAGTGCGGCCGACCCCTCGCTCCCAGATCCGGATCTCGAGTACATCCGGGCCGAGGGCGTGGGCGAGCTGAACATTCGTACCCCGTGCGAAGGCGTCGTGGCTCGAGAGGAAGGGTCCGACTCGAACAAGTGCCTCGTCCGACAGGTCGGCCGAGAAGACGACTGCGTGCGGATTCCCGACGGAGACGGGCACGAAGGATACCTCGCTCCCATCGGGACGGTTCAAACGAAAGCGATGGGTTCCGATCGCAGTGGCATCCGCGCTGAGCGCGACCCCTGCAGCCCCGAGAGTGGCCTGTCCCATCTCGACCGAAACATCGTAGGTGCCGAAGGAGTCCACCCCGTGCACCTCCATCGGAATGAGACTCCCGCCACTTCGCACCGTAAAGGAGCTGCCCTCCTGAACCAGACCCTCCCGTGCCAGGAAAGCCGCGAGGATCCTCAGCCCGTTCCCGCTTCGCTCGAATTCCGAACCATCGGGATTGAACATGCGCAGTGGAAAGGGTTCGCCCTCGTCGGGTCTTCGATCCAGCAGAAGCACGATCCCGTCGCTACCAACCCCCTTCCAGCGGTCACACACGAGCTTGACGGCCCCGGGGGAGAGTGGCCATGCGTCGGCCATGAGAGATGACGCGGCGGAGACCGGAACCCCGGGTGCAGGAACCGCCTCGAACACGAGATAGTCGTTCCCCAATCCATGGGCGCGGAAGTGGCGAGGCCCGACCCGGAGCAGATTCTCGGACATCCTGCGTCACCCGGCACCGACGAGTGCCCCGAGTTCCTCGGGGTCGGTCGGCAGGTCAGCCGTGAGCACCTCACGGCCGGAGGGTGTCACGAGAACATCGTCCTCGATTCGCACCCCGATTCCCAGGAACTCGGGATGCACGGGGGGCTCCTCCACCCCTGCCACGGAACCGGGCCCGAAGTAGAGCCCCGGTTCCACAGTAAGGACCATCCCGGGTTCGAGCGAGCGTGACTCGCCCGCCACGCGGTAGTCGCCCGGATCGTGGGTATCGATTCCCAGCCAGTGCGATGTCCGATGCGGGAAGTAGCGACGGTGGGCTCCTTCCTCGATCAGGCTATCCCGATCTCCTCGGAGGAGGCCGAGCCCAAGCAGCCCCTCGACCAGAACCTCGACGGCAGATCGATGGACATCGTCGATTCTGGCTCCGGGCCCGATCGCCTCGATCGCGCGAGCTCGGGCGCGATCAACGATCCGGCCCACCTCCCTCTGTGCGTCGGTCAAGACTCCGGACACGGGCCAGGTCCGGCTCACGTCTCCCGAGTAGAGTGCCACCTCCGCCCCGGCGTCCACCAGCACGAGGTCTCCCGCCCGCAGCCTCGCGCGATTGTCCGTGTAGTGGAGCACACAGCCGTTCGAACCCCCTCCCACGATCGTCGCGAAGGCCGGCCCCGCCCCTCCAAGACGGCGGAAGGTCCCCTCGAGCGACGCCTCGATCTCCCACTCGCCCACCCCCGGGGCGGTGGCAGCGAGAGCGGTGCGAAATCCATGGGTGGTGACCTGCGCAGCCCGGCGCAGGCGCTCGATCTCCCACGAGTCCTTTCGGACCCGCATTTCGTCGAGGATTCCACCCGGATCCAGGACACCACGCGGACCCGTGCCCTCTCGGGCCCCCTTGGCGCGCCCGAGCCGGAGCGCCGTCACGAGGAGCGTGTCGAGTGCGGCCTGCACGCCGAGGCGGGCATGGATCCGATCGGCACCCAGCAGGAGCTCGGGCAGCCGCGCCGGAAGTTCCGTGATGGGGAACGCGACCTCGACTCCCAACCGCTCCCGCGCTCCTTCCGGCCCCTCACGCGGGCCGGTCCAGAGCTCGGCCTCCCGATCTCTCGCCCGGGTGAAGAGGACACTGCGATCGACATCGGCAAAACCGCGCAGAACAAGGACGGCATCCGGCTCCTCGAACCCCGTGAGATAGTGGAGTTCGGAGTCCGGCCGGTACCGCAGCTCACTGTCGTTCGAGCGATGGAGGATCCCGGCTGCCGGAAGCACCATCACATCGTTGCCCAGCTGCTCGAGGACCCGGCGGCGGCGATCGCGAAAGAGGCCGTCGGGCGGGGATGGAATCTCGGCTTCGTGCTCGGACACGCAAACTCCCGGACGCGGATGAGATGGGGCGCCCTCGTCAGGACCCCCGGGTGCGACGAGCACTCCACCCGGGTGACCAGAGGGCACAAGGTGACCGCCGCGAAGGGCCGGAAGGAGTGTCCGTCGCAGGACAGATTACACGATAGGATGATTTCCGGGGCTCGACAACAGCCCTCAACCGGGCTTAGCTTCGGAGATCGTCCCCGGGACTTGCCCACTCCTCTCCCCTCGGATTCCCCGCAGGACTTGTGCGCGAACGCCTCACCTCCCTCCTCATGACCCTGATCGGGGTCTTCGTACTGACCGCTCTTCTCTCCGAGGCGGCCCATGCCGGGTACCCTCATGGCGGCTCGCGCGCGCTCGGGCTTGCCGACACGATCCGCGTCGACACGATCCGGCAGGGCGACTCGATCGTTCGGGTCGACACGCTGATTGCAGGCGACACGGTGCTGCCCCCGGACACCCTGCCGGACCCCATGGCGATCGATGCGGTGGTGGTCGAGGTCCTGCGTTCTCCGATCAGTCTGGAAGAAGCTCCCTTTGCAGTGTCGATTCTCGATCGCGAGATCTGGACGACGGGTCGGTCACAGGGGTCAATCGAAGAGTCGCTCCAGGGGCTACCGGGGATTCGCGTTCAGAACCGGTTCAATGACGCGGTGGGCGAGCGCATCTCGGTGCGGGGCTACGGGGCCAGGTCGGAATTCGGGGTGCGCGGAGTGAAGATTCTCGTGGACGGGATCCCGGCCACCCTTCCTGACGGCCAGGCGACCCTGGACCACCTCGACCTGGGCTCGCTCGGCCGGGTCGAGGTGCTGCGCGGGCCTGGCTCGGCCCTCTACGGAAACGCGGCCGGCGGAGTGCTCAGCTTCGAAACGCGTCCGCCCGCCGATGCTCCGTTGCGGCAGGAAGTCCGGATCATTCACGGTGACCACGCCTATCGACGAATGCAGGGCACGACGAGCGGCCGGATCGGTGAGAGTTCCTACTTCCTGAACCTTTCCCGGTACGAGTTCGGGGGCTATCGGGCGCACCCCTTCCTTTCCGTGGATGCGCGGACCGGGGTTGGGCCGACGTACGGTTCGGCAGCGCGAGACCACCTCAATGCGAATGTGCGCTTTCCCCTTCTCGGAGGGCAGGCCCGGATCGTGGCGAATGCGATGAACCTCGATGCCGAGGACCCGGGCTCACTGACGCTGGAGCAGCTCGAGCACGGCGACAGACAGGCGTCTCCGTTGAACGTCACCCGGGCAGCAGGAAAGCGATCGGAGCACCGCCAGGCTGGAGTCACCTGGGAAGTTCCGATCGCAGATCGTGTTCTGGAGGTCATGGGATACGGGATCGACCTGGACATGGAGAACCCGGGCACCGCGAACTGGATCGACCTGAACCGTCGTGCTCTCGGCACTCGGGTTGCTCTCCGGAGCGAGTCATTCAGCGACGATGGTCGGCTCTGGTGGTCGGTGGGGTTCGACATCGACCGCCAGAGAGATGACCGCGTGAACTTCGAGAATTTCGACGGGGTTCGAGGCCCGGTGCTTCTCGACCAGGCGGAGCGTGTAGGTGGCGCAGCCATCTTCATTCAGGCGATGCTCCCGATCAATCCCATTCTCGATGTCCTGACCGGGCTTCGATACGACCGTATCCGCTTTTCGGCCCGGGACCGCATACCCGGAGACACTCCTGTCGAGGACGTGACGGGAGCACGCACCCTCGACTCGGCCTCTCCTTCGTTCGGATTCCACGCATCGTTCTCGAGGGCCTTCCGCGGATACGTGAACCTCACCACGGCCTTCGAAACCCCCACGACCACGGAGCTTGCCTTCAGGCCCGACGGAGCCACGGGCTTCAATCCCGAGCTCGAGCCTCAGGTCGGGATCACGACCGAGGTCGGGGGCCGGGGACTCATCGGGCAGTCGATGGCATGGGAACTCGTCTTCTTCCACACGACGCTCCACAATGAGCTGGTGCCCTTCGAGATCGACCAATTCCCCGGGAATCGCTACTTCAGGAACACTGGGAAGTCACAGCGTGAAGGGTGGGAGGGTGCTCTTCAGTACACCCCGGGCCGTGCCTTGATGAGCCGCCTCGTCGTATCCACGAACAATGCACGCTACCGCACCTTCGAGGTCGACGAGGTAGACTTCTCGGGAAACAGGGTCCCCGGCCTCGCTCCCTACAAGATCGAGGGAATCGTGCGCGTGGGGCCCGAGTCCCTCTTCGCCGAAATCCGGGGAGAGATGAGCGCTGCGATTCCCGGTGACGACTCGAACACCCCGGAGGCGGAGTCCCCCGCCTACGAACTCGTGGACTTTCGGGCGGGCGCGAACGAGGTAAACCTCTTCGGTCTGCGGCTAAGTCCATTCATCGGGGTCACGAACCTCTTCGACCGCCAGTACAACACCTCGGTGGTCGTGAATGCCCAGGGCGGTCGTCACTTCGAACCCGGACCGGGTCGTAGCCTCTACTTTGGGTCGAGCTTCGCGGTTCAGTTCTGAGCAGACAAAAGTGCGTGCCTACCAGGCGATCCAGGTCCACACGTTGATCAAGCCGCAGGGATAGACGTCGATCTGCAGCTCGGGCGGTACCTCGGCGAAGGTGGCGTAGACTTCGACTGCCGCTATGTCGTCGTAGGGGATGTCATCAAGGTCTGCGTAGATGTTCGAGGGACCGAGCAGGAACTCGTTCACTCGAAGGCTCAAACACCGCGCATCTTCAGCCCGGAGCACGTTCATTCCCGCGCCATACCAGGCGATTTCGATGCCCGGGGCGAGCTGCTGAACGAAGCCTGTGAGCGTCGGAGGCCGGGTGTCCGCGATCAGGGAGCCCGGAATGAAGGTGCCGAGCCCCGCAATCTGCCGATGGCGGACCTTTTCCTGGCCGGGGGTCCTCCCTCGACGAAGCCGGCGAACCTCGACACTCAGGGAGTCCAGCACGAATGGGTCCGGAATCATCGGGATCTCGGGAAAGGAGAGGGTCTCGCCGTCGGGAACCCGGAAGGAGTGGACTTCTCTTGGCATGTACCCGAAGGCCGTAGCCAGGAAACGGTAGGGCACCCCGGCCCCCGGCAGGGTGATCCGGAACTGACCCTCCGCATCGGAGATCGCGGTCCCAGCAAGTACCCCGGCCGTATCGGTCACCTGAATCACAGCTCCCCTCACTGGGGTTCTGGTTTCCGCATCGACCAGGCGGCCGTCGACGGCCTGCGCCCCCGCTTCGCCTGTCGAAGCGAGTGCGAACAGGAGGGAGGCGAGTGCCACCAGAACGCCCGGCCCAGTCCTGCTCTCTCGGCCAGGCCGAGTCGTCTTGCCTCTCTTCATTTGACCCTGCTCCTCATCGTGCACTGGTTCCCGTGACGGACTCCTCCGTCAGGGCTCCATGGTAGAATCCCCGCTCCCGGCAGGCCAGCTCGTGCAGTAAGACGGGTCCTGCCGCACGAGGAGTGCATTGACGACAGTCCTCTCGCCCTGCGGATCGGAAGGACGGTTCACGAGGCTTCCTCCCGCAACCATGACCGAAGAGCCCCCGCCGTCGAGGTTGAGCGCGTCCCTGACCCCGAGTGCCTGCAGAAGCCCTGCGAGCTCCGGCAGGGTCATGCCTTCTGCCACTCCATCCCGCCGTCCGTCCGTCACAACGAGCCAGAGCGTCTCTCTCGCATGATCGTACCCGACAGCGGTGCGCGGGTGTCGGGTTGCGGCAAAAGCAGGCCGCTCTTCCTGCAGGAGGTCTCCGACCCACTCCCCTTCCCTGAGCAGCGCTGGATATCCTCCCACGATCTCGGTGCGACCGTCGCTCGCCGGATCCATCGTCCAGTCACCCAACAGCAGGAGTCCCTCTTCCCACTTCGCCGGCCCGATCCACGGCTGCTCCCCGGGACGCCATGCAAAGACCGGCCTGGCCCCCCGTCCCCGCAGGTCTCCCGCACTTGCCTCGATCCCCAGGGGGAGGTCATCCGGAGTGAAGAAGTCTCCATTCACGGCAGCCACCACATCCGCGCCTGCGCGCCGAACCAGCTCCGTCACGGTGACCCGGCCAGGATCATCCCTGGTGGCGGCGACCCGAAACCCGAGATCGCATCGCTTCATGTCGACCTCGATCAGGTGAACCACCCAGGGTTCACGGCCGCTCCTGACCTCCCGGTAGATCACCCCGGGAGCGAGAGTGAACACCCGACTTCGGTCAGGTGCCAGATAGACCCGCGCGTCCAGACCGAGCCCCGGATCCAGCGCCGGGGGCCGATCTGGAGGCTCGCACGCCACGATCGTCGACAGAACCGCGGCCAGGGTCGCTGCCCACCCCCAGTTGCGGGATCGAACTGACACGGGGAGCCGACCTGTGGACGCATGCGCGGCCGATGTTACCTTCCGTTCAGGTGCAGCGTTCGCATTCTTCTGTCCCACGCCCACTTCCCGACCGACGAGGTCATGAATCCACGTTTCCAGCACCCCTCCCGCTTTCTGGTGATTGGGCTCGTCGCACTCCTTGGGTTCCTCGTGCCCGGCCTGGCCGAGGGCCAGGGTACCGACCGTGGAGAGCTCCGCGTGGGCGTCTCCCTGGGGGGGACCGGGCTGGTGGGCCTCGTCACGGAGTACCGCAGAGACAATTGGGGAGCCGAGCTCACGCTCGGGACCATCTCCTTTCGCGAGGTGGCCGTGTCCGTAGCAGGAAAACGCTACTTCTCCGGAGGTGACCTTCAGCCCGCCGTGGGTCTGGGCCTGTGGAGCCTCACTGCCTGGACCGAAGATGGCAGCGGCTCGATCCTGATCCTGCGGGCTCCGATCGCAGTCGACTGGAACGTGGCGGGCGGCCACACCGTCGGGATCGAGGTGGCTCTGAATCGTGCCCTCGCGGTGAATCGCCTCGATCCCGAGGACGACACCCCGCCAAATCCGTCCCTGATCCCCATCCCCGGCGCCTACTATCGCTTTGGATGGCGACCCTGAGCATTCCGCACCAGTCAGCCCATCGTCACGGTTCATCCTCGCCATTCCTCTGGTTCATCCCAACTCTCGCTCCAGAAGCGCTCCTCTTCTTCGCGAACCGCATCCATGTCCAGGGGATCGTCCTGCTGGGGCGCGTTTCGCAAGCGGGCGCGCACGAGGGTCCCCCCGACGAGGACCACCGCAGCAAGGAGGATGAACAGCGTGCTCATGGATCGTCCGGACCCTCCGGGGCCAGAGGCTCCATCCCGACGTACTTGAGTCCGCTTCCGGTGTTGAAGAGGACGACTTCGTCGCTCTCCCGGATGACACCCTTCCGAAGCAGCGGTGGCACCGCGGCGGCCACTGCTCCCCCCTCGGGCGCTGCGAACACGCCAGTCGTTCGACCCACAATGTTTACCCAGCGAGCCATCTCCTGGTCCGTCACGGCGATTGCGGCACCGCCCGAGGCCCTCACTGCCCGCAGGATGAGAAAATCTCCGACGGCCGCGGGCACCCTCAGGCCGGACGCATAAGTCTTTGCTCCCTCGAAGTACCCGGCATCTTCAACGCCGGCCTCGAAGGCTCGGACGATCGGTGAACAGCCGGCCGCCTGGACGGAGATCATCCTCGGTCGATCACCTCCGATCCAGCGAAGTGCCTCCATCTCCTCAAAGGCCTTCCACATGCCGATCAGACCTGTTCCCCCACCCGTCGGGTAGACAATGACATCGGGAAGCCGGCCACCCAGCTGCTCGAAGAGCTCGTAGGCCATCGTCTTCTTCCCCTCGAGGCGGTATGGCTCCTTCAGCGTCGAGAGGTCCCACCACCCATGCTCTCGCACACCCTTCTGCACAACGCGACCACAGTCCGTGATGAGTCCGTCGAGAAGGTGCAGATGTGCCCCGAGCGAACGAATCTCCTCCAGAATCGGCACCGGCGTGTCGCTGGGGACCACCACGTGCACGGGGAGGCCGGCAGCCGCACCATACGCCGCCGCCGCTCCTCCCGCGTTCCCAGCCGAGGGGAGCGCCAGGGTCTTCGCTCCCAGTTCAAGGGCCCGGGAAACGGCCAGCGCCATGCCTCGTGCCTTGAAGGAAGCGGTCGGGTTCTGCCCCTCATCCTTCACGAGGCATCGACGGACTCCGAGCGACGCCGCCAGCCTCGGAGCATCGAGGAGTGGGGTCCAGCCCTCGCCGAGCGACACGATGCAGGCCGGATCTCGGACAGGGAGGACGTCCGCATAGCGCCACAGATCGGATCGCCTTCCGCCAAGGGCGTCCGGCGTGAAGCGGCCGCGAAGCGCATCGAGGTCGTACCGTGCCAGGAGCGGCTTCCCGGCTGGCGAGA
Organism: Gemmatimonadota bacterium; assembly: GCA_007125125.1. GTDB lineage: Bacteria > Gemmatimonadota > Gemmatimonadetes > Longimicrobiales > Gaopeijiaceae > SLDT01. The sequence continues at coordinate 1,750 of SLDT01000135.1, read as the reverse complement.
GCCGCTGGAGCAGCTCGGATTCGAGGCGTTCCCCGGTCAGGGAACACTCCAGGTGAGTCGCCCCGGGTAATGCAGCGTTCACGTCGTTCCTTTGCCAGAAGGGTTTGCTGTTCCTCGGGTCGCGCCGAACCACGCGACGGTCTTCTCACCCACGGCTCCATCCGTCGGATGGAAGCTGCGCGATGGTCCTCGGATTCGGGCGCCCAAGGACCCGCAACCCCATGAGGAGCAGGATGGCGCCCGCGAGCGTGATCGTGATGGACGGCACGCGTTCTGGATCAGCCACCAGGGCATGCGTCGTCGGAACCGAGGCCAGAACCACGATCACCGCATTGTTCACGAAGTGCAACAGGATGGCAAGGGGAAGCGAGCCCGATGCCACGACGACCCAGGCCAGAAGGATTCCCAGCCATGCGGTCGGGAGGACGCGGAAACCCGTGACCGGCGAGAGGTGAAACAGGCCGAACACGAGTCCCGTAAGGAGTATCGCAGCCCAGGCCGGCGCACGACTGCGGAGCCCGGAGAGAAGCACACCGCGGAACACGAGCTCCTCGGCGATCGCGGGAACGGCTGCCACGAGGAGAAGAAGCCACAGAAGTCGCGTCACCGAGTCGGCCGTCACGAAGTCGACCATTGCCTGCATGTACTCGGTCGGCACAGGAGTCCAGAGACTCTGGACCCAGGCAAGAAACCAGGCGATGACGACGCCACCCGCCATCACGAGGGTCCCACCGATCACCGACCGCCAGGAAGGCCTTTCGATGGACAGCGTGCGGCGGACGTCATATCCTCGGCTGAGGCAGAAGACGATGGCCGGAAGCGCGAGAAAGAGGAGTTGCGAGGCAAGTAGGCCCGGCTCCCCGGCCAGTACCTGCAGGGGGATCCCTCCCAGCAGATAAAGGAAGGCGACGAGCACCACGAATCCCGCGGCTGCTCGTGTTGAAGGAGTGCTCCCCTCGACTCCCCCAGCTCCGGACACGTGCCGCGGGGCCGAGTCGTCGGCCCCGCGGCTGTTCCTGACCCTATTCGTAGCGCAGGGCGACGATGGGATCGAGCTTGGCTGCTCGCTGTGCGGGCCAGATCCCGAAGAACAGACCGATCCCGGCGGAGAAGACGAGGGCCACAGCAACGGCTTCGGCAGAAATGGCTGTGTCCCACCCCGCGAAGTGACTCAAGGCTCGCGCGCCACCCCAGCCTGCCGTGATGCCGAGGATGCCCCCGAGGAAGCAGAGCACGAGCGATTCGACCATGAACTGGAAGAGGATGTTCACGCGGGTGGCGCCAAGCGCCTTCCGGACACCGATCTCGCGAGTCCGCTCGGTGACACTGACCAGCATGATGTTCATGATGCCGATTCCCCCCACGAGGAGCGAGACACCGGCAATCCCCGCCAGGAGGAAGGTGAAGGTGCGGTTCGTCTCCTGGAAGGACTCGAGGAGGTCGGCGGAATTGCGGATCTGGAAGTCTGCCGCGGTCCCGGGGGGCAGTCGGTGTTCGCGGCGAAGGATGCGATCGATTTCGTCGAAGGCAAGGTCCATCCCGGCCGGCCCGGTCTCGACCCTGGCCAGGATCGAATTCAGTCGGTCCCTCCCCCCGAAGACACGATACTGCGCGGTCGAGACAGGAACGTAGACCACCTCGTCGGGCTGGTTCCAACCCATCTCCCCTTTCTCACGGAGAACCCCAATCACCTCGAAAGGCTCTCCACGGATGCGAATCGTGCGCCCCACGAGGAGTGCGGCCGGAGTCT
>SLDT01000193.1 GCA_007125125.1 Gemmatimonadota bacterium | reverse complement strand
TCGAACTGGTCGAATACCGAAAACACGACGGTCCCGGTCTCGGTGGCCACACTCATGGCCGGCGACTTGGAAGTGATTCCGCTCACTCCGGTTGCGATGCGGGTGACCCTTTGCACCTCGCTGGTCTCCAGTTCCATCCGGTAGATGTCACTGAAGCCATCCGGGTCGGAGATGAAGTACAGTCCCCGGCCATCCGGAGTGAACTGGGGGTTGGAGTGGCGAACATTTCCGAAGATGTCCAGGACCTCGATCTCCCCCGAATCGAGGTGGTAGAGTGCGATCCGCATCTCCGAATAGCGCAACTCGTCGAAGTCCGTCTCTGGTCCACGATCCGAGATGAAGGCGATCGAGCGGCCATCCGGGGAGTAGACGGGCTGGAACGCCGCGTGACGGTCCTCGGTGAGGCGAGTGACGGAGTTGGTCGCGACTTCGACGGTGAAGAGATCGGTCAAGCCGCCAACTTGACCGGAGAACACGAGATGACGGCCATCCGGAGACCACATCGGGCCCGTAAGTTCTCCGATTTCAGAGGCGACGGGGAGGCGCTGCGTGACCCGGCCACGCTCGGAATCCACGATCACGATCTCGTTCCGACCCCCGGTAAAGACCACGAAGGCGATGCTCCCGCCGTCCGGCGACCAGGAACCCGAAGAATCGATGAAGCGCAATGCGTCCCAGTGCGAGTCCGACGCCGCGCTGGAGAGCTTTCGGATAATTTCTCCGGTACGGGCATCAGCCAGGAAGAGATCGACGGTGAACAGGTCCTTCTCGGACATGAACACCAGTCGGCTTCCGTCAGGGCTGATCGAGGGGGCTACATTCTGCCTGCCGGCCCCGGTGGCGGGCGAGAGCAGGAGAGTGCCGGCCTCGGCCGGGGCAGTGCGATCTGCGAGCAGCGGTCCATAGAGGTCGCGCGCCGCCTCCGCCCAGAGAGCGGAGAGCGAGTCGGAGTCAATACCCAGGACCTGGTCGATCGCCGGTTCCCAGCCGGTTCGAAGCGCCGTACGGAAGAGCCGTACCACCGCGTCATCCCCGTACACGCCCCCGACATAGGTCCAGAAGGCTTGACCGAAGCGATAGGGGAAGAACCGGGTCTCCTGAGTCATCTGACGCAGAGTCGGAAAGTCGTCCCGGAGAATCGCGTCGCGGAGCCACATGGCCGTGAGTGGGTCCTCGGCCCCGAGGGAGAGATACTCCGCCATCCCCTCGATCATCCAGAGGGGAATCCTGGACAGCGACTGGAGCCCACCACCCCTCCGCGACTGGGCAATGTCATACTGGAATGCATGGACCAACTCATGGCCGAGCACATGGTCGGTGTCCGCATGTGAGCCCGCGAGGGGCATGATGATGCGGTTCTTCAGCCCTTCCGCCACCCCTCCGACGCCCTCTCCAATCATCCCTCCAATCGTGTTGGTCTGTTGGAAGTCGGGGTGGTCGGCGTAGAAAATCAGGGGCTTGCGTTCGACGAACTCATGTTGGAAGAGGCGCGCGAGCCGCTCGTACCAGCGTTCGGCCATCCGGCTGACGTCCTGGATCGCCTCTTCCTTCTCGCCGTAATAGTGGATGTCAAAGTGAGGGGTCGGAAGAACCCGGAACTGGAACTCGTCATACTGGACCTTGTTCCTGCCGAAGTACTGGGCTTCGACGGGAATCGGTGTCAAGAAGAGCGCGGCAAGAAGAAGCAGGAGAGGGCCGCGAATCCCGGTTCTCCGGAGCAGTGCGCCCGGGTCGGAAACGGACATGTCTGGGGGGCCTCGTGGTCTGGGTCGCGAAGTGGGCTGCCAGGCTCTGCTGACAGCCGGCGGAGGCGGGAGTCTTGAACCGTCCTACCCGTTCCCGTCAGGCGGGGTCCCCCACTTGGCTCGAGGGCATTGCGCGAGGGCCCGACGAGGGACAGAATACGGCGCACCGGCGGGTCGTGCCAGTGCGGCCGAGGCGGGTGGGCCCCGGCATGGCGAAAACCCGGCACAACCAGCTGCCAAGAACAGTTCAAGCCAAGGGTAAGAGCGCTACATGCAGGGGGCTGCCGGAATCGACGCATCCGAGATCGAAACACCGTTCGCACTCGTGGACCTGGACCGTGTTCGAGCTAACGCCAGGCGAACGGTACGAAGCCTGGCGGCTCACGGCCTGAAGTGGCGACCTCACGTCAAGACCCACAAGAGCCGGACGATCGCGCGCTTGCAGGTTGAGGCCGGAGCGAGCGGCTTGACGGTGGCGACCTTGCACGAAGCCGAAGCGGTGAGATCCCTGCACGGCGACCTGCTGCTCGCCCACCCGCAGGTAGGGGTCGCGAAGGAACGCAGGTTGAGTGCCTTTCTCGAAGAGCAGAGCCTCACGATCGCCCTTGATTCGCCTCAGGCACTCCAAGCGGCCCGGCGCGCGGCGGAATCCGCTCGCCGGGCAGTGGGAATCCTGGTCGAGGTGGATGTGGGCATGGGCAGGGTCGGTGTCACGGAGCCTGAAACCCTGGTCCGGCTGGCGAGCCTCGCCCGGGACGGAGCCTACACGTTCTATCGTGGAATTCTCTTCTACCCCGGGCACATTCGGAGTGCGGTCGCAGAGCAGGGCAGCCTGGTCGAGGCTCTGTCCCATCGCCTGGAGTCCCAGCTTTCCACACTCGAGGCAGCTGGCCTCTCCCCGGAGATCGTCAGCGGTGGATCCACACCGACGCTCCCGCGCAGTCATGAAGTACGTGGAATGACGGAGGTGAGGGCGGGAACCTGCATCTTCCACGACCGTGACTCTGTCGCCACTGGCGCCGGCTCCCTCGACGATGTGGCGTACACGGTCTTCGCGACGGTCGTGAGCACCCCGCGTTCCGGACGGGTCATCTTGGACTCCGGTTCGAAGTCCCTAGCTCGAGAAGAGTACCGGGGCCCGCCCGATGCCGCCGGGGCTGGGGGATATGGACTCCTTCCAGACCATCCGGGTGCCCGCATCGTGTCGCTGTCCGAGGAACACGCCATCGTGGAGGCGGGCGCGAGCGGCTGGCACCCTTCCGTGGGCGATCTCGTGCGCGTGATCCCGAACCATGTTTGCGTGTCGGTCAACCTTCAGGACCACCTCTTTTGCGCGGTCGAGCCCCACCTGACTCCGATCCCGATCGAAGGCCGGGGCCGACATGCACCTGCCCTTCCATGAAGCTCTCCAAGGACGACCACCGTCGGTTCGAGGGGTCCGGACTGCAAGTTCGACATCCCGGTGCCTCCCGGCTCTTCGAGTCCATGCGGGGCAGGAGGCTTCTCGTCGTCGGTGACCTCATGCTGGACCGGTACATCCATGGGGACGTGGAACGCGTTTCTCCGGAGGCACCCGTTCCCGTGCTTCGTGTGGACGAGATGGAAGACCGGCCCGGAGGGGCCGCGAATGTCGCGGCCAATGCGGCGTCGCTTGGAGCGCAGGTGCAGGTCGTGGGCTGCGTGGGCGCCGACACCGAGGGCGAGGCGCTCAGAGACCTCATGAGGGAGCGGGGTGTCGGGGTCGAGGGCCTTGTCGTCACGGCGTCCAGGGTGACAACCGTGAAATCTCGGCTCGTCTCGAGAGCACAACAGCTCGCCCGCTTTGACAGGGAGAATGACCAGCCGATCGAGGGCCGCGAGTCGGTTCGGCTACAGGATTGCCTCGAGCAGGCGCTGTCCACGGCCGACGGCGTGGCAATCGCGGATTATGACAAGGGAGTCCTGACGCCTCCTCTTCTCTCCCGGGTTCTGGAGCGCGCGGGCGCCCGACGGATACCAGTCGTGGTCGATCCGAAGCGACGCAACTTCTTTCGATATGCCGGGGCGACTGTCTTCAAACCAAACGTGCGGGAACTCTCGGATGCCTTCGGGGGCGAGGTCCTGCCGTTCCGAAGGGCCTGGATCGAAGAGGCTCGGCGCCGCCTCGGTGTACAGTACCTCCTCCTCACTATGGGCGAGGAGGGGATGCTCATGGTCGGCCCCGACGCCGATCCCGTCCAGCTTCCGGCAACTGCCCGGGCAGTATACGACGTCTCTGGCGCCGGGGATACGGCCACGGCGGTGCTTGCCCTTTCGTTGGCGACCGGTGCGCCGCCTCAAGAGGCAGCGCTCCTTGCCAATGTGGCAGCCGGGATCCAGGTCGAGAGGCCGGGAGTCTCGACCGTGACGCCGGCGGAGATCCTTGCACTGCTTCCTCCGTGATGAACTCCCGCCCCCGAGCTGTTTGCATGTCTCGAACTTCAGAACCCAAACCAAGGATTGCAGCAACATGAGCGAGCCCCGACTCCAGACGATTTCGACCGAGCAAGCACCCCTCGCGATCGGCCCCTACAGTCAGGGGATCCGTTGTGATGGCTGGATCTACGTTTCCGGCCAGATCCCGATCGACCCAACGAGTGGCGAACTCGAGACGGGCGACATTCAGGCTCAGACCCACCGGGTCCTGCGCAACCTCAGGGCTGTGCTCCAGGCCGGAGGTGGCGACCTCGATACGGTGGTCAAGACGACTGTCTACCTTTCGGACATGGCGAACTTTGCTCCAATGAACGAGGTATACGCGGAACACTTCCAGGGCCACAAGCCGGCTCGAGCGACCGTCCAGGCTGCCGGCCTGCCGAAGGGGGTCGATGTCGAGATCGATGCCACAGCGCTTGTCCGCTGAGCGGAACTCCCGCCCGGCCGAATCGCCCCCACCCACCCCGGGCCTTTCATGCGTGTGATCCGCCAGATGCTTCCGACGCTCCTCCTGGCCCTCGTGCTGAGCGGGTGCGGGGGATTCGCTGCCCAGAGTTCATGGGACCCCTTCGCATCGCGCCAGGACCGGCAGATCGGGATTCGGGTCGAGAATCCAACGCAACGGGATGTCTCAGTGACCGCAGTCGCCCCCGGGCGAAGGATCGAGTTGGGGATGGTGGGCAGCCGCTCGTCTCAGCAGTACCGAATTCCCTGGTCTCAAACCCAGGATATCCGCTTCCAGCTCGATCCGATCGGTGGACGACGCCACATCACTCCCCCAACGACGGTGTCTCCCGGAGACCGGATCGAGGTCTGGCTCCAGGATCCTCTTGAGCGTTCGGTCGTGCGTCGCTGAGAAGGCTCGCTGTCACCTTCGGGGGAGAAAGGGCACCGAGTCTCCTTCAGCCAGGACCCATCCCTCGTACCAGTGCGCCCGTCGAACGGTGTGGCGTCCGCCGATCGTGGCCCAGGTCATGCTTTCCTCGGGAAGCAGGAAGGGGGACTCCCCGGATTCCGGGCTCGGAAATCGTACCCAGCCGCCAGCCTGCTCGTCCGGCTCGGGGGTCACGAAACGCCACTCTGCCCGACGGATCAGAGTATCGGCGCCGACTTCGATCCAGCCCTCGATGTGAGGCCGTCTGGAGTCCCTCGGGCAGAAGCGCAGGACCCAGCCTGCGTCTGGCCCCTCGGATGCCCGAAACACATGCCTTCGCCCGAATCCGTCGTCCCCGAAGTGAAACGCAAAGTCCGCCTCAAGAGGCGCATAGCTCCAGGAACTGAACGAACCTTCCCGCGTCGCACGGCGCACTGAAAAGGCGTACCCCTGGCGATCCAGGGTACGGTTCCAGCTCGCTCGACGGATCGGGGCCGAGCCGCGTTGTCCGGATTCCAACTGTACCCGGTCGGGTTCGGACACCACCGAAGCTGACGGAAGGGTATCAGTGCGAGACAACGTGTACGCCGCAATGCCCAGCGTGTCGAGTCCGCCGGGGTGGAGGGAGGCCGCTGTCAACCAGAGTCGTCTGGCCTCGGGGTCGTCCTCGATTTCGCCACAGGCAAGGAGGTCGACTTCGGCGGTCAAACCTGGGAGAGGGAGCGGGGCGTAGAGCAGTTCGATCCGTATCGGCAAGGACTCCTGGAGAATCCGCTCGCGTCGGAGCTCTTCGAAGCCGACCCGCTCCACGTGCAAGGCGACGCCATCTCGCCGGGGAGGCGTGCGCAGGGCGAGAGGAACCGTCATGCGAAAGTTTCCGTTTCGGTCGGCCGTGACCTGCAACAGGCGACGGTCCCCCTCGAACAGGGCCACAAGCGCTTGAGCGACCCCGTTTCCGCTCGGATCCACGACCGTGCCGTGGATCTCCTCCAGCGATTCCATACCCTCGACTGAACGGGTCGCCTCACCCTGAGGTCCGGCTGCGATCAGTCCGACGAGCGCGGCTCCCAGGACCGATCCGCGCCTGCTCCAAACTCTTCGACTTGTCTGCACCGACTGGCCTCTCGAGGATGAGACTGCCCAGGGCGGAAAGTGAGGCAACCGGTGCCTCCCGAACTTCTGGGGAATAATATCGGGTTCGGGGCACAGATGTTCCTCGATCACATCGAGACCCAGGCGAGACAAAATGGCTCTTGGTCTCGTGGGTTATGGGACAGCTCGTTACCGAGAGGTTCCCAGAGGTCTGGTCAAAGCAGCGGGTTTCACGGCAGGAAGAAGGGGGTTCGGGTAAGGCTTCCCCTCCGGCACGCCTCATGCGTCGGTCAACGGAAGCGCCAACCTGCCGATTCATGGTGACAGTCTCGGGCGGACCGCTTCGAACCTGACCCCTCAAGGAGTGGAATTCATGAAGACCATCCTCGTTCCTCTGGACGGATCCGAGCTCGCAGAAACCGCGGTGAATCCCGCCCTTGAACTCGCTGCCCGACACGGGGCGAGAGTCGTGCTGGCCGGCGTCGTGGCGGATCTCCCGCCGGTCCCGCTCGCTGCCGGAGACGGAGAACTGATCTCAAGGTGGTTCGACGAGGAGCAGGGCCGGGCGGGCGACTATCTCGACCGAGTTCGAGAAAGAGTCCAGGGTGACAGATCGGGTGTGATCATCGACACATCGGTGAAGCTGGGTCCGGTAGCCCGCACCATCCTCGAACAGGCCGGGGAAGCCGGGGCTGACCTCGTGGTGATGACGACGCACGGCCGAGGAGCGTGGCAGAGGGCCTGGCTGGGAAGTGTCGCCGACGGGATCCTTCGTCGGGGGACCAGGCCGGTACTCCTCCTTCGCTCCGAGGAGGAACACGGTGTTCCGTTCGTCTCGATCGACTACCCTCGTCACACTCTGGTTCCCCTCGACGGATCGGAGGAGGCGGAGTCCGTTCTCGCCCCGTTGACGTCGCTGCTTCCCGCCGATGGCGGGCAGGTATCCCTCGTTTCGGTACTCCGCAAGCCGTTCCCGCTGGCAGTCACCTATCTCCCGCACCAGGTCGAGGAAGAGGGTTTGCTGGCGGAACGAAAGGCGAAGCAGGAGGCCTATCTGGAGAAGGTTGCCAGGGAGTGGAACCCTCTTGGCGTCAAGGTCCGGACGCGCGTGCTGGTGGCCGAGGACGTGGCTCGCGCGCTCCTTGAAGAGGCGGCAAACGAGGACGTCGACCTGCTCGCACTCAGTAC
>SLDT01000192.1 GCA_007125125.1 Gemmatimonadota bacterium | reverse complement strand
TCCCTCGGAGGCTACGCCGACATCTTTCTCCGGAACACCCTCGCCTCGGGCGTGGTGCCCCAGATCTCCGTGATTCTGGGCCCCTGCGCGGGCGGGGCAGTGTACTCGCCGGCCATCACGGACTTCGTGTACATGGTCCGGGGCACGAGCTTCATGTTCGTGACCGGTCCGAATGTGGTGAAGACGGTGACCCACGAGGAAATCGACATGGAAGGCCTCGGCGGGGCCGACGTCCATGCGTCCCGGTCGGGCGTTGCTCACTTTGCCCATGACTCGGAGCCGGAGGCCCTCGCGGCGGTCCGAGAGCTTCTCCACTTCATTCCCTCGAACAACACGGAGCGGGCCCCAGAAGGCGCAGGCGACCCGCCGCCGGACGGTTGGGAGGAGCGTCTCTTGCGGCTCGTCCCCGACAACCCGAACCGCCCCTACGACATGAAGGAGGTCCTCCGCTCGGTGCTCGACGGGGGCCGCTTCTACGAGGTGCACGAGCAGTTCGCCGGGAACCTCGTCGTCGGCTTCGGTCATCTCGGCGGGCACGCGGTCGGTATCGTGGCGAACCAGCCGGCCGTCCTTGCCGGGGTGCTCGACATCGACGCCTCGGTTAAGGGGGCCCGCTTCGTCCGCTTCTGTGACGCCTTCAACATCCCCCTCGTGGTCTTCGAGGACGTTCCCGGCTTCCTCCCCGGGGTGGCCCAGGAGCATGGCGGGATCATCCGTCACGGGGCGAAGCTCCTCTATGCCTTCAGCGAGGCCACCGTGCCCAAGGTGACCGTGATCACGAGGAAGGCCTACGGGGGCGCCTACGACGTCATGAACTCGAAGCACATTCGTGGCGACCTGAACCTCGCATGGCCCACCGCCGAGATCGCCGTCATGGGGCCGAAGGGTGCGGTCGAGATCCTCTTCCGAAGAGAGATCGCCGAGGCCGAAGATCCTGAGGCCGCGACCGAGGCCCACATCGAGGCGTACCGGGAGAAGTTCGCGAACCCGTACTTCGCGGCTGCCCGAGGCTACGTCGATGACGTGATCGAGCCGGGCGAGACCCGGGATCGGCTCATCTCGGGACTCGACACCCTTCGGAACAAGCGCGACTCGAATCCCCCATCGAAGCACGGCAACATTCCACTGTAGCTCGCCGGGCCGGGGGTTCGGCGACCCGGACTCGCCCGTGAGAGAGAGGCGCGATCGGCGCGCTCGACGGAACCCGCTGCCCCGAAAGGGGAATCAACCGACATGAGAAGTTGCGTCTTCTGCAACGCCCATCTAGGGGAGGGCACCCCGGAAGCTCCGTCAACGGGGCGGCGCCATGCTTACGACCCGCGGCTCGGCCGGCTCTGGGAGATCTGTTCGGCCTGCCGTCGATGGAACCCCGTGCCCCTCGAACTCCGCTGGGAGACGCTCGAGAGATGGGAGGCTGCGGTCCGGGACCGCGGGCGAATCGTGCTCTCGACGCAGCACCTCGCCCTCGTGCGTGTCGATGGAGGAGAGGTCGTCCGCGTGCAGAATCCTCCGCTGTCGGAGTGGGGAGGGTGGCGCTACGGCGAACGGCTCCCACCCGCACGGGTCCGGCGCGGGTTTCTGCGGCGGATTTTCGACTCGCTCCCGCCCCCACCCCTCGAAGGCTACGATCCCTACGGACTTTCGGGCCCGATGGGAGGGGTGAGCGGCACGGGAGGGCCCTCCCAGTGGCTCGGCTCTCCCTTTCTGACGCACGCCACTCCGTTGACCCTCGCCTTCGCCCAGATTCCCTTCGCCAGGGCCTGCCCATCGTGCGGCGATCCCCTCCCGCTTCAGCCATGGGAGTTCCAGGCGCTGACATTCCGCTCCTCGGCCGAGGTCGCCACGGGCGAGGGACCGGACGGCCGGGTGGGGGTGGAGGTTCCCTGCGCACTCTGCCGCCAGGCGGTTCTGCTTCCACTGAGGGAGGTGCGTCCCGCGCTCCGCCTTGGACTCGGAATTGTCCACTCCGGGCAGGAAGCCCGATCCGAGGGCGAGGAGGCGGGGGTCGCCGTGGGGCGGGTCGGAGGATCGGGGGCCCTCCTCCGGGGCCTGGGAGCGATGGGGGTTCCCCTCGGTGATCTGGACCTCCGGGAACGGGTTGCGCTCGGCATTGCACTGGACGACCTCGCCGAGGCAGAAGCTCTCGAGGCCGAGTGGAGGGAAGCCGAGGAGATCGCGGCGATCATGGATGGGGAACTGACCATGGTCGAGGGCTTCGCTGCCTTTCGAGCCCGGATCCTCGACGAGACGCTCGAATGAGGGCCCGGGGGTGCGCGCGAGGGCGGGACGGCGTACCTTTCCCAACTCCGCGAACGATCGAGGCAAGGTGACCCCATGAAGAAACACACAGCGAGTCTGGTCGGGATGGCGGGCTTCCTTGTCCTGCTCCCCATTCTGGTTCCCCAGGCGCTCGAGGCGCAGCGGACCCCCTGGCGGGTGCAGGCCGATCTCGGGGGCAACTTCTTCTTCGGCAATCGGGATCAGACCACCTTCTCGGCGGGCGGAGACATCAACCGTTCCGACCAGGTCTTCGAGTCCCAGACGCGATTCCGTTTCAACTACGGCACCTCCACAGATGGGGATGGGGAAACCACCGTGAGCCGGCGCTCCTGGACGGCCGACGGCCAGCTCGGTTTCCGTCCAAGGGAGCGCTGGCAACCCTTCGTGGAGGGGAACATCCACTCGTCCTTCGAGCGCCGGATCGCACTGCGGTACGACACCGGCGCCGGGATGCGGATGAGCTTCCAGGACTCGGAGAATCGGAGAAATCGGATCGACCTCTCCCTCTCGGTCCTGGCAGAGCGGACCTATGCCACTCCCGGAGCACGGGGAACGACGCCGGACGACGTGAGCCTCACCCGGTGGTCCGGTACCTTCCGACTTCGTCGACAAGTGCTCAGCGACAAGGTGTACGTCGACTCGAACAGCTCCTACCGCCCGGTCTTCGATTCCTTCGGGCGGTTCCGCCTCTCGAGCACGAACACCCTCTCCTATGACCTGACCGAGGTGGTCTCGCTCCGGTTCCGGGTCCGCGCGAACTACGATTCGCGGCAGACCGCCCGCGGAGCCGACACGAACTGGGACGGGAACTCCGAGATCACGCTGGGCGCCCGCTTCTGAGAGGGAGGACGGGGGGTTCGTTCGGCCTTGCGCGCGCCGAACGATTCTGGCGATCATTCGTGTTGTCCCGTACTTGTCCGGGGCGGGATGTCCGTACTGGAACTCGATGGCGCGAGGTCATGACTCAAAAGGGTTCGGCAACTCGAAACTGGCTCGTCGTGCCGGCACTTCTCGGCGCGCTGGCCCTCGGGGGGTGCGCGGGGGGCCAGACCACGGCCGTGTCCACGCTGCCCGCTCCCGCGTCGGTCGTCCAGCCGGGCCCCCCGGGCGAGGGGGGACGCGCCCTCCCCGAGGGGGAGCGCGGCACCGTTCGACTCCTGCACACGGAGGCGGACGTTCGCTTCATGCAGCACATGATCGTGCACCATCTCCAGGCGATCGAGATGAGTCGTCTGGTGCCGGGGCGCACGGAACGGCCGGAGATTCACCGAATCGCGGAGCGAATCGACCGCTCCCAGGATGACGAGATCCGGCTCATGAGCCGCTGGCTCCTGGATCGTGGGGCCGAGCTCCCCGATACCGCCGGCCCGGCACACGCGCTCGCGGTGGCCCACGGGACGCATGACGCCCACGCCGCCCATGGGGGACACCATGACCATGGTGCTGCGCCCATGCCGGGCATGCTGACTGGAGAACAGATGCGCGAGCTGGAAGCCGCTCGGGGCGATGCCTTCGACCGGCTCTTCCTTCGCTTCATGGTCCTGCATCACGAGGGGGCGATCGAGATGGTGGAGGAACTCTTCGCGAGTCCCGGAGCCGCTCAGGACACGGACATCTTCCGCTTCGCCTCCCATGTGGACGCCGACCAGCGCATGGAAATCGCCCGAATGCTGAACCTGCTTCGGACCATCCCGCCGGGGGGGGGCTGAGCCCTGCACCCGGACCCGGCCTCCTGGCCGGGCCGCTCCCGGTCCTGATCAACCCGAACCCCAGCAACACCGGAGAACCCTGCAGATGAATCACCTCCGACGCCTCGAAGGCCACGACCGCGGTTCGAGCACTCCCCGTAGAGGACTGGCCTCGGTGGCCCTGGTCCTGGGCACCTTTCTTCTGGTTCCGAGCCTGCTGAACGGCCAGCAGAACCCGGTGTTCACCCCCGACAACGATCCGAGGGTCGGGCTCGGTGCGGGATGGATGGATGCAGAGGAGGCATCGTGGAACATGCGTCTCCTCGCGCACCTGCCGCGCCCGGACGGCTTCTACAACCCGGAGACCCCGGGCGACAGTCGCTTCTCGAACACGGACCTCGCCTTCCAGGGGGACCTCGTCTTCGTCGGAAACTACCACGGCTTCAACATCTACGACGTGTCGGACCCGCGGAACCCGCGGCTCCGAACCTCGGTGGTCTGCCCCGGCGGTCAGGGAGACCTCTCGGTCTACGGGAACCTCCTCTTCATGTCTGCGCAGGAGGTGAGGGGGCGCATCGACTGCGGGACGCAAGGGGTCGACGAGGCCGTCTCGCCCGATCGATTCCGGGGCGTTCGGATCTTCGACATCTCGGACCTGGACGACCCGCGGCAGGTCGCAGCAGTGCAGACCTGTCGGGGATCGCACACCCACACCATCGTGGAAGACCTGAACGACCCCTCGACGCTCTACGTCTACAACTCGGGAACGAGCGCGTCCCGCTCGGGCGAAGAGCTGTCGGGATGCGTCGACGTGCAGGACCCGGATGATCCGACGACGGCCTACTGGAGCATCGATGTGATTCGAGTTCCCCTCGATGCGCCGGAAAGGGCCGAGCGGATCAGCTCGCCCCGGGTCTTTGCGGACGGTTCGACAGGGCGAATCGCGGGGCTCTGGCAGGGCGGCGACCACGGAGAGGGCACACAGACCACCCGGGGTACGGACCGGTGCCATGACATCACGGCCTACCCGGAACTCGGGATCGCGGGAGGGGCCTGCTCCGGGAATGGCATTCTGTTCGACATCTCGAACCCCGCGGTGCCCGTTCGACTCGACGAGGTCGTCGATCCGAACTTCGCCTACTGGCACTCCGCGACCTTCAACAACGACGGGACGACGGTGATCTTCACCGATGAGTGGGGCGGGGGGAGCCAGCCACGCTGTCTCGCCTCGGACCTCCCGGAATGGGGTGCGAACGCGCTGTTCCAAATCGTGGGCGGGCGCATGTACCTGGCCGGGTACTACAAGCTTCCGGCGCCGCAGACGGCGACGGAGAACTGCGTGGCCCACAACGGCTCGCTTGTTCCCGTGCCGGGGCGTGACATCAAGGTCCAGGCCTGGTACCAGGGAGGGGTCTCGGTCTTCGACTTCACGGACCCCTCGAATCCCTTCGAGATCGCCTTCTTCGATCGGGGACCGCTCAGCGACGACGATCTGTTCACGGGGGGATACTGGTCGACGTACTGGTACAACGGCTACATCTATGGCTCCGAGATCTCCCGGGGTCTCGATGTCCTCGAACTCACCGCGAACGAGTTTCTCACCGAGAACGAGCTCGAGGCGGCAAGGCTCGTGCGCTTCGAGGAATTCAACCCGCAGCACCAGCCGCGGATGTTCTGGCCGCCCGAGTTCGTGATCGCCCGGGCCTTCTTCGACCAGCTCGTGCGCCATGACGGGCTCCCGGCTGCGCGCGCAGGCGAGGTGGCGGCGGAGCTGGACCGCATCGATGCGATGGGCGAGGGCGATGTCAAGCGAGGCGCGCTGCTCGACTTCGCGTCGGAACTCTGGGGCGATGCCTCGCGGATCGAACGAGGTGAGCTGGCCGGTGATGCCGAGCGGGTGCGTCGCGTTGCGGGCGCGTTGATCGACGTCGCCGCGGCGATGCGCTGACGTGGCGCTTCGGCCGCCTCGACCGAACTGTTCAGGAGGAGTTCCGTGATTCGATCCGTCCTTGTCGCGAACCGCGGCGAAATCGCGGTGCGTATCATCCGGGCCTGCCGGGAACTCGGCGTCAGAAGCGTCGCCGTATATTCGGAGCCGGACCGAGGGGCGCCGCACGTGTTCCTGGCCGACGAGGCGCACCCGGTCGGGCCCGCGCCCTCTTCCGAGAGCTACCTCCGAGTCGATCGTCTTCTCGAAGTCGCCGCACGTGCGGGGGTCGACGCGGTCCATCCCGGATACGGCTTCCTCGCCGAGCGGGCGCCCTTCGCCCGCGCGGTCGAGGAGGCGGGGCTCGTCTTCATTGGCCCCACGGCCGAGACGATCCTCGCCATGGGTGACAAGACGGAGGCTCGGCGCCGAATGCAGGCGGCCGGGGTTCCGATCGTTCCCGGGACGACCGACCCCGTTTCCGATGCGGAGGCTGCACTCGAAATTGCGCACGGCATGGGCTTCCCCGTACTCCTGAAGGCCGCTGCGGGAGGGGGAGGGAAGGGAATGCGTGTCGTGAATGTACCGGAAGAGCTCCCGCGCGCCCTCGAGGCGGCCCGACGCGAGGCCGAGGGGGCCTTCGGTGATGCTTCCGTCTACATCGAGCGCTACCTCGATCGCCCGCGTCACATCGAGATCCAGCTCCTCGGTGACATGCACGGGAACGTTGTGCACCTGGGCGAGCGGGAGTGCTCGATCCAGCGGCGGCACCAGAAGCTGGTCGAAGAAGCGCCCTCGCCGGTGCTCACGCCCGAGCTGCGAGCACAGATGGGGGAGGCCGCGGTTCGCGCCGCGCGTGCCGTCGACTACCGGGGGGCCGGAACGGTCGAGTTCCTCTACCAGGACGGGTCGTTCTACTTCCTGGAGATGAATACACGAATCCAGGTCGAACATCCGGTAACTGAACTCGTGACCGGAATCGATCTCGTGCAGTGGCAGATCCGGGTTGCATCGGGCGAGCCCCTCCCCTTCGTCCAGGATGGAATCGAGCTTCGGGGACATGCGATCGAGTGCCGAATTACCGCGGAGGACCCGGATGGCGGGTTCCTTCCGGCGACTGGACGGGTGCGCTATCTCGACGTCCCCGGGGGACCGGGGGTCCGCTGGGACGGAGGGATCGCTCCCGGCTTCGAAGTGGGGCTGCACTACGACCCCCTCCTCGGAAAGCTGATCACCTGGGCACCGACGAGAGAAGAGGCGATCGACCGGATGGGGCGCGCTCTCGACGAATTTGTCCTCGAGGGGGTCGAAAGCTGTATCCCTTTTCACCGCAAGGTGATGAGGGACGAGGACTTCCGGGCCGGAGAGCTCTCGATTCGGTTTCTCGAGGAGCACCCGCACCTGACCAGCGCTCCTGCGAGCGCCGGCTCGGAGATGGAGCGGCGAACCGCGGCTGCTCTGGCCGCCCTTCTGGAAAGTGAGCGACGTGCCTCGGTCTCCCCACCGCGGATCGGAGCGGAAGG
>SLDT01000213.1 GCA_007125125.1 Gemmatimonadota bacterium | reverse complement strand
TACTTTCGCTGAAGATTTCTTTTCCCGCACGCTTTTCACACAAAAGAAGGGGGAGCGGAAATCCTGCCCGCCCTTTCCCCATAATCAAACAACCCGCCATGGGAGAGTCTTTCTTGAAATTCCGCCCCTCCACCGCCGTCCTCCTTTTTTTCGCTGCGGCAATGGCCGCTCTTTACTTTCTTCTACCCGGTCGCATCTTCGGTCACATCTTGGAAATGCTCCCCGAAGATCGCGAAGACACCGCCCTCAACCTCGTCCGGACCTTTCTTTCGGAGAAAACCTCCAGAGTAATGCTTCTCGCCCTGGCCGATTCGGAGGCCCCGCAACAGCCCCCCCACGAGGCCGCGGAACGATTGACCGGCCTTCTCCGGCAAGCGCCCGAATTCTCCGATCTCTGGCACTTCTCCGACCCCGTGGAAGCGAATGGTGAAAAAACGACCGGTTTTCTCCTGGAGAAACGTCTTTCCCTCGGGCTGCCCTTCTGGTTGGAGGAAAAGAAAGCCACCTGGGGGGCGGAGGGCGGTGACGCCGGCGGTCCACGAAGCCCCGGGAGGCGTGGCCCGTCAGGGAAGCTGGTCCTCGACCATCTCCGGGGAGAGCACGAGGTCGCCGAAGTTCCCCGCCCAGCTCTGCCACCCGAGCACGAGCGCCGCCACGACCATCAGCCCCGCCACCCCGTACAGGGAGCGCCGATGCCACTTCGCCTCGACCCGCTCGCTCCCCGACTCGACCGCGAAGGCGAGCGCGAGGAGCACCCCGACGAAGAGTGCGAGGAAGGCACCCACGAACCCCACCGCGTGCGGGGGCCCCACATGCCACCGGTTCATGAGCAGGGGCCCGCCGAGGAAGAACCAGAAGACCCAGGGCCCCGGCGACATGAGCCCGATCAGGACCACCTCGAGCAGACGGCGTGGCACCCCGTCATCCGGCGACTCGGAGCCGGCTACCGCGCCCGCGCTGCCCTTCCCCGCGCGCCGCTCGCGCGCGCCACTGAACACCGTCCAGGCCACGTAGATGAGGAGCCCGGCGCCTCCGAGCCCGACCCAGCGAAGCACCTCGGAGGGAAGCTGGCTCAGGACGATTCCCGCGAGGACGAGTGCGGGGAGCTCGGTTGCCAGGGGTGCGAGTGCCGTGCGCCGGCCCGCCTTCCCCCCGTGCTCGAGGGTCGTTGCCGCGACGAGGCTGACGTACGGCCCGGGCACGATCCCGGCCACGAAGCCGAGGACGCCTCCCATGATCAGCGTCGCGAACATCCGGCCTCCGCGATCGAAACATCTCCCCCGGTCCGGGGTGGTTCAAGGCAGGGGGGGTCCGGCCGGAGGAGCCCGTCGCCGGACGCCCCGCTCTTCCCGGGATCGATGCCGGGCGCCCGCGGAAGAGGGGTCGGACGACCATCCTCGGAACCCGCCATGGCCCGGTCATCGCGGAGCGCGCTCATGGGATACCTGCTCTTCATTCTCCTCGCCGTGGTTGCTCTGGCCGTGCTCATCTCGATGCTGGCAAAGCGCTCCGACCGAAGGGGTCTGGAGCGGCCCACCGAGCGCGAGGGCACCTCGTACCAGAAACCGCAGGATGAGGGAGTCGTACAGGCCTCCGACGCGAAGGGCGAGGTCCCGGACGACGGCCCCCGCCCCGACGGGGGCTGAGCCGTGCCGGCGCGCACTGCTGGTCCGAACGGACGAGATCGCGCGGTCGGGCCCGCAGGGTGTTCCGCGGAACGGCCCCGCACTTCCTGAACCCCAACCGGACAGAACCCGCCCATGCTCCACCGGAAGATCCGTCGCAGCGCCGAGGCCATGGGTCTCGTCCTCCTTCTCCTCGTGGCGCTGATCTCCTGGCTCCGGACTGCCGGGGGGTGAAGTAGGGGCGAGGCTCCCGCGCGAATACGGCAGCTTCCGGTGCTCCTCGGGAAGGACCCGCCCGCAAGCTCTTCATTCACCCTTGAATGGTATCGATTCATGACCGCTGACTCCGACGAGTACATCACCGAACTGCAGAAGAGGCTGGAAGAGTGGAACATGGGCCTCGACGAACTGCAGTCCCGCGTCGACCGCGCCGAAGCGCGCTCGGAGGCGGGCACGCGCCCGAAGCTCGAGAAGCTTCGCCGCCAGCTCGAGGAGGTCGGCACGAAGGTGCGCTCCACCCCCCCGAAGGAGGGCGACGAGTGGAAGCAGTTCCGCGAGGGGATGGAGGAGGCGCGCGACCTCCTGGACGAGGGCATTGAGGAGGCACGGCGCGCCCTCGACGAGTGAGCGGGCGGGGCCGGGGCGCGAGGCCTGCTTCCAACCTGCCTTCCCCCCGGATCAGGTGCCCCGGACGCGATCGGCATGCGGGGGTGGGTCGAGTTCCCAGCCGCGGCCTTCCCGGCGGGCGACGGTGCGGTCTGCCCGGCGCAGCCAGGCGACGAAGAGAAGGAGAATCGCCGCGGTGTAGACGAGCCCGGCGGGCACCCACATGAGGGTGCCGGCGAGCTGCTGGTCGACGAGGAGGTCGATGCCCCAGAGCTCGGCCCCGGGCGCGTGGGCAGGGTACCAGGGCGCCCTCGCAAAGAGGAGGAGGGCACCGAGGGCACCGCTCTGGAGCGCGGCCCCGAAGACGTAGAGGATCCCCGCCCCGTAGCCGGGCCAGCGGCCCATCCGGCCGGCGCGCAGGAGGGCCCACCAGAAGAGCATCGCGGTGCCGAGGTACATGGCGTGCTCGAGCCCGTGGAGGAGGCTGTTCGCGAGCGCGGCCTGGTAGAGCGTGGGCACGTGCCAGAGCCAGAGGGTGCCGACATGGAGCGCCAGGACGCTCAGCGGATGGCTGAGTGCCTTCCACCCGATGCGCAGGGGGCGTGAGCGGCGCGGGAGGGTGGCGATCCGCTTGCGATGCGGCTGCGGGAGGGCCCAGAGGAGGGCGATCTCGGGCCGGCCGAGCACGAGGAGGGGCGCGGCCACGACCATCAGGAGCATGTGCTGCACCATGTGGGCCGAGAAGAGGGTCTCGCCGAGGGCGTCGATGGGCGAGACGAGAGCCAGGACGAGGACGGCGACACCGGCGAGGTAGGCGTCGGCGCGGCGGCGTGGGAGGCCCCGGCCCCGGCCGGCGGTGCGCCAGAGGCGCCTGACCCCGGTCAGGTAGGTGAGGGTGAGGAGCCCGAGGAGCCCGAGGATCCAGGGGTCGGGGTTCCAGGCGGTCCAGGCCTGGCCCGGTGCGACGAGCCCGTCGGAGGCGAGCAGGGGGCGCGGGCCCTCGAGCGGGGGCAGGGGGAGGTTCGGGAGCGGGTGCTTCGGGAGCCAGAGGTTCGGGAGGGGGAGGCCGGCGGTGACCGGGGCGCCTTCCTCTAGGACGATGGGCTGGTCGAGGGTGGGGAGCCCCTCGCAGGGAGCGGGATCGAGGAGGGCGGGGAGTCCCTCGACGAGGATGAGCAGGAGAAAGAAGCCGCTCAGGAAGAGCCCGAAGAGGCCGAGGAAGCGGCGGAGCTGCGCGGGGTCCTCGATGGGGGGCGGGGGGGCGCTCCTCCAGATCCAGCCGGAGGCGAGGGTGGCGGCGGCGGCGGTGAGTGCGAGGAGGAGGGTCAGGAGGTGGAAGGCGGCTTCGTTGCCGGTGGCGCAGATCCAGGGGATGAGGGCGTAGCTGACCCCGAGGTGCGCGATCCAGGCGAACATACCGCCGAGGATGCCGAACCAGAGGAGGGGGGATCGGAGGGAGGCCGAGCGCGGATCGGTCGAGCCCGGCCGGGTCGGGCCTGGCCGGGTCGAGCCCGGGGGGGGCGAAGGGGGTTCGGGGCGCATCAGCGGATCGTCCTCCTCACCAGCGGCCCGCAAGGTACTGGACGGCGAAGAAGAGGAGCGAGCCGAGGGCGACGAAGGCCCAGTAGATCAGGAGGGCCTGGACCCCGGTGTAGCGTCCGCGGTGAAAGTGGCCCCGCAGCGCGAAGGCCCAGACGGTGGCGCCGGCGAGGATGACGGCCGTGACGTGGAGGGCGGCGTATCCGCCCATGGCCCAGTCGAGCGATCCGTAGACATGTGTGTCCCAGCCGTATCCGCGCCCGGCGTACTCGAGGGCGTTCACGAGCAGGTACCCGGCGGCGAGGGCGAGGCCGAGGGGGAGGCCGACGAGGAGGGGGCGCGCCTGGCCCCGGACGAGGGCGCGCAGGCCGAGCCAGACCGGGAGGGGGCTCGCGAGGAGGAGGAGCTGTGCTGCGGTGGGGCGCACGAGGTCGGGGAGGGCGACCCCGGGCGGGGGCCAGGTGGCGGCGCCGAGCCAGAGGTAGAAGTAGCTCGCGACGAAGAGTGCAAGGAGCGTGGTCTCGATCGCGACGAGGAGGAGCACGCCCCAGATGATCGGGGAACTGAGCCCGGTGAGCTGATCGGGGAGCGCCCGGGGGGGGCCGGAGGGGTAACCAGAGGGGGGGCCGGCGGTGCGGGGCGCGTCGCTCATGGGCGCTCCGGGTCGCGGGGCCAGTGCCATCCGACGAGGGCCACGAAGGTGAGCAGGAGCCCGACGGGGACGAGCCAGGGGGTCCAGACCGCGCCGAGGAAGGCCACGGAGAGCGCCATCGCGGCCCAGAAGGGCCAGGGCGAGGGGGTCGGGAGCACGGCGCGACCCTCGGGCTCGGCGGCGAGGACGCTGGTGACGATGTTCTCCCTGCGCCCCTCGGGCCGCTCGGTGAGCTCCTCGAGCCAGGCGGGGCGCGCCTTCGACTCGCGAACGACGCCGTCGCGGACGGGGTGGGGGCCCGTGACGAGGGGGATCCGCAGGAAGTTGTAGTTCCGTGGCGGGGAGGCCGTGGCCCACTCGAGGCTGTCTCCGCCCCAGGGGTCGGGGCCGGCCGGGGCTCCTCCGCGCCAGCTCCGGAGCACATTCCAGACGAAGACTCCGACGCCCGCGCCCATCACGAGGGCTCCCGCGGTGGAGAGTGCGTTCAGCCAGTCCCAGCCGAGCCCGGGGAGGTAGGTGTAGACGCGACGGGGCATCCCCTCGATCCCGGTCAGGTGCATCAGGAGGAAGGTGAGGTTGAACCCGATGACGAAGAGCCAGAAGTGCCACTTTCCGAGCCGTTCGTCGAGGAAGTGGCCGGTGAACTTGGGGAACCAGAAGTAGACCGCGGCAAAGACCGGGAGCACGACGCCGCCCACCATCGTATAGTGGAAGTGGGCCACGATGAACTGCGTGTCGTGGATCTGCCAGTTGAAGGGGACGGCCGCGATCATGATCCCCGTGATGCCCCCCAGGATGAAGAGCACGATGAAGCCGAGCGAGAAGAGCATCGCCGTGTTCAGCGAGGCGAGGCGTCCCTTCCAGATCGTGATGATCCAGGCGAAGATCCAGATCGCGCTCGGGATCGTGATGAGCATGCTCGCCGCGGCGAAGAAGTTCAGCCCGACCATGGCGAGCCCGACGGTGTACATGTGGTGCACCCAGACCCCGAAGCTGAGGATCCCCACGATCACGATCGAGACCACGACGGGGAGGTAGCCGGCGAGGGGGCGCCTCGCGAAGGTCGGAATGATCATCGAGATCGCCCCGATCGCCGGGAGGAGCATGATGTAGACGTCGGGGTGGCCGAAGAACCAGAAGAGGTGCTGCCAGAGGAAGGGGTCTCCGCCCGCGGCCACGTTGAAGAAGTGGGTCCCGACGATGCGGTCCAGCCCGAGCATGAGGCTCGTGAGAATGAGCCCGGGCATCGCGAAGACGATCATGAGGGCGGTGATGAACAGCGCCCAGACGAAGACCGGCATCCGGTTGAGTGACATCCCAGGGGCCCGATGCTTGAGGATCGTCGCGATGATCTCGACGGCGGCCACGAGGGCCGAGACCTCGAGGAAGGTGATGAGCACCACCCAGAAGTCGATGTTCGCCCCCGGACGGAAGCCGGGGCCGGTCAGGGGCGGGTAGTTGTACCAGCCGCTGTCGGGACCGTGCCCGGAGAGGTACGCGATGAAGAGGAAGACCCCCGCGAAGAGGAAGATCCAGTACCCGAAGGCGTTCAGCCGGGGAAAGGCCATCTCTCTCGCCCCGATCATGAGGGGGACGAGGTAGATCCCGAGGCCCTCGACGAAGGGCAGGACGAAGAGGAACATCATCGTCGAGCCGTGCATCGTGAAGGCCTGGTTGTAGGCCTCGGGCGAGAGCACGCCGAGCAGCGGAAGGGTGAGCTGGAGGCGCATCGCGACCGCGAGGAGCCCCGCCAGGAGAAAGAAGACGAAGGCCGTCACCATGAACCGCATCCCGACCACCCGGTGGTTCACAGCGGTGAAGAAACCGAGAAGGCCGGGCGGAGGGGCCCAGATCCGGGAGAGCTCCTCGTGGAAGGCCTCCTCGGGGGCGGACGGGGTGGGGGGCCGCTCGGCGGGCTCGTGCTCGCTCGTCATCGGCCGAGGCTCTCGAGGTAGGTGACGAGGGCGGCGAGGTCGTCCTCGCCGAGGCGGTGCGCGGGCATCCGCACCCCCGGCTTGAAGCGGTGCGGATCGACGATCCAGGCCTCGAGGTTCTCGCGCGTGTTCTCGGCCGCGAGGGCGCCGAGGGTGCGCCGCGACCGGAGGTCGAAGAGGTCGGGGCCGGGCGAGCCGGTCACCGCCGTTCGGACCCGGCCGTCCATGGTATGGCAGGCCGCGCAGCCGGCATCGGTGAAGACCTCGAGGCCGCGCAGGAGCTCGGGCTCGTCCGGGAGCGCGAGGGGGCGGCCGCGCCGGGCGAGCCAGGCCTCGAAGTCGTCCGGTTCCTCGGCCACGACGAGCATCGACATCAGGGCGTGCTGGACCCCGCAGAACTCCGTGCACTGGCCCCGGTAGGCGCCCGGCTCGTCGGCCGACATCCAGATCACGTTCGTGCGGCCCGGGACCATGTCGATCTTGCCCGGAGAGATCTTCGGCACCCAGAAGCTGTGGATCACGTCGGCCGAGGTGACCCGCACCTCGATCGGCTCCCCGACCGGGATGTGGAGCTCGTTCGCCGTCACGATCCCGTGCTCCGGGTAGATCACCTCCCACCAGAACTTGTGCCCGATCACCTCGACCGTGAGGGTGGGCTCCGAGGGGGGCTCGGCCACGGAGAAGCCCGTCCCGACCGCCACGATCAGGAACCCCGTGAGGAAGACCCCCGGCAGCCCCGCGCCGAGGATGAGGATCCAGCGGTCTTCGCGGGCACGGGTGGCGGGGTCGGGGTCGTCGGCGGGGTGCGTGCGGCCCGCCCGCAGGCTGCGGCGCACCCCCCAGAAGAGGCCCCCGAAGACCAGGACCGAGAGCACGCCCGTGCTCGTGAACGCGATCCACCAGAGGCCCTCGATCTCGCGCGCGGCCGGGTTCATCGTCCCGATGATCGACTGCGGGCCCCCGCACCCGGCGAGGAGCGCGGCGACCGCGGCGAAGCCGGCGAGGGCCGGAAGGCGGGCGAGCCTCATGGCGGCCCTCCGCGCTCCGAATCCCACGTCTCGTTCAGCCAGGCGAGGTAGCTCAGGATCGCCTCCGT
>SLDT01000131.1 GCA_007125125.1 Gemmatimonadota bacterium | reverse complement strand
TCGGGGGAGGGCGTGCCTCGGAGGCCAGCGACATGATGCGACCCGTGGCGGTCTCAAGGGAGCGGTGGGGTCGAGGCCTCGCTCGGGGGGTGGGCGGGCTGCTCCTGGTGATCGTTCCGCTCTCCGGCGCGCCGCTGGCGGAGCCGGGCGCCGAGGAGCCGGGCGCCGAGGAGCCGGGCGCTGATGGTCCGTGCCGCTGGAGCGTGTCCGAGCGGGCACGCTGGGGCTCGGTCGACGGGCCCGATGCCCTCGCCCCGGTGGCGGCCGGGGCGCTCGCGCCCTCGGAAGATGCGGTCCTGATCGCGGAGCCGGCTGCACACCGGGTCCGGCTCTTCGATCTGGAGGGTGGTGAGCTGCGCTCCATCGGTCGGGACGGGGTCGGGCCGGGGGAGTTCCGCTCCCCCGCTCTCACGGGGTTCTTCGGGGACGATGTGTGGGTGTGGGACCTGCTGCTCGGCCGCCTCAGCTTCATCTCGGCATCGACGGGCCGATTCCTGGACTCGCGGGCACTCCCGACGGGGGGGCGGGCGGCCGCGCTCGCCGACGGGTCGGCCCTCTACGTTGCCCGCACCCCTCCCGCCGGTGCCCTTCAGGAGCGGCTGGTTTCGCGGGTCCCCGAGTCCGTGCGCGACCCCGCGGAAGGGGATACGCTCCATGTGATGTCCGTGGAGGCAGGAACTCTCCAGATCCGGAGCGGGGAGGTGACTCGCACCGCTCGGCAGCCCTTCTCCGACGATCCGCTCTGGGGGGCTGCGCCCAACGGGAGATGGGCCGTCGTCCTCGACCGCCGGACGCTTGGCGATCCCGAAGCCACCTTGATGTCGCTTCACGCGTGGCGGTCCGGAGCCGAGGAGCCGGAGCTGATCGAGGTACCTTACGAAGCACTCACGCTCTCTACCACGCAGCTGGACTCCGTTGCGGTGGCGTTTTCCGAATCCGCACTCCGGAGCATCCGCTCGCTGGGGATCCCGGCGGATCCTGCCGACTTCTCTCCGCAAAGGGTCCGGGAAGCGTTTCATCAGCCTGCCTGGACACCGCCTGCATCGGCCCTCGTCGTCACCTCGGGTGGCTCCGCGTGGATTCGAACCCGGACCGCCGACCGGGCGCCGCAAGGGGATCTCGCGCCCTGGACCGTCGTGGAGCTTGAGAGCGGGGAGCGCTGCAGGATCGACCTCCCTTCTGACTGGCAACTGCTCGACGCGGGTGAGCGGATCGGCGTCGCCCTCACCGAGGGTCCCTTCGGCGTCGCCCAGATCGTGGTCTTCGATCTCGTGAGAGCGCGGGAGCCCTGAACCCCGGGCGGCTCACCCCTTCAGGAGCCGCACCCCGAGCACGCCGAGCCACAGGAGGATCGCTGGCCGATCGGAAGCCCTCGTCCACGCGTCATGGCCAGCACCAGTGTCGGTGACCAGCCACGACAGGCGGCCACCACCCGGCCGGGACGAGGGCGGTCACGACTTGCACGAAAGGTATGTGGCACAGCAAGATGGGTTTCGGTGAAGGCGTCGAGAGGCGATTGCTGAGTGGGCAGTGCCCGTACCTGATCTGGCCTGGGACTTGCGGAGAGAGAGAGAGAGAGAGAGTACCTTGGAGCGCACAGCCGTCCGAAACGTGTCACCCGTAGTGTCTGAGGGTTCAGGCGGGAGGCACATGCTGACAGGGCGGAACTCCTGCGCGGGGGTGCTCCGAAGCGTGAGTCGGGCGAGCCCTCCGCTCCACGGGCGGATCGCCGCCTGCTGGATGAACCCTTTCGAGGAGGTGCCACGATGGACCATCTGAAGCGAGGCCTCATCATCCTGCCCCTTTGCTGGGCGCTTACCGCCGCGTTCCCCGGGGATGTGAACCCCAACGCTGACTCCTCGGCAGCAGCCTCCATCGGGGTGCTCACCGGGGCCCTCTTCGGGCCTGGGCACCTCGCGGCGCAGGGGCCGGGCGCTCCCCCCGGGTTCTGCTGGTACTGCGACCCCGACGGCTCTGTGATCGGATCGCCGGGTTGCTATGCATCGAACGGGAACCCCGCGCCTGGGTCCACTTCGTGTGAGGTGGATCTGGAGCAGGGAGAAATGGGTGGATGCCTTCTCTACGGGTATCAGGAGTGCCACACCTGCCCTCACTGTGGAGATGGTACCGATGGTTTCTCGGATCCCACGGCTCTGCTGACCCGAGCGTACCTGAGCGAGTGTGGGCCCTTTGATGCGAGCGGAGCAGACCATTTCGTTCCGGGCCTGGCGTTGCGACGAGCCTTGCAATCAGTCGCTGAGATCCGGTCAGTCCCGGGCGCGGGTCCCGTTCCGGCGGGCATAGCCCCGCTGCGATGGTCGGGGGTGTGATGCGACCCGTGGCAGTCTCAGGGGATCGGCGGGTTCGGGGCCTCGCTCGGGGGGTGGGCGGGCTGCTCCTGGCAGTGGTTCCGCTCTCCGGCGCGCCGCTGGCGGAGCCGGGCGCTGATGATCCGTGCCGCTGGAGCGTGTCCGAGCGGGCACGCTGGGGCTCGGTCGACGGGCCCGATGCGCTCGCCCCGGTGGCGGCCGGGGCGCTCGCGCCCTCGGAAGACGTGGTCCTGATCGCGGAGCCGGCTGCACACCGGGTCCGGCTCTTCGATCTGGGGGGTGGTGAGCTGCGCTCCATCGGTCGCGACGGGGTCGGGCCGGGGGAGTTCCGCTCCCCCGTTCTCACGGGGTTCTTCGGGGACGATGTGTGGGTGTGGGATCTGGCGATCGGCCGCCTCAGCTACATCTCGGCGTCGACGGGCCGATTCCTGGACTCGCGGGCCCTCCCGACGGGGGGGCGGGCGGCCGCGCTAACCGACGGGTCGGCCCTCTACGTTGCCCGCACCCCTCCCTCCGGTGCCCCGCAGGAGCGGCTGGTCTCGCGGGTCCCCGAGTCCGTGCGCGACCCCGCGGAAGGCGATACGCTCCATGTGATGTCGCTGAGGGCGGGAACTCTCCAGATCCGGGCCGGGGAGGTGACCCGGGTTTCTCGCCAGCCCTTTTCCGATGATCCGCTCTGGGCCGTCGCTCCGAACGGGCAGTGGGTGGTGGTACTCGATCGCCGTACGGGCGGCGATCGAGCACGTGTGACGATGACCCTCCACTCCTGGCTGCCGGGGTCTGGGGGAGTGCGGAGGATCGAAGTTCCCTACGAACCGCTCGACCTTCCCGTCGCCCGGGTTGATTCGCTCGCCACGGTCCTGTCCGAGTCGATGGTGCGGACCATCCGGACGCGGGGGATCGCGGCGGACCCAGCGGACTTCACTCCGCAGCGGGTCCGGGAAGCGTTCCATCGGCCTGCCTGGACGCCGCCTGCGCCATTCATCGTCGTCACCTCTGGCGGCTCCGCGTGGATTCGAACCCAGACCGCCGACCGGGCGCCGCAAGGGGATCTCGCGCCCTGGACCGTCGTGGAGCTTGAGAGCGGGGAGCGCTGCTGGATCGACCTCCCTGCCGACTGGCATGTGCTCGACGCGGGTGAGCGGATCGGCGTCGCGCACGCGGAGGGTCCCTTCGGCGTCGCCCAGATCGTGGTCTTCGATCTCATGCGAGCGCCGGAGCCCTGAACCCCGGGCGGCTCACCCCTTCAGGAGCCGCACCCCGAGAACGCCGAGCCAGACGAGCCACAGGAGGAAGCCTCCGAAGCCCACGAAGACCACGGGGGAGCCCGCCGCCACCCAGGCGTTCGCGAACCCGGTCGCGAGGAGGAGGAGCGCACCGATCACCCCGAGCGTCCGGTGCCATCGGGGGCTTACGCCCGCGCCGTGGGCGGCAAGCGCGAACCCGAGGAAGGCCGCCCCGAGCACACTCATGTTCACCGCGAAGGCCCCGTTGTGGATGTGCCATGCCACCTCGAAGGCCGGTCCTCCCGCGTCGGCCAGGAGCACGGCCGCCACCTGAGCCGAGGCGACGATCGAGAAGACCCCGACCATGGCGGCTCCACCGAGGGCACCGACGAGGCTCCAGACCCGGGCCCCGGCCCGCTCCCGGGAGAGCTCGACGAGGGCCCCGCCAAGGACGAGGAGCGCGGGAAAGGTGAGCGCGACCATCGCGACCGCGAACATGGCGCGTCCGCCGTCGGCGGCGTACCAGGCCGCGGCCTCGTCGACGGAGAGGTTCGGGGTCGGCCCGCCGGCCATGGCCCCATTGGCCAGGACGACACCCAGTGCGAAGGCGAGCGCTGCGAAGCCACCGATGCGGCGGGCCGTCTCGTCTCCGGCGTCGGGGGCGGCTGCCGGACGCGGGGCTCCGATCTCTGCTTGCGGATGCATGCCTTCCTCCCTGTTGAGGGCTCGTTGGGGGTGAGGTCTCGACCTCGGGGGAGGGACAGGGTATAATTCACTTGATGATGAGTCAAGTGAAGTCCAGAAGCTACCATTCCGAGATCCGCGAGGCGCGGGCGCGGGAGACGCGGGAGCGGATTCTCGAGGCTGCGCGGCAGCTCTTCACGGAAGGGGGGTACGCGCGGACCTCGGTGGCGGCGATCGCGGCGGCGGCGGGGGTGTCGCCCCAGACGGTGTACAACAGTGTGGGGACGAAGGGTGAGCTCCTCCTGGCGCTGAACGACCTGGTCGACCGGGAAGGGAAGGTGGCCGAGATCCAGCGGGAGATCGCGTGCGCCTGCGACCCGCGGGTGATTCTGGCGCTCACGGCGTCGCTGCGACGGCGGCTGATGGAGGGGGCGGGCGACATCGTGGAGCTCCTGATGGAGGGGGCGGCGACTGAGCCGGAGGTGGCTGCGGCCTGGGCCGAGGGGCGCGCCCGGAGCCGGGCCGGCGCGGGCCGGATCGCCCGGCGGCTGGCGGAGCTCGGAGCGCTCGGGGCCGGGATGTGTGCCGACACCGCGGCCGACACGATCTACGCGCTCCTGCACCACGGGGTGTGGGTCCGGCTCGTCGGAGAGTGCGGCTGGAGTCCCGCTGCGGCCGAGGCGTGGACGGCCGAGATGCTCGAGCGGGCGCTCCTGGCGGATCGAGGCCGGGGGGCGGGGCCGGCGGTTGGGCGCCCCTCCAGCCGGCGATAACGTCTGCACCTGGCTCTTCCAGCGAACTTGGGCAGACGTTCTCGCCGCCGGGACGGGGTGCGGCGCGGGTTGGGCGCGGCTTCGGCCGGGGTTCGGCGCCCGCACGCGGCATCCACGAATGCCGGCGCTTTCCGCGGAACGCGAGAGTCTGCGTCGTGCAGCCCCCTCCGCCGGACCCGCCCGTCCGCGCCGGGGCGACGCAAATATCTGCGTCCGCGTCACAGCGCCCATCGAACGCAGACGTTTGAGGCGGATTCCGACGCAAATGTCTGCCTCCGCTGCCGCCCGCATCATCGAACGCAGACGAATCCGGCGAATTCCGACGGAAATGTCTGCCTTCGATCACACCGAGTGCACGGACGCAGACATTTGCGGCGCCAGGACGGGGTGCGGCGCCCTCAACGATGGGGAACAAGCCGGCTGACTCGCAGGCCGCACGGGGCATCCACGAGCGCTGGCGTTTTCCGCGGAACGCGAAGACCTTCGTCGGCTGGCTCCCCCCGGCTCCCTCCGGCGGTCCCGAGCCCCCTCCCGCGATCTCCAGCGGCCCCCATGAGAAGGTTGGCGCGCGAGGCGCGCCCCAGTTACGCATTCCTGCGATCTCGCCAGAAGGGACGTATGAGTGCGGCGCGCAGCGCCGCTCCACGATTTGACGCCGCGGCCGCGCGCTAGCACGCCCCCACCGCCCGGTCCTATCGCCCGATCCGACACCGGCCGCTCCGCCGCCCGCACCGGGGCGACGCAAATGTCTGCGTCCGCGTCACAGCGCCCATCGAACGCAGACGTTTGAGGCGGATTCCGACGCAAACGTCTGCCTCCGCTGCCGCCCGCATCATCGAACGCAGACGAATCCGGCGAAATCCGACGGAAATGTCTGCCTTCGATCACACCGAGTGCACGGACGCAGACATTTGCGGCGCCAGGACGGGGTGCGGCGCCCTCAACGATGGGGAACAAGCCGGCTGACTCGCTGGCCGGACGGGGGATCCACGAGCGCTGGCGCTTTCCGCGGAACGCGAAGGACTTCGTCGGCTGGCTCCCCCCGGCTCCCTCCGGCGGTCTCGAGCCCCCTCCCGCGATCTCCGGCGGCCTCCATGAGAAGGTTGGCGCGCGAGGCGCGCCCCAGTTACGCATTCCTGCGATCTCGCCATAAGGGACGTATGAGTGCGGCGCGCAGCGCCGCTCCACCATGCGGTACCGGTCCCGTTGCTGACCCGGGGCACCGAACTCCGGGCGTTGAGGCCAGTCCAGTCTGCCGGTCGGCCGCCCGGGCTCGGGCGCGACGGGTTCGCCGCCGGGCGTGCCTTTCCGGCGGGATGGCCCTGCCGTAGTTTTCATTCATGACACCGCCTTCCGTGACCCGAGACGAGGCTATCCGGCGCCTCCTGGATGCCGAGCCCGAGATCCGCTCGCTCGGGGTCCACCGCGCGAGGGGGTGGGACGTGGTGCAGAACCGGGTCCCCGAGCTTCGCCGGCAACTGGCCGGGATCCTCGGGTCATGACGAACGCGCCCGCGGGCACCCCGCAGCGCATCGCGTCGCTTCTTCCGGCGGCGACGGAGATCGTCTGCGCCCTCGGCCTGGGGGATCGGCTCGTGCTCCGCTCGCACGAGTGCGACGTGCCGGCCGCCGTCCGCGACCTTCCGTTCGCGACAGAGCCGAAGTTCGAGGCCGACGGGACGAGCTACGCGATCGACGAGCGCGTGCGTGCGCTCGTGCAGGAGGGCCTCTCGGTCTACCGGGTCGATGCGGGGCGCCTGCGCGAGGCACGCCCCGAGGTCATCGTGACCCAGCACCAGTGCGAGGTCTGCGCGGTCAGCGCCGAGGAGATCGAGGCCGCCTGTGCGGCCGTGCTCGATCCGCCACCCCGCATCATCTCCTTCGCACCCGCGGGGCTCGCCGAACTCCTCGCCGACGTGGAGCGGATCGCCGCGGAGCTCGGGGTGAGCGAGCGGGGCCGCGCCCTCACCGCCACCCTCCGCCGCCGGATGGACGCGGTCCGCGCGCGCGTCGAGGGAGGCCCGCGCCCGCGCACGGTCGTCATCGAGTGGCTCGACCCCCTCATGGTCGCGGGCAACTGGATCCCGGAACTCGTCGAGATGGCCGGAGGCGAGAACCTCCTCGGGCGCCCCGGGGAGCACTCCCCCTTCGTCACCTGGGACGAGATCCGGGCCGCCGAACCCGAGGTCGTCGTCGTGATTCCCTGCGGGTTCACGATCGGGCGCACCCGCCGCGAGCTCGATGCGCTCACCCGCCTTCCCGGATGGGACCGTCTTCCGGCCGTGGAGGAAGGGCGGCTCGCCCTGGCCGACGGCCACCACTTCTTCAACCGGCCCGGGCCACGCATCGTCGAGTCCCTCGAGATCATGGCCGAGATCCTGCACCCGAAGGTCGCGGCGTGGGGGCATGGGGGCGTCGGGTGGGAGGCGGTCGCGTGAGGGGGCGAGTGCGGGGCGGATCTCGGCGGGGG
>SLDT01000234.1 GCA_007125125.1 Gemmatimonadota bacterium | reverse complement strand
TGAAGCCTTCTTCCACCGCCCGAAAGTCCGAAGCTCCATCACCGCGCCACTCCGGCGCTCCTCCCCCGATCCAGAAGTACTCCCGACCGCTCGGATCGAAGGCGCGGGTGAGGGAGTCCGCGTAGCGCCGCTCCCCCAGCGACGTGACCCGGACCCCCTTGATCTCGTCGGGCTCGATCGCTGGCAGGTTCACGTTCAGGAGGGTAGACCGGGGGAAGTCACGCCGCTCCAGGATGCGGGCCAGGAGGGCCACGAGTGGCTCTCGCCAAGCCTCGATCGACTCGAAGTCAGGTCCGGCGTACGAGATGGCAACGGCCGGCACGCCCAGCACCGTCGCCTCCATCGCAGCGGCCACAGTGCCGGAGTAGAGAACGTCCTCTCCCATGTTCGGACCATGGTTTACACCCGACAGGCAAATGTCCGGCCGGTGCTCAAGCAGGGCGTTCACCGCGAGGATCACGCAGTCGGTCGGCGTTCCGTCGACGACGAGTGTTCCATCCGAGGCCCTGCGACTCCTCAGGGGGTGGTGGAGGGTGAGGGAGTGACTCGTAGCGCTCTGCTCGCGGTCCGGTGCGACCACGGTCACGGCCCCGAGTTCGGAAGCGGCCGAGGCCAGCACCTGCAGGCCTGTTGCGAGGAACCCGTCGTCGTTCGTGCAGAGGATATTCATGAGGCAAGGTTGGAGCGGACGGACCCGGCTTCAGCCCCCGGAGAGGCCATCCGGCAAGGAAAGGAGTTCACGGAGCGCCTCGAGCTCTTCCTTCATCGCGGAGAGGAGTTCAGGGCCAACGACATCGGAGCGCTCCTCGGCCAGGCTTCCCTCCCCGCGCATCTCCCGGAGTCGTTGCCGTGCGCCTTCGATCGTGAACTTCTCTTCGTACAGGAGTCGCTTCAGGAGGAGCACCTGCTGGACGTCCTTGGGACGGTACACGCGATTGCCCGCGCGGTTCTTCCGAGGTCGTAGCGCGCTGAACTGGGACTCCCAGTACCGGAGGACGTGGGCTTTCAGCCCCACGAGGTCACAGACCTCCCCGATGGAGTAGTATTCCCGTGCCATGATCGGGTCGTCCGGCCCGCGTGCCCCTTCACGGGTGTCTTGCCGTGTCATCGCCAGGCCTCCGGGCGTGGGTCCCGCATCATGAGTTCGCGCACGGCCTCGGCCGGGTCGAGGTCTCCGGAGAGGATGGCGTGAACGCGGGCCGTGATCGGCATTTCGACGCCATGGCGCAGGGCCAGAGAGTGAACGGCCGGTGTGGTGCGCACCCCCTCGGCGACGGCCGACATCCCTTCGAGAATGCCCTCCAGGCGCTCGCCCCGGCCCAGTCGCACCCCGACACTTCGATTCCGGGAGAGTTCTCCAGTGCAGGTCAGAACGAGGTCACCCATCCCGGCGAGCCCCGAGAAGGTCGCGGCCTCGGCTCCGAGCGCGAGGCCGAGCCTGGTGATCTCGGCCAGCCCGCGTGTGATGAGCGCCGCCTGCGTATTGTGACCGAACCCGAGCCCCGCGACCACCCCGGCGGCAAGCGCGATCACGTTCTTCACCGCCCCTCCCAGCTCGACGCCCACGACGTCTGGATTCGTGTAGACCCGGAAGGCGGAAGAAGAGAAGACCTGCTGCGCCCGCAGACGGGCCTCGCGCGAACGCGAGGCGATCACAACGGCCGTCGGGAGTCCCTGAGCCACTTCGACCGCGAAGGAGGGACCCGAGAGCACACAAAAGATGTCGCGTGCTCCGGACGGCAGGAGGGGCACGATCACCTCGTCCATTCGGCGCAGGGTGTCCGTCTCGATCCCCTTCGAAGCACTCACGACGATGGTTTCGGTCCCGATCATCGGCCCTGCCTGCTCGATCACCTGGGCGACGAACTGCGCGGGGCTGACCGAGACAAGGAGATCGGAGCCTTCGACCACTTCCTCGAGGGAGGCCCGGACGCGAAGCTCGTCCGGCACCCGTGCGCCCGGGAGGTAGCTTCGATTCTCCCCGAACGACTCCACCTCTCGCACCACCGCCGGGTCGTGCGTCCAGAGCCGGACCTCGTGTCCATTTCCGTGAAGGAGAAGGGCCAGAGCGGTCCCCCAGCTACCCGCCCCGAGGACCCCCACACGCAGGCCGGAATGCTCACTCATGTCCGGCTCCCCGCGTGTCGGCCCCTCTTCTTCGGAAGCGGCTCTCCTCGCCCCGAGCGAGGCGGCGAATATTGCTTCGATGAGCCCAGATCACGAAACCGGCGAGGCCGAGTGCGAAGAGAGTCACGGCCCCTCCCCCTCGATGGGGAGTGAGCATGACGGCCGGAGGCAGGGCGACCGCCGCCAGGATCGAGCCGAGCGACACGTAGCCACTTGTTGCCACAACGGCCAGCCAGACGACCAGTGCGACGAGGAGAGCGGTCGGCGCGAGGGCAAGAAAGACACCGGCACTCGTAGCAACCCCCTTCCCTCCCCTGAAGCCGACCCAGAAGGAGAAGACGTGCCCGGCCACGGCCGCTGCCCCGATCGCGATCAGCCATCCGTCGTTCGGCACTCCCCCGATGAGAAGGGGGAAGAGGGCGACCGGCGCCCACCCCTTCAGGATATCGACCACGACCACGGGAAGAGCCGATCTCCAGCCAAGGATCCGAAACGCGTTCGTTGCCCCGAGGTTCCCGCTTCCCTCGCGTCGCAGGTCGACCCCATGGAACGCGCGCCCGACCCATAGGCTCGTCGGCGTCGACCCGACGAGGTAAGCTGCGAACACGAAGAGCCATTCCGTCATCCCACCCGCTCCCCTTCCCTTCGTGCTGACGCACGCAAACGAATACGGAGAGGGGAACCCATGAAGCCCCAGGCACGCCGGAAACCGTTGTGCAGGTATCGGGCATAGTGGTCCGGCACCTCCTTCGGAAGGTTCGAGAAGACCACGAAGGTCGGAGGCGCCGCCTCGACCTGTGTGGCGTAGCGCAGCTTGACCTGACGCCCCCTCGAGTGTGGTGGGGGCTGGTGCTGCACGAGCGCCTCGAGCACCTCGTTGACTTCCGAGGTCGAGATCCTGCGGGCCCGCTCCTCCGCGACCTCGAGAAGGAGGTCGAGAGTTCGCCGCACCCGCTGTCCCGTGAGAGCCGAAAGAAAGAGAAAGGGAACCCATTGCAGAAAGGGCGCTCGGCCCCGCACCTCCTGCTCGTAGCGGGCCGTCGACATCGTCTCCTTCTCGACCAGGTCCCACTTGTTGATCCCGAGTACGACACCGCACCCGGCCTCCCACGCACTCTCCAGGATCTTCAGGTCCTGCCCCGTGACACCCTCCTCGGCATCGACGAGAACGAGGCACACATCGGCCTCCCGCACGACCCGTGCCGTCCTGAGGGTCGAGTAGTACTCGATCGGCTCGGAGACCCGGGCCTGTCGGCGGAGGCCGGCCGTGTCGATGAAGACAAGCTCCTTCCCATGGTACCGCAGGGTCGAATCGACCGGGTCCCGCGTCGTCCCGGGGACATCGCTCACGACGACTCGATCTTCCCCGAAAAGCCGGTTGATGAATGACGACTTGCCCACGTTCGGCTTCCCGATCACGGCGATGCGCAGGTCACCCTTCGGGCCTGCCTCGGGGTCCTCCTCGGGAAGAAGCTCGATTACCCGGTCCAGAAGGTCGCCCGAACCCTTCCCCGAGATCGCACTCACCGGAACTGGCTCGCCAAACCCCATCGCCCAGAACTCGTGGTGGCCGACATCCCTCGGGAGGTTGTCCATCTTGTTCACTACGAGAAGAATCGGGCGCCCGGCCCCGCGCAGGACCTCGGCCAGCCGCTCGTCGAGCGGATGCGGCCCGCTCCGGCCATCGACCACGAAGAGGATCAGGTCCGCCTCCTCGACGGCCGCGAGCGCCTGCTTTCGGACCTGGCGATCGAGAGGCTCGTCGCTTCCCTCGATCACCCCTCCCGTGTCCACGATGAAGAAGCCCCGTCCCGCCCAGTCTGCCCGGGCAAAGTTTCGGTCGCGCGTCACCCCGGGCTGGTCGTCCACGATGGCCAGCCGTTCGCCGAGCACCCGGTTGAAGAAGGTGGACTTGCCCACATTGGGACGCCCCACCACCGCCACCACCGGAAGCCGGCCCCTCACAGGGCCTCCAGCGCCGAGGTCAGCTCCCAGGCGGGCACCACCCTTGCCGGAGCAAGCGCATCGCGGAAGTCGGCGAGAGGGAGCGAATCGATGAAGAGATCGTCCTGGTTCAGCGTCTCGGCTGGCAGGAGAAAGACGTCCGGGCGATGCGAAACTGCTCGTGCTGCCTCGGGGAGGTCTTCGCCCGCGTGCAGTCCGGCTGTCGTCACCATCTCGCCATAGAAGTGGTTTCTGACCGCGGTCACACCGAAGTGGGCGCCTGTAGCCCGCTCGAGTGCCAGAATGCGCTCTCGGAAAAATGGTTCCATGGAGGCCCCGGTCAGAATCTCGACGCGGAGCCCGCCGAGGGCTGGCAGACCGGCCTCGATGCCTCGGTCAAGGTCATCGAGGAAAACCCTGAGCGATCCGACCCCGTTCTCGATCAGCGCACCGTCATCGTAATAGTCGATCTCAGGTACCGGGAGCCCTGCCTGGAGAAGGAGTTCGTCTCCGGGATAGGCCCACCCATACCCTCGGTCCAGCCGAGCCGCACGGCTCGCGGCCTCAACCTGCTCGACCGCGGCGAGTGCCTCCTCCTGTCGGAGCATCCGCACTGGTCGATTCAGGTTGTAGCGCGTCAGGCCCACCGGAACGACAGAGAGGGACCGCACCCCCTCGCCGAGTGCGTAGAGATCGTGGATCGTCCGGTCGAGATGAGCCCCATCATTCCAACCAGGGCATAGAACGACCTGCGTGTGCACCTCGAGCCCGTTCGCGATGAGGAACTGGAGCTGTTCGACGATCAGACCCGCACGACGATTCTTGAGCAGCTTCTCGCGAACCTCGGACTCGGTCGCGTGCACGCTCACGTACAGGGGCGAGAGGCGCTGTTCGACGAGGCGATCGAGGCCTTTGGGGCCAAGGTTCGTGAGGGTGACGTAGCTTCCGTACGTGAACGAGAGACGGAAGTCGTCGTCACGGATCCAGAGGGTGTCGCGGACTCCCTTCGGATTTCCATCGATGAAGCAGAAGACACACTCGTTCGCACACTCGCGAACCGTGTCGGGCGCCGGCACGATCCCGAGGGGGTCCCCGGGCTCTCGATCGATTTCGTAGATGGCGCGGGCCCCCTCCGGATCAACCGTCTCCATCTCGAGCATTCCTTCGGCGAGAAGGAAGGTCAGATCGATCCCGTCACGTACCTTCTGGCCGTTCACGCGCACGATCCTCGTTCCGATCCGGAGTTCGAGCTCCTCTGCGACACTTCCGGACTGGATTTCGGCGATGCGGACCACGAGTTCTCCTCTCCGACCGCGGGGCCGGAATGCGCAAGGGGACAGCCCCGAAAGATAGGCGCACTCCGCCGAGTGAAGAAGTGCCGACGGCGGGGCGTCCCTGCCTCAACCAGAAACCCCACGGGCGGAGGGCTTCCGTCCGTGGGGTTTCTCCGTGCTTCGAAGCGGGCGACCGGACTCGAACCGGCGACCCTCAGCTTGGGAAGCTGATGCTCTACCAACTGAGCTACGCCCGCGCCTCGAGCCTAATGTAGTGCGGCCGGGGGAAAGGTCAACGCCCCCTCCCCCGGCCGGCGCATCACATGACCTGGTACCGGTACCCGAAGACGTCTCGCTGGGTACGGAGGTCGGCCTGGAACTGAACCTGCTCCATCTCGGCCCCGAGAGTCACGTTCGTGTCCGTCTGGCCGACCTGATTGCCCTCGGGGTCGTAGAAAGTGATCCGGAGGCGCACCGTCGATCCGGCTTCGGAGTTACGATTGAGCATGAACCCCATGAGTGCAACGCCTCCGTCAATCGGCACGAGTTCCAGGTCGTCGATCTCGAAGGGGAGCGCATCCTGCCTGTCCACGACCGCCATCGCCTCATCCTGCCGCTCGAGCTGCGAGAGCGCGAAGGCCTGGAAGCGGTGGAGGATTCCGTTGTAGGGGTCAACCTCGATGAGCCGGTCGAAGTTCGCGACGAGCTCTTCCCACTGGTCCGAAAGGTAGAGCGTCTGAGCGAAGTTCAGCGCTGCCTCGCGATGATTCGGGACTCTCTCCCATGCCTCGCCGAAGGCGCGCGCGGACTGTTCGAAGTCCTGGGCCTGATAGAGACCGACGCCGATCAGGAAGTAGTCCCGTCCGTCGAGGTCCGGACGCCCGAGGAGCCTGTCGTAGAGCTCGGTCGCCCTCTCCTCCTGGTCGGACGACATGTACGCCACGGCCAGATTGGACAGAGCCATCAGGTTCTCGGGATCGGCCGCCACGATCTCTTCATAGATCTCCGCGGCCTCCGCGAACCGCCCCTGGCGGAACATGATCTGGGCGAGGTTGAAACGCGCGACCTCAAGGTACTCGTCCCACTGCTCGAGCACTTCGTCGTCATGGTCGAGCGCGCGCGGTCCGGTCATGACTTCGATGGCCATCTCGTAGAACTCGGCCGAACGATCCTGGTCTCCCGCCCTGGAGTACGCATCCGCGAGGTTCAACATGGCCTCGGGCCGCCCCTGGTAGATACGATGTGCCTTTTCAAAGAATGGAACGGCCTGGGCCTGCTGGCCCTCCCCGAAGAGTTCGGCTCCCTGGTTGAATGCCTCGAGCCAGGCCTCTTCACGCGTGACCTCGGTTTCGATCACGTAACGCGGATAGATCTCCTCGGCCCGGTCGAAGTGGTCGGCCGCCTCCTCGACCTGCCCGAGGCCCATGAGCGCCTCGCCGGCGAGGTACCAGGGATGCGGGTTCTCCGGATCGGCTTCGATCCCCGCGCGTGCGGCCTCGAGCGCTCGCTGGAACCGGTCCCGACGCTCCTCCTCGTCCTCGCTCTGGATCCCGAGGATCAGCTGCGTCGTGGCGGCGGTCGTGTGCTCGTCGTCCCTGGGCGGGGAGCCTTCCGGGAGGTCGCGCATCCACTGTGGGAGATCTTCCTCGTCAATGTCGGCCAGCGCGGACTCCGCGCCCGCACCGGCCCCAGCCGGACTTGGGCCGCCCGTGGCACAGCCGGCCAGAGAAAGGGCGAAGATCGTGACCCCGATCGCTCCGAAACGGAAGCTCATCCAGCTCCTCCTGAAGGTAGTCGTGTGAAACCCGCAATCGTGCGCCCTGCATCACCGGCTTCCGGGGAAGCCGGGCCTGGGCCCACTCGCTCCGTAAAGTAACCCTGAAACCTACAGAGGATCCCTCCCGTTCGTCAAACCTGGCCACCCCGGCTCATGGCCCCGGGACGTCGGACGAGCCCCCCCGATCCCCTTCGCTCCAGCACGCCCTCGCCGCAGCCTCCAGGAGCTCGAGCACCCTCTCACGCCCGATCGCCTCGATGACGGCGCCGAGCTCCGGGCCCTTGCGCACCCCGGTGAGTGCAAGCCGGACCGGATGGAAGAGCCCGGCCCCCCGGATCCCGAGCTCCGCCCCGACCTCCCGCACGCACCCCCCGATCGCGCCGCCCTCCCATCCATCCAGTTGCACGAGGCGCCCACGGAGTGCCCCCAGGAGCTCCGCGCCCCGATCGAGCGCGGCCACCTCCTCTCTGCCCGCCAGGAGCCGTTCGCGAGGGGCCAGGACCAGGGGCAGGTGCTCCCGCACCCCTCCGAAGGTCTCGAGCCGGTCACGGATCACCCCGACTGCCGCCACGAGTCGCTCCTCCCCCGCGCCTGAGAGGAGCTCCGGGTCGACCCAGGGGCGCACCGCGCCGGCCAGCTCCGCATCGGACATCCGTTCGATATGCTGCCCCGAGACCCACTTCATCTTCTCCGGGTCGTACACCGCGTCGGCCACCCCGGCCCGCTCGAGGTCGATCTCACCGGCCAGCTCCTCGGCGCCGAAGATCTCCCGATCGTCGCCCGGTGACCAGCCCAGGAGGGAGAGGTAGTTCACGACACCCTCCGGGTGGTATCCCTCGGTACGCAGCTTCCTCAGCCCTTCGGCCCCTTCCCGCTTCGCGAGCTTCTTCCTGTCGGCCCCGAGCACCATCGGGAGGTGCGCGAAGACCGGACGTGGCGCGCCCAGGGCATCGAAGAGAAGCGCCTGCTTCGGCGTGTTCGAGAGGTGCCCGCTCCCGCGGATCACGTGCGTGATCTCCATCCCGATGTCGTCGACCACGACCGCGAAGTTGTACGTCGCCCGTCCATCGGCCCGCAGGATCACGAAGTCCCCGATGTCGGCCCCGTCGAAGTGCACCTCCCCGCGCACCGCATCCCGCACCACCACCTCGCCCTCCGGGACCCGAAAGCGAAGGGAAGAAGGCACTCCCGCCACCTCCCGCTCCCGCCGCATGGCCTCTCCCAGCTCGTCGCACCCTCCGGGGCATCCCCGGCCCGGGGCTCCCTCCCCGCGCACGGCCCGTACCTCCTCGTCCGTGCAGAAGCAGGCATACGCCAGCCCTTCGGCCTCGAGCGACCGGGCGGCCTCCCGGTGGAAGGCGCCCCGCTCGGACTGATGGTACGGACCGAAGTCCCCCCCGCAGTCCGGCCCCTCATCCCAGTCGATCCCGACCCAGCGCAGGTCGTCGAGAATTCCCTCGATCGCGCCCTCCACATTCCTCCCCGAATCCGTGTCCTCGATCCGGAGCACGAACGCGCCCCCCCGACCCCGCGCGAAGAGATGGTTGAAGATCGCAATGCGGAGGTTTCCGAGGTGCATCTCCCCGGTCGGGCTCGGAGCGAATCGGGTGCGGACAGTGGCCATGCGCTGGATTGGAGTCGCGATGTCGATGGGAAGAAGGGCGCGCGGCGCTCACTCCCCGCGGGAGTCCGCGTGTCCTTCACCGGCCTCTCCCGCAGGGTCGTCCCCCGCGGCGGGCTCGGAAGAACCATCAAGGTACCGAAGGACGCGCCCGGCAAGAACCCTCGAGAAGCCGGGAACCGAGGCGATCCCCTCGAGTCCGGCTTCGCGCACCCCCTTCACCGACCCGAAGCGTGTCAGGAGGGCACGCTGCCGCTCCGGCCCGATCCCCGGGATCTCCCCGAGCGCGCTTCGGATCGTCCGCTTCCCGCGCAGCTTCCGGTTGTACTCGACCGCGAAGCGGTGGGCCTCGTTGCGGATCCGCTGGAGGAGCCGAAGGGCCGGGTCCCGGCGGGACATCACGATGGGCTCCGCCCGGCCGGGAACGAAGAGCTCCTCCTCGCGCTTCGCGATTGCCGCGAGCGCGACCTCCTCGGCACCGAGTCGCTCGAGCACCGCACGGACCGACGAGAGCTGTCCCTTCCCCCCGTCCACGAGGACAAGCTCCGGGAGGGGCTCCCCCTGGTCGATCCTTCGCCTCAGGTAGCGCTCCACCGCCTCGGCCATCGAGCGATAGTCGTCGTTGCCCCAGTCACCCCGGATCTTCATCCTCCGGTAGAGGCCCCGCTTGCGCTCCCCGTTCTCGAAGACGACCGCCGAGGCGACGACCTCGGAACCCTGCGTGTGCGAGACGTCGAAGCAGGCAATGAGTCGCGGAACCACCTTGAGCTCGAGCCGGTCCTGGAGCTCGTAGAGGACCGCGTCGGCCCGGTCGGCGGCCGCCTCGAGTGCCGTGACCCGCTCCTCGAGGAGGTGGCGCGCATTCGCCGCCGCGAGCTCCACGAGCCTCCGCTTCTCGCCGCGATGCGGAACGCGGAGCTTCACCCCGTGCCCGGCCCGCTCCGAGAGCACCGCGGTCAGGAGGTGGCGGTCCCGGAACTCCGCGGGCACGAGGATCTCGCGCGGGAGCTCCTGCACCTGCTCCTCCCCGCCCCCCAGGTAGTATCGGCTCGTGAACTCGGAGAGGATCTCCTCCTCCTCGGCCTCTGCGATCCCCTCGAAACGGCGGTCCTCCCGCCCGAGGAGGGTGCCCCGCCGGATCCGCAGGATCACCGCCGCCCCGAGCTCCCCGTCGCGCGCGAGGCCGATCACGTCCTGGTCACCCCCGTCGACCCGCTCGACGAGCGAGTTCCGTTCGAGCGACTCGAGCCCCCGCAGGACGTCACGGTGGCGCGCCGCCTCCTCGTAGCGGAGCTCGCGTGCCGCAGCCTCCATCCGGCCGCGCACCTCGGTCCGGAGCTCCCCCGTGTCACCCTGGAGGATCCGGAGGATCTCCTCGATCATCGCGCGATACTCCTCCTCGGACTGCTTCCCGACGCATGGCGCCCTGCATCGCCCGATGTGGTAGTCCAGGCAGGGTCTGGAGGGGCTCTCCTTCGGAAGGTTGTACCGGCAGGAGCGCACCGTATAGAGCCGCTTGACCACGTCGAGGGCCTGCCTCATCGGGCCCACGTCGGTGTAGGGCCCGAAGTAGCGTGCCCCGTCCTTCGTCACCCGGCGCGTCACGAAGACGCGCGGAAAGGCCTCCTGAACCGTCACCTTGATGAAGGGATAGCGCTTGTCGTCCCGGAGCCGGATGTTGAAGCGGGGGCGGTGCTCCTTGATCAGGT
Organism: Gemmatimonadota bacterium; assembly: GCA_007125125.1. Classification (GTDB taxonomy): domain Bacteria; phylum Gemmatimonadota; class Gemmatimonadetes; order Longimicrobiales; family Gaopeijiaceae; genus SLDT01. Next base: position 12,537 of record SLDT01000234.1, on the reverse strand, counting down.
TCGACTCGAGGAGGAGCGCCTCGGCCTCCGAGCCCACGACGATCGTCTCGACCGCCTCCGCCCGCCGCGCCAGCTCCCGCGTGCGCACACCGTGCCCCGCATCCGTGCGGAAGTAGCTCCGCACCCGTGCCCTGAGCGACTTCGCCTTCCCGATGTAGAGCGCCTCGCCCGTGCCGTCACGGAAGATGTAGACCCCTGGCGAGGTCGGAAGGTGGTCGAGGGTCGAGGGGTCGATCATCGCAGGGCGCGGGGACTCAGCGGTCGAGGAGGCGGTCGAGCGGCCCCGAGACCCCCATGCGCCGGGTCAGCGCGAGGTAGACCAGGGCAAAGGGAAGGAGCGTCGCCGCCGCGCGCACCCAGGGGTGCACGGGAGGAAGGCTCCACTGGATCACGACCCCCGTGGCCCCCGCAACGAGCGCGGCCAGGACGAGCCGCGGGAGGGGGCGCCCCCCCAGGCGGAGCTCGCCCTCGACCTTCTCCCGGAGGCGCCGCCGAAGGAGCCCGAGCTCGACCCAGGCCGCGACCGCCGACCCGAGCGCGAGCCCCGCCGCGCCGACGCCGAGCGCTCCCACCCGCACCCGGTCCAGGGGGAACATGAGGATCGCCCCGATCCCGAGAGCGAGGCTCACGCGCAGGTAGGCGATCCGGGCGGGCGTTCGGGTGTCCCGAAGGGCGTAGAAGGCCGAGGAGAGGAGCCGCGAGGTCGCCGACGCCCCCATCCCGAGGCTGTACGCGGCGAGGACGGCCCAGGTCACGAGGACCTCGTCGGCCCCGAAGGCGCCGGTCTCGAAGATGGCCGAGACGATCACGTCGCCCAGAAGGAGGTAGCCCACCGTCGAGGGCACGAGCCAGTAGACGACCCGCTCCCCGGCCTGGGCCACCTCCCGGGCGAGGCGCGCCCCCTCGGCCCTCCGGTTGCGGGAGATCTCGGGGAGCTCCGAGGCCGCGACCGCCATCCCGAAGAGCGAGATCGGGAGCATGAAGAGGATCTGCGCGTAGGAGAGGGTCGCGAGGGTGCCGGCGGTAAGGAGGGCCGCAAGGGCGTAGTCGAGCCATCCCCCGAGGTTCACCGCACCCCGGGCAGCGACGACGGGGACGAAGTTCCGGATCGCCTCCCGTACCCCGAGAGTCTCGAGCGAGAGGTGCGGCCTGAACTCTCCGAGGAGCCGGAGGGTGAGCGGGAGCTGGACGAGGAGCTGAAGCCCTCCTCCGGCAAGCGCGCCCCAGGCGAGGATGCGGGCGAGGTCGTCGCCGGTCTGCCCGAAGACGGTGCCGCCGAGCCCCATCGCCGTGATCATGGCCCCGTTCCAGACGACCGGCGCCGCGTAGGGGAGGAGGAAGCGGCGATGGCTGTTCAGGATCCCGAGGGCCCAGGCCGAGAGCACGAGGAGGGCGGTCATCGGGAGGAGGATGCGCACCAGTTCGACGGTGAGCGCCTGGAGCTGGGGGTCGAAGCGGGAGAAGAAGACCGCCACGATCCAGGGGGCGACGAGGATCCCGACGAGGGCGAGGAGCCCGGCGGCGATCGTGAGGAGCCCGAAGATCGCCCCCGCGAAGCGGGCGGCCTCCCGCTCGCGCCCCTCCTCGATGAGCTCCGCGTAGATGGGAATGAAGGAGGCCGAAAGGGTGCCCTCGCCGAGGAGGTTCTGCAGGACGTTGGGGAGACGGAGCGCGGCCTTCCAGGCGTCCGCGACGGGGAGGGCACCGAAGAAGTGCGCGAAGATGCGCTCGCGGACGAGGCCGCTCAGGCGGCTGAGGAGGATCCCTGCCGTGACGAGCGCCGAGGCGCGGGTACGGCGGCCCTCGCCACCCGGCACTCCCGGGTCGGGCCCCGGCCCGGCCGTGGCGGCTGCCGGGTTGTCAGGGATTCCGGTCACCGCGCGGAAGCTGCCGTTCGGTGGCGGCGCTCCGTTCCGAGAGCAGCTCGTGAAGGAACTCACTCTCGTCCGAGAGCCGCCGGACCTGTTCACTCAGCCGCTCGACCTCGGACTCGAGGTAGCGGAGGCGGTCGGGGTCGGCTCGTCCACCGCTCTCTTCTCCTCCCGCCTCGAGCCGATCGGCGACGGCCCGCGCGAGGCGCGAGTCGAGGACCGTCGAGAGGATCTCCGGGATCATGACGACGAGGATGATCAGTACGACCCAGATCATGGGCGGGCACCGGCCGGGGTGAGCTTGCCGCGAAGGGGAGTGCCGGCAGCGCCGGACCCCTTCTCTTCTACGCTCGAGAGGCGCGGGGGATTCATCGGAGCTCCGTCGCAATTCGGTCGATGAGCTCCGCACCGTAGCGGTACAGGTGATACCAGGGGCCGATCGCGCGTTCCTGGGGCTCTCCACCGGGGTGCAGGTGGAGCTGGGCCTTTCGAAGCTGGTCGAGGGTGATCTCGTTCTCCCGCTTCAGGCTCTGGACCACCTTCTTCTCGATCTCGTCGAGCTGCTGGAACCCCTGACCCTGGAGTTGCCGTGCCACCGGCTCGAGGGTCGGGTCGAGGGCGCGCACCTCGCCGGCGAGGGTGCCGGCGCTCCGGGCCAGGGCCCCGCGTGCCTCGCCGAGGGCTCGCCGGATTCCCTCGGGCATCCCTTCGCGCACGACCTGGCCGGCGAGCTCATGGAAGGGCTCCGAGAGTGCATCGGAGGTCAGGTCAAGCTTCGCCAGCACCTTCTCGATCTTCGCCTCGACGAGATTGAACCCGTCCCGCAGGTGCACGAGGGGCCGGTGCACCCCATGGCGCTCGAAGAGGGGAGCCGACTGGGCGAGGTACGCCGCCTCGCCGGGCCCGGCCACGTAGGCGAGCGTCGGGATGAAGGCTGCCTCGACGACGGGGCGCAGGAGCACGTTCGGGGAGAGGATCGCCGGATCGCCCCGCACCGCGGCGGCGATCTCCTCGAGGCTCCGCACCGCACCGGATCGGCGCAGGACGAACCCTCCCTCGGGGTCGCCGCCCCGGAAGAGCCGCTCCCGGCCGGTCGGCCCCTCGACGAAGAGGTTCAGCGCCCCATCGAGGATTGGGACCTGGCAGGCGAAGCCCGCCCCCTCGATCTCCGCCGCCCGGCGCACGAGTGCCTGCTCGGAGGCAGCGCCCTCGTCGAGCTCCCGGACGAGGAGGTCGCGGGTTGCTTCCTTCAGGCCGGGGTCGTGGGCCTGGAGGGTGAAGAGACCCCGGTCGCCCAGGAGCCCGAGGATCACCGCCTCGAAGGCCTCGGGAAGGGTCCCGGCCGATGCCGCCTCGTCGAGGATCCGCTCCCATCGGGGGGCAAACTCCGAGTCGGGGAGGTGCACGGCGAAGGCATCGAAGGCGGCGCGGAGCCCCCGGCCCACCTTCCTCCGGAAGAGGGGCGGGTGCCGGTCCTCGAGCGTGTCCTCGACGCGGATCTCGTGCAGCTCGTTCGCGGGGTCGATGATGCGCGCGAGGCGGGCCTCCTCCCAGTCGTGGTCCTCAGAGGCGATCCAGAAGACGGGGAGCACGGGGCGGCCGAGGAGCACCTCCCAGCGTGCCGCGAGGTGAATCGCGCCGAGTGCCTTGTAGAGCACGTAGAGGGGGCCCCCGAAGAGGACCGGCTGCTGTCCGGTCGTGACGACGAAACCACCCTCCCGGACGAAGCGCTCGAGCCGGGAGGCCGATTCGGCCCCTCCCCCGCGGAGCGACCCCGCGAGCCGGGCGCGCTTCTCCCCGGTCCACACCTGCCCGAGCGAGCGGGCGAGCGCCCTGACCGCCCCCGGATCGTCGGTCGAAGGGGGGTAGAAGGGGGTGGCGGCGGCCTCGCCCCGGGCCCAGGCGCCGGCGAGGCCGGTACGTGCGGGAACAACGCGTTCGATTCTCACCGGGTGCCCTCCCGAACGCGCCCCAGCAGGATGACCCGGGGCGACGACGCCCCGAGGGGCTCCCCGGCGTAGCTCCCGAAGCGTGCGACCGTGGCGATCCCAGCCCCCGCCAGCAGGGCTTCGAGCTCCTCGACCCTGTAGAGCCGGACCCGTTCCCGGAACTCCCGCATGGGTGCTCCGTCGCCCGGCTCGATCCGGATCCGCTTCTCGACCCGCCGCCCCCCTTCGACGAGGCGTCGTTCCTGGATCACGCGGGCGCCCTCGACCTCACGCTCGTCGCGCGGGGTGAGGGTGCGCGCGACCGCCTCGGCGTTCAGGAAGTCGATGAGGAAGGTGCCCCCTGCCGAGAGCACCCTCCGGACCTCGGCGAGCACCCGTGCGTCGTCGCCCGGCGCGTCGAAGTAGCCGAAGGAGGTGAAGTAGGAGGTGACGCCGACGAAGCTCGAGGGGGCAAAGGGGAGACGCCGCATGTCGGCGCGCACGAGGGGCACGCGCCCTCCGAGCGCCTCCCTCGCCCGGCCGAGGAGGGTTCCCGAGAGATCGAGCCCGCAGGCGTCGAAACCGGCCTCCGCGAGCCACTGGAGGTGCCGGCCCGCCCCGCAGGCCAGGTCGAGGACCGGGGCCCCGCCCGGGAGCGCCCCATGCTCGATGAGGAGCCGAACCGCCACCTCCGCCTCGTCCAGGTCCCGGTGGGGATACAGGTGGAGGTACTCCTCCCCGAACCAGCGCCGGAACCAGGCGGCCTCCGCGCCACTTCCCTCCCCTCCTGCACGTCCCCTCGCGTCCGTCATCCCGTTCTGGCTCACTCTCCCCTCCCCTTGTGGTAGGGCTCGTTGCGCTGGATCGTCCCCGCTCGGTAGAGCTGCTCCGCGAGCACGAGGCGCGCCATCTCGTGAGGAAGGGTGACCGGGCCGAGCGAGACCCGCCGCTCCGCCTCCTTCACGAGCGCATCCGCGATCCCGAAGGCGCCCCCGACAAGGATCGCGGGTCCCGGCGCCCCGTGGAGGGCCTTCGCGCCGAGCTCCCTGGCCCACCGCTCGGAGCTCCATGCCTTTCCTTCGCGCGTGAGCACCCAGAGGGGGGCATGGGCGGGGAGCCTCGAACGGATCCGCTCCCCCTCGGCCTCCCGCACCCGCTCCGGTTCCGGTGCCCGCCCCGGAGCCCCTGCCTCGACCTCGACGACCTCGAGCCGCCAGTAGTGGCCCGCGCGCTCCTCGTAGTGCTCCACCGCAGTGCGCAGCACCCCCCGCACCCGTCCGACCACGATCAGGTGGACCTTCACCGCCCCCCCTCCCGAAGAAGACGCTCGAGTTCGCGCCCTAGGATGCGGGCGACGGCCGGATCGGGCTGGGGCCCGAAGGCGAGGACATGAACGGGCCCGAGGCCCCCGGCGAGGGGCTCGAGCTTGACCGCGTCCTTCTCCGTCGTCACGATCGGCCGTCCCCCGGCCACCTCCGCGATGCGCCGCACGTCGCGCTCCGTGTACTCGTGGTGGTCGGGGAAGGCCAGGAGATCGCCGACGGAGTTCCCCGATGCCTCGGCGAGCGCAAGGACCGAGGCGGGGCGCGCGACCGAGGCGACGACGCAGAGCTCGGCGCCCGGGGGAGGTGGGTCCCCCTCCCCTCCCGCGAGCGTCGTCCATCCCCGGGCCCCGAGCCGGAGGGGGAGCGCGGGCGGAAAGCCCCGGCGGCGCCCCAGTCTCCGTGCGAGTTCCCCGGCCCGCCCCGCATCGTCCGCGGAGCGGAAGGTCACGAAGACGAGCCCCGCCCGACGGAGCGCGCCCGGCCGTTCGCGCCAGGGGCCGCGCGGGAGGAGCCGTGCCGGGAAGGGGTCCTCGACCGCCACGAGCACGATGTCGAGATCGCGCGCGAGGCGTCGGTGCTGGAAGCCGTCGTCCAGGACCAGGACGTCGGCACCCTCCTCGGCCGCCTTCCGTGCACCCGCAACGCGGTCCGGGTCACGGACCACCGGGCGCCCGGGGCCCCAGCGGCGGTGGAGCTCGACCTCGTCGCGCCCGTACCCCCTCAGGACAACCGCCGGTCGCCGTCCCATCGCCTCGAGCTCCTCCACGACCCAGCGGGAGACCGGGGTCTTTCCCGTTCCCCCGACCGTGAGGTTCCCGACCGAGACGACCGGGAGGGGCGCCTGCGCGGCCCTCCGCACATCAAGGTCGAAGAGGAGGTTTCGGACGCGCACCCCGGCCCCGTAGAGAAGGGAGAGCGGAAGGGTGATCGGTGCCGCGACGACGCCCGCAAACCGGTACTCGCCCTGCCACCAGCGGCGGACGGGGCCTTCGAGAGCACGCCTCACTCCCCATTCTCCTGTGGCAAGCCTCGAACGGCCCGGTCAGCCTCGTCGGTCAGATGGTCGAGTGTGGCCTGGAGCTCGAGGCGGGCCTCCTCGGCCTCCGCATCCGTCATCTCCCTCGGGATCCTGATCGGGGGGGCGTACCGAACCGCGACCCGGGTGAAGGGCCGCGGCACCTCGAATCGATCCCACGACGCGGCCCGCCATGCGCTTCGGGCTCCCGCGGAGACACAGATCACGGGCAGCCCCGTCATCCGGGCCAGGGTGATGACCCCCCCCTTCGCGACCCGGGCCGGACCGCGCGGGCCATCGACCGTGACGGCGAGGTCGCGCCCCTCCCGTGACACCCGGATGAGCTCCCGGAGCCCCTTGGCTCCCCCACGGGTGGACGACCCCCGCGCTGCCTCGAAGCCCCTGCGCCGCATGACCTGGGCGATGTACTCCCCGTCGCGGTGCTGGCTCACGAGGGCCACGACGCCCTCACCGCGGTGCAGGTGCACGAGCGAGAGGAGGCGCGAGTGCCAGAGAGCGAAGATGACGCCCTTCCCCTCGCCACGAAGGGCATCGAGCGGCTCGCGCCCCTTGATCCGGAACCGCAGGGTCGCCCCCAGCCCCGTGAGGAAGGCACTCCCCGCGACTCCGACCGCCTGCACCTTCCACCCATCCGGGCGAGTCATCGGTCCCGCTCCTCGAGGATCCGGACCGCCATCGCGGCTACCCGAGCCGCGGCACCGGGTTCGCCCAGGCGCTCACGAACGCGGGCAAGGCCATCGAGAAGTGTCGCGCGTTCCGGGCTGTCCTGAAGGAGGGGCGCGAGCGCTCCTGCAAGGGTGTCGCTGCGGACCTCGCCCTGAAGGAACTCGGGGACTACCCGTTCTGCAGCAACGAGGTTCGGAAGGGCCACGTGCTCGACCTGCACGAGCCTCCGGGCCAGCCACCAGGTCACCGGGTGGGTTCGGTACGCGACCACGAAGGGGATCCCGGCGAGAGCTGCCTCGAGCGTCGTCGTCCCGGACTTCACGAGAGCGGCGTCGGCGTGCTTCAGAAGCGCCTGGCCACCCCGTACGACGACACCCGGGGGGCCGTTGGAGGGCAGCCGGATGCCGTCGGCCTGCGCGGTTGCGACCTGCAGACCCGGAAACTCGTTCTGCAGTCGTCGGGCGGCCTCGGCGAAGGGCACCAGATGCCGCTCGACTTCCTGCCTGCGAGAGCCTGGAAAGAGGGCAAGGAGGGGTTGCGCCGGATCGAGGCCTGTGCTCTCGAAGAAGGCGGCGCGGTCCGGGGTGCCCTCTTCCCGGTCGAGGAGAGGGTGCCCCACGAAGGTGGCATCCCCTCCCTCGCGGGTGAAGATCTCCTCCTCGAAGGGGAGGATCACGGCAATCCTGTCCGCGGTCCGGGCGAGCTGTCGAGCCCGATGGGCCTTCCATGCCCAAACCTGGGGAGCGATGTAGAAGAGCACGGGGACGCCTGCCCTGTGCGCGGCCTCCGTCGCCCGAAGGTTGAAGCCCGGATAGTCGATGCAGATTAGGAGGTCAATTCCCGCGTCCTGGAGGAGCCCACGGACGCGGCCTTCAAGTCGACGAAAGAACCCGAGGCGCCCGACCACCTCGACAAACCCCATGACAGCGAGGTCGTTCAGGCCGGCCAAGAGTTCGACGCCCTCGGCCTCCATTCGAGGCCCCCCCGTGCCCAAGAGTTGAGCTCCGGGAAAGCGTCGACGCAGTTCTCGGACGAGCTCCGCGCCATGGAGGTCGCCCGAGGCTTCGCCGGCGAGGAGGAGGATGCGGGGTGCGCTCACAGCCGGAACCCGCGCGTCCGGGTCAGAAGCTCGTTCCGAGATACCAGATCGCAATCCCGACGAGGATCAGCAGAAAGATGAGCATGCGCGGGGACTTTCCCCGGCGCACATCCACCCACTCCTTCTTTCTCTCATTGCGAACGCGAATCAGCGACATGGCTCATGATCCGGTCTTCGATGGACAGGGCGACGGCGAGGGCCTCCCGGGCCTCCTCCCCGGAGACGGCGGGCGCGACACGACCCATGATCGCGTCGCGGAAGCTCTCCTGCTCGAGTCGAAGCGGCTCCGCGCCGGCTGACCGGAGGGGGATGCGCTCGACCAGGTCCAGAAGGTTCGTTGCGAGGGGGAAGGATCCAGAAGGCCCCATATCCTTACCCGGATCGAGGGCAGGCAGTTCACCTCGCAGCCGAAGGAACTCCCCGGTGCCGTCGGCCAGGTTCAGGCTCAGGTACCCGGAGCGTTGGAAGATCCGGATCTTTCGGAGGCGATCGACCGAGACGCGGCTTGCGGTCAGGTTCGCAACCGCGCCTCCGCGATACCGGATCCGGGCGTTCGCGATATCCACGGAGGGGGTCAGCACCGGGGCACCGGTTGCCTCGAAGGACTCCACCTCCTCGCCGACGAGGCTTCCGACCAGATCCACGTCGTGGATCATGAGGTCCAGGACGACTGCGACGTCCGTTCCACGTTCCGTGAAGGGAGCCAGCCGGTGGGACTCGATGAAGAGGGGACGATCGAGGTAGGGACGCGCGGCGACAATGGCACCATTGAAGCGCTCGACATGCCCCACTTGCACGAGGGCGCCACTCCTAGCTGCCGAGTCCAGGATGCGGTCCGCCGCGTCCAGGCCGGGCGCGATCGGCTTCTCGATGAACACGTGGATCCCCCGCTCGAGCGCGGCGACCGCGACCTCTTCGTGGGTCGTCGTGGGGGTCGCGATGACCACGGCGTCGACTTCGTCAAGAAGGGCCGCAAGGCTGTCGAAAGAAGCAACCCCGAGTTCGGCCGCGACGTGGCGTGCCCTCGCCGAGTCGGCGTCATGGAAGCCGGACAAGCGCGCGTCGGGAAGGTCGCGGGCGATCCGGGTGTGATGAAAGCCGAGGCTCCCCACCCCGACTACCCCGAAACGTGGCCCGGTGCGTCCCGGGCCGGACGGCTGCGGCCGGACTTCGTCCATCAGATCGTGACTCCGCGCTCGGATGACGCGATGAAGTCGAGGAAGCGGGCGACCTCGGGGGAGCCCTCCACCTCGACCCGAGCCCTCTCCAGGCCCTGGGAGACGTTCAGGTTCGACTGGAAGAGAATGCGATAGGCCTTCTTGATCCGTGCCCGGGTCTCGGGAGAAAATCCTCGGCGCTCGAGCCCGACGGAGTTCAGGCCGTAGAGCTTCGGAGGGCTCCCTGCCACCCGGCAATATGGAGGGACGTCCTGGGAGATGCGCGAACCGCCTCCGACGAAGGCGTGCTCCCCGACGCGGACGAACTGGTGGATCGGGGTGACGCCACCCACGATGACCCAGTCACCCAGCTCCACATGTCCGGCCATGTTCACCGCGTTCGACAGGATCACATGGTTACCCAGAATGCAGTCGTGGGCGACGTGCGTATAGGCCATGAGCAGGCAGTCGTCCCCTACCCGTGTCACACCCGCAGCCGAGGTGCCGCGGTTCAGGGTCGCATACTCGCGGATCACGGTCCGGTCCCCGATCCGCAGCTCCGTCTCTTCGCCCCGGAACTTGAGGTCCTGCGGGTCTGTCCCGAGCACCGCTCCCTTGTAGACCTCGCACTCGCGCCCGAGTGTCGTATCCCGCTCGATGTAGGCGCCGGCCCCGATGGTCGACCCGGCACCGATTCTCACGCGGGGCCCCACGAAGGCCCACGGGCCCACGGTGACCCCCGAGTCGAACTCGGCAAGGGGATCCACGATTGCCGTGGGGTGGATCTCGACCTCACTGGCCGATGCCAGACCCGCGTCTTTCCCCGTCATCGGTCCATCACCCGCGCCATCAGCTCCGCTTCGGCCACGAGCTTGCCGTCGACGAAGCCCTCGCCCCGCATCCGGCAGATCCCGCGCCGGAACTGGAGCAGCTCCAGGTTGAAGACGAGCTGGTCTCCGGGGGTGACCGGGCGCCGCCACTTCACCTTGTCGAGGGACATGAAGTAGACAACCTTCTCGTCCGGGTTCTCGATCGTGTCCATGAGAAGGAGTCCTCCGACCTGTGCCATCGCCTCGATGATGAGGACCCCGGGCATGATCGGATGTCCCGGGTAGTGTCCCTGGAAGAAGGGTTCGTTGATCGTGACGTTCTTGATTCCCGTGATGCGCTTCCCCGTCTCGAAGTCCGTGATTCGGTCCACGAGAAGCATGGGATAGCGATGCGGCAGATACTGAAGGATCTTCTGCACATCCACGATCCGCGGACCCTCTCCTGCCAGACGTTCGGCTTCGACCAGGCGCCTGGCCAGCTCGATGTTTCCGGTATGGCTTGGCCGTTCCGCCACGACGTGGCCCTCGAGTGGCCGACCGATCAGCGCCAGATCCCCCGCCATGTCGCCGATCTTGTGACGGACGAACTCGTCGGAGAAGCGAAGGCGCTCGTTCATGACCCCGTCGTCGTCGAGAACGACGGTGTTCTCAAGAGAGCTCCCTCGTGCGAGTCCCCGCTGTCGCAGGACCTCCGCATCCCTTGCGAAACCGAAAGTCCGGGCTGGGGCCACTTCGCTCCCAAAGACGTCCGGGGTCATTCGAAAGCTGCCGAACTGCCGACCGATCGCCGGGTGGTCGAACTCGATCGTCGCAGACAGTTCGAACGCATCGCCCGGAGCCACGACGTAACGGGCTCCGCTCTCCGAAAGCATCGTGAAAGGCTGTCGGACTCGGAGTGGTGTTCTCTCGCCCTCCTGCAGGGCCAGTCCGACCTCCTCGATCGCCTTCATGAAGGGAAGGAAGCTGCCGTCCAGGATCGGAAGTTCCGGGCCGTGGACCTCGACTTCGAGATTTGAAACCCCCGCAAGGTGCACAGCTGCGAGAAGGTGCTCCACGGTGTGGACCATTGCCTCGTCATCCGTCCCGACGCTGGTCCCCATCTCGGTGCCTCGGACATGGTCCAGATCGGCAGGAATGGCGGGACTCCCCGCCAGATCAACCCGCACGAAACGGATCCCCGTATCTTCCGGTGCCGGCAGCAGCCGGATCGTTGACTCCTCGCCCGAGTGAACCCCCCTCCCGGTCAATTCGACCGGGGCAGCGATCGTCGCATGCCTGGAACCCGTCATCGTCCTCTCGTCTCGAGACTCATGTGCGAGGGTCGTCGTCACCCTCTGCCGACGCCTCCCCCCGGAAGGTCGTGCCTTCGTCGGCGCCCAATCTAACATGCTCGGGAGACTCCGGCCCACCCGCTGCCTCCAATCGGTCGAGTCGGGCCTCGAGATCCCTGACCCTGCGCAGGAGTTCGGGTGCCTTCCCGGCTGCCGCCGTCGCACGAAGAAACTCACGGCGGGGACGGGCGGGAAAGCCCATCACGGTGTCTCCGGGCTCGACGCTGTTCGTGACCCCCGCCTGTCCGGCGATGCGAGCACCAGCACCTACTGTGATGTGACCCGCAAACCCCGATTGCCCACCGGCGACCACGCCCTGACCGAACCGGGTCGAGCCGGAAACCCCTGTCTGGGAGACGAGAATCGATCGAGCCCCGATCAGGACGTTGTGTCCGAGCTGGACAAGGTTGTCGATTTTCGCTCCACTCTCGACGCGCGTTTCGCCGATCGACCCGCGGTCAATCGTCGTGTTCGCACCTACTTCCACGTCGTCCTCCAGGACACAGCCTCCCACCTGGGGGACCTTCTGGTGGCGACCGTCGACGAACACGTAACCGAAGCCGTCGCTTCCGACACGGGCGCCGGCGTGCACGATCACCCCCTTGCCGACGGTGCTTCCCGGATAGACGACGACCTGCGGATGGAGATGCGCATGTGCGTCGACCAGCGAGCCGGCGCCAACGACGCAGTGGGCACCGATGCGGGCATGGTCGCCGATGACCACGCCTTCCTCGAGGACCGCGAAGGGCCCGATGCTCGCTCCCTCGCCGAGTGCCACCCCCGTGGCAACAAGCGCGGTCGGATGAACGCCCGGCACGGGATGCCGCTCCGAGTGAAGCCACCCAAGGAGGCGGCTGAGAGCTGCGTGCGGATCCTCGACCACAAGCCTGGGTCGGAGCTCCTCCGAAGGCAGCTCCTCCTGAAGGGACTGCGATACAATGAACGCACCTGCCTCGGACTCACCGAGCTCCGCGAGATAGCTGCGTGACGCCAGAAGGCTCAGGTCGTTCGCAGTGGCGCTTCGAAGAGGAGCGATTCCGGACAGTTCGGGGTCTCGATCACCGAGAAGGGGAACGGAGAGTTCCGCTGCCACCTCCGAAAGCCGGAAGTGCGTTCTTGTTCTTTCGTACCGGTTGAAGGAAGTCGTCATCGGAATCGGAGTGTAATGGAGCACTAGAAGGCTGTTGAAGAACCCCGCCCTCAAGGAGCCGTCGGGACGGTTTGGAGCTGGAGCGACGGCTGGTTGCGGCCCCGAGAGGAACAAGCCGAAAGACCGAACCGGGTGATGGAGACC
>SLDT01000219.1 GCA_007125125.1 Gemmatimonadota bacterium | reverse complement strand
GGAACACGGGTGGGCCGTGGTTGGCCAGTCGCACATGTGGGGCATTCGCCAGGAAGAGTTGGCCGGAGTCCGGCTCTTCACCTCCGCGGAGGGCTTCGTCAGGACGCCTGCGAACGAACGGGCGCTCTTGCCTAACGCCAAGTACGATGCGTCAGGCGCCCTGCACCTTTCCTGGGTCGAGCCAGAGTCATGGGGCGCCGACGGCTCGGGAATGGCCCTCTCCGGTCGAGAGGCGCGCGCGCGGGTGGGTTACTCCAAGCTGGGGGGCGAGGGATGGGCGGCGGTCACCTGGCCACTTGACTGGCACTTCTCAAGGTCATCCATCGACGCTCCCCGCATCGGACTGACCACCGGAGAGGTCGAACGTGAGCCGGGGGTGAGCATCGTCGTGGTCGAGGAGCGAGAACTGGAGCTCGATGGCCCGGGAGTCCCCGGGCGACTCCCCCCGACGCGGCCCACGGTCGTCCTGGCCAGGCAGGAAGGTGAGGCGGCCTGGGAGAGCGAGGACCTGGGACAAGGCCGGGGGATCGATGTGGTTTCGATGCTCGATGGGGCGCCCGTGGTTGCCTTCGCCGGAGTACCCTTTGGTACCCTCGCATCCGTGGACGCGAGTCAGGCGACGCTCGGGGTGATCGGTCGCCCCCTGATGCAGGGGACCCGGACCGACACGCTCTGGACCGACCGTGATCTGAGCCCGACTGATCCCCGGTTTTCGGTCGGGGCGGACGGGGACCTCCACATGATCTGGCGGAGTGCGCCGGGGGCCCAGAGGCCGCCTCATCTGCTGTGGTACTCTCGTGCGCCCGCCGGAGGGGGAGACTGGATTGCGCCCAGAGTGATCTGGGGCTCGGAGGAAGGTGGGCTAACCGTGGCCAATCGGATCCTGCTCTTCCGCTCACCCGGCGGCCTCCACGCACTCTTTCAGACCGGATTGCACGAAGGCCGTGCCGAAGTCCAACATCTCGTGATGACGGGATCGGGCTGGAGTGAGCCCGAGCGCATGAACTACGAGTCCAGATCCGAGAGCGTGGTTCTTCCGAGCGTGGACACGGCCCGGACGCCGGACGGGCGGGTCTACGCCGTTCTGACCGAACTCCTCGACGGTACCGAGAGCGATCCTGAGTACCGCACTCTGGTACTCCGCCTCGTCGAACCTGCTCGGTAGGTCGTGCCTCCGGCGGCGGGCGCGTGGAATGGCCCACGGTCCCCGATTTCGCCGACCGCTCGACTTCGAGGGGTGCGCTCGGCCGCGCCGCGGGTCGCGCTTGGGGGAGCGGGCGGGGGAGCGTATAGGTACGAGGACAGGGCAGGTGGACGGGGCTGCCTCTCTTGCCTGCCTGTCAGCCGCGTGGCGGGGTCTCGAGGTCCCGATCCGCGCGTTGCAAGGAACTCCGATTGCCTTCAGCGGAGGTGGAGGATGGGCGTGAAGCGCGCGGTTCCGGGTTCGCGAGGACCGACCGGAGGGCTGGCCGAGTGCAGCCATCAGCCTGGAGGCAGGATGGGGGATCGAGGCCGGCAGCCCTCGCTCATCGCCCTCTTCCTCCTGGGAATCGTGGCCTTCACGAGTCCAGGTCTGGCGCAGACCCCGCCGGAGGTCGTGCTGGTCGGGGCCACTTCCGGGTGCGAGGAGTGCTCGATCGGTGTCACGCGGACGCTCGAGCTGGAGGCCGGACCGGGTGCGCTCGGGTTTTCGGATGCGGTCATGGGGTACTCCGCGGGGAGCGCCGGGTTCGTCGTGGTCGATCAGGTCGCGCTTCCCGAGCGGTTCATCCTTTTCAGCTCCCGCGGGGAACTCATCGGCGAGGTCGGGGGGAGCGGGGATGGTCCCGGCGAGTTTCTCGCAGCCACCCAGATCCTACCGTCCGAGGGGGACTCCCTCCTGCTGCACGATATGCGACGGCGGGCGGTCTCCGTGTTCGACGGGGACCACACCTTCGCGAGGCGCTTCTTGTTGCCGGCCAACCCGGGGATCACGGGGGGCTGGCCCGCGATCCTCCGATTCGCGGACGGAGGGATCGTGATGAATGCGGCGCTTGGCTCGGTCGAAGGGGTCGGTCTTCCCCTGCACTTCGTGGATGCAGAAGGGACAGTGACCCGTTCGGTCGGAAGTGGCCCGCCTTCGGTCTCATCCCACGGGCATCCGACGCAGGCCCGGGTCCTCGCGTTCGCATCGCCCTCCACCTTCTGGGCAGCCCACGGCAGTCGATACGAGATCGAGCTCTGGGACCGCGAGGGGGCGCTCGTGAAGTCACTCCGGAGGGAGGTCGACTGGTTTCCCCCGTTGGAGGAGGGCCAGGCGCCCAGCCTGATCGGGCCGGGGGTGCAGGGGCTCTTCCAGGATGCCGGGGGACTTCTCTGGGTCCTTATTCGGGTGCCGAACCCGGATGCCCCGGGCATGATCCTCCCTGAGAGGGAGCGGCTGGTGCAGGAGGGTCGGGGGGCGATGCCTTCGCGGGCGGAGGCGGACCGAAGGTTCGACACCGTCATCGAGGTGATCGATCCCGAGACCGGAACCCTGATGGCCACGCGGAGGCTGGATGAGTACGTGAACGTAGTGGACAGTTCCGGACTGATCTTCACCTACGAGGAGCGCCCAACGTGGGAGGGCCGGCTGGTGGTGTGGGCGCTCGAGCTCCGGAGGTGATGGGGGAATGATCCGTACCGACGGTGTGATCGTCTTCGGGACCGTCGCCCTCGGGCTGGCGATGCTCCTGTCGCCCCGGGCGGCCGTGGGTCAGGCCGCCGCGGAGCTGGCGGGGCCGCGGTGCGAGATCGAACTGCACGAGCTTGGCGTGGCCGGTCCCGATCTCGAGACCGACGCGATCTCCTACCAGGGGATGGTCGCGGTGGACGGCCGGGCCGGGCGGCTCTACACCCCGAACTGCAGTGACGACGGCGTCCTCGTGTTCTCACTCGACGGCCGGTTCATCGAGACGATCGGTAGCCCCGGCCAGGGCCCGGGCGAGTTCCGCGACATCCGGGACCTCCATGTCGATGCGGAGGGAGCGCTCTGGGTCATCGATGTGGGCTACGTGCACCTGTTCGAGCCGGACGGGGAGCTGCGCCGTTCGATTCGCTTCCCGGGTGGGATCCTCGCTCTCCCCGACATCTTCCACCCGATTTCCGACGGCCGGATCCTGGTCCGGGAAGTCGACCCGATGACCCGTGGTCTGCTCGGCGACCGAACCGGACCCGTGCATCTTCTCGAAGACTGGACGGAGGTGGGGCGTGCGTTCGGTGACCCGGCCCGTCATTCCCGGGAGAGATGTCGGACGTGCGGTTTCCCGCAGATCGCCGTCGCTCCGGACGGCGGGGCGTTGTGGCTTCTCGCACGCGACGAATACCGGATCGAGCGCCATTCCCTCCCGGATGGGGGTTCGCCCCGGGTCATCGAGGTGTCCTCGATCTGGTTCGACGAGGCCGACGTGGCCCCGCGGGTGACCCCTGCGCGTGACACGGTTCCGCGCCCCTGGCGCTACGATATCGCAGTCGATGCCGATGAACGGCTGTGGGTTGCAGGGATGAAGCCCGCTCCGGGCTGGCGACCGGTTGATCAGCCACGCGGCCTCTGGACTGCCGAGGACGGGATCCGGATCCGGGAGGAGATGGCCGCACAGTCGATCTTCGTCGTCGAGGCGATCGATGCCCGATCCGGGGAGGTGCTTGCCCGCCGGGAGCTCCGGGGAACGCAACCGCACTTCGGAGGCAGCGGCCGGTACCTCTGGTCGCTTTCCCGCTCCCCGGTCGACCTCGCCCAGATCCGACTGAGGGAGATCGAACTGGTCTGCGAGGGGCGGTAGGCGGGTGCATCAGAATGCGGCTCGGGGTCGGGGGGGGTGGTGTCCCAGAGACAGTTGAGAGCATAAGATGAGACGGCGAGACGAGCGGGATGAAGTCCCCGCAGAACCCTGAGAGGGGAGCGAGAGAGCTCCCGGGAGGACGCTGCCGTGAGAAGGAGGGGCCGTGGAAGGCCGGTCGTGATCGTGGGAAGGGACCGCAAGGCCATGGCGGCGTTCTTCTCCAAGAGCGGGCGGGCACGGTTCCCAGGACTCTCGGCATTCCGGCTGCTGATGCTGCGGCATCTGTTGGGTCGCTGCGCGGTCCCGCTCGCCGGGATACTCGTCATGCTGGCCACCGCTCCTCCCGCGGTGTCACAGGCGCCCGTCGTGCTTTCGGGTGTCGAGTGTCCGTCCTGCGAGGTTCGCCTCAGCCACCTTGTCACGGTGGGGGCCTTCGACGGACCCGTGGAGACGGGTCAGGTCATCTCCGTCAGCCTCCTGGAGGATGGACGATACGCACTGAGTTCGCAGGGGTCCGAGAACCTCATTTCCGTGTTCGCGGCCGACGGCCGCTTTCTGATGCGGACGGGCGGTCGCGGAGTGTTCGGCTACGTCCGCTTTCTTCGAACCCACGGGAACAGCCTGCACGTCATCGACCCAATGATGCGCCGGCACACCGTGCTTTCGCCGGAGTTCACAGTGGTGCGGACCGCCCGATTGTCCGTGGAGCCGCTCGGCGACGTGCTGCCGGTGAGCGACTCCTCGCTCGTGATGAGCGGGTTCGTGCGAGCGGCGGAAGGGCCGGCCCACCTCCTCCACGTTGTGGGTCCCGCTGGCGGCATCCAGCAGGCCATGGCCGAGGAGCCGGAGGGCGTGCGCATGGACCGATCTCCGGAAGTGTACATGCGGGCCCTCGCTCCGGGCCGGGGGAGCGAGCTCTTCTGGGCCGCGCATCGCACCCGATACCGAGTCGAGGAGTGGGGGGTCGACGGGGTGCTCCGTCGAGTCCTCGTCCGAGAGGTCCCGTGGTTTCCGGATCACCGGGGGGCCGATGACAGGGGGCCCGATGAGCAACCGCTCCCTCGCATCGTCGACGTCCAGGTGGATTCCGATGACCGCATGTGGGTGCTCATCAGGCACGGGAGCGAAGAGTGGGACGAGCTGATGGGTAGCCGTCCCCAAGAGGACCGGGAGTTCGTGATGAGCAATCTCGACCGGTTGTACACTACGGTGATCGAGGTCATCGACCTTCGGAGCCACGCGGTCCTGGCGTCGTCCACGGTCGACGCGTTCTTGTTCAGCTTCGTGGGCGATGGACGCGTCGCGTCCGCCTCCAGTTCGGACGGAGTGGCTACGACTGTGAACATCTGGGACCTCTCGATCCTGACGCGATGAAGAACTGGGCAACTCCATCCACGCTGGGTTGCGGGAGGCATCCGCATCGGCCGCCGAGCACCGTGGCCATCCTGCGGCCCGGCGACCGTCGTCCGGTGACCATGAACGAAGGGGTAGCATCGTGAGACCACAAGGAGCCAGCGCGGACCCGGGAATCGCCAGCGGTGCCGGCCGTCGCGCGGGATGTCTGGTCCTGCTGGCCGTCTTCCTCACAGGCTGCGGTGAGGCAGGGGCGCCTGAGCGGGGCGCTACGGAGATGGGGGCCGAGAGGGAGCCCGAGTCAGGGGATGTCGGCCAGGAGTCCTTCACGATTGCCGACAGCGCGGGGGTCGTGGTCGCCACGAGCCTCGCTCCGGCCTGGGAGGAGGGTGCGGGCTGGACCGTGGAAGCCGAGCCCTTTCTCCAGATCGGAAGCGTGGACGGTTCGGTGCCGGGAACCGATCTGACGCGGGTCGGGCCGGTGGTGCGCTTCCGGGACGGGCGGGTCGCCGTTGCCGAGCTGGCCGTGCTCGGATCGCTCGAAGACGGCTCCCTTCTCGTGGGCCCCGCGAATGTCGGGCAGGTGGGCACTCGGTCCACGCCGGGGGCCCGGAGGGCGTCTGGTGGGGGTTCCCGGACCGCTTCGAACTGCGACACCTCGACGAGGGAGGGGTGCGAAGGGTGGTCCGCCGGGCGTGGGAGCCGGACACGCTCCCGGACGAGGCACGCGAACGCTTCCTCGAATGGATCGAGCCCTGGGCGGGGCTCGAGGGGATCGATGCTGCAATGCGGATCGAGGTGACCCGGCTCGGGCGAGCCGAGGCGATGCGGAGGTCCAGGGATCCGGAAGGCCCACCGCTTCTGGCCTTCGCGGAGGCGCTTCCCGCCTTCATCGGTCTGGAGGTGGCGGAGGACGGACACCTGTGGGTTCGCCTCCCGCAGACCGTGGAGGAGCTGATGTCGGGACATCCGGCCCAGCTCCGGACCGACCGGTGGAACGTGTTCGACCCCGAGGGCCGGTGGCTCGGGACGGTGGAGACCCCGCCGGAGCTGGAGGTGCGGGCGTTCGGGGACGGATGGGTTGCCGGCATCTGGCGCGATGCGCTCGATGTCGATTACGTGCGCTTTCACCGGTTGATGGCTCCCCCGTGAGTGGGTTCCAAGCTCGTTGCTTTGGCGCCCGCGACCGCTGGGCTCCCACCGAAGATGGGGGTCTCGTGATCACGATCGGCAGGCGGGCCTTCCACGGGTCGGTGGATCACCGTCTCCTGCCGCCGTCCGACCTCTCGAGGATCCCGCGAGGCGGGCCGTGGCGGGGCGGATCCCGAACGGACACGCGCCGCTGGCCCCGGTCGCGGGGTCGGGCAGGGGAGCGGATCCGTATGAAGAGTACGACACGGGTGGGGAGCCAGCTTTCCCCGCTATCGCTGATGCTGCTTCTCGGGGCGCTGACGGCCTGCCAAGGGCTGCCTCAGGATGACAACGGGACTTCCTGCTCGATCCGGGACCCCGCCGGCCCGATCGTCGAGAACTCGGCCGTGGGCGGGGAAGACGAGGAGGCGACGTTTCAACGCCTTTGGCAGATTGGTGGTCTGGATGACGCGCCCCTCCTGGTAGCCCCGCTTGCGATCGCCGTTGATCGAAACGGGCGAGCTGCGATTGCTGACGCGGGCCTTTCCGAGTTGAATCTCGTGGACGCGAACGGGGTGTGGGAAGGAACGGTGGCCCGAAGGGGCGAGGGGCCCGGAGAGATTCTGGGACCAGTAGCGCTCTCCTGGGCAGACGACGGCGTACTCCTGGTGATGGATGTGGTTCTCGCCCGGGTCACCGAGTTGAACCTGAACACGGGCGGGCGCCGCACCTTCCCGGTCGACCCGGCACTCGTGATACCAGCGGTCTCGTCGGGGCAGATCGGCTTCGCGGCCTTGCAGCCCGACCTGTCAGTTTGGCTCGAGATACCGGGCCAGGAACGCTTCGAGGGATGGGAGGAACGTGTCATTGCACGGAGCACGGCGGGGCGGATTGGGATCACCGAGGTCGCTCGCGGGATGGTCCGCGTCATGGGACGGGGGCCGTATCGTCGTGAGCCGATGTCCGCTTGGCCCAGGACCCTGGTGGGCGTGGGGCGTACGGGATGGGTCGTCGCCGATTCCACGCACCTGTACGAACTGAAGGCATTTGACGGCAACGGTGAAGTGGTCGCGCACTTCTGCTACCCGGCGGTCGGGGAGGGGTTGTCCGAGATCGAGCGCGGCGAGGCAGTCATTGAGAATCAACCCTCTGATCTTCCCCTCATACTGCAGGAGGCAGGCGAGCCCCAAGTGCCGGCGGTGATTTCCCGGATTCTCATCGATACAGACGACCGCGTGTGGATCCAGCGCGACCGAACGCTTCCATGGGACAGTCACGGGCGGGCATGGGGCGCCGCCAGTGCCATGCACGATGTGTTTCTCGCATCCGGAGAATACCTGGGCTCGGCGAGGATGCCCGAGGGTCACCGGCTACAGGCATCGGTTGGTGATCGCGTGTGGACGTTCCACGTTGGAGAGTTGGGCGAATTCTCCGTGGCTTCCTTCCTCCTGGAGTGGTGATGCTCTGGTCTGCCACCACACGAGGGCTGATCCCCGCGGTCGCCCTCTCGGCAGTATTCCTCTGCTCCGCCTCGTGCGCGCCAGGTGACCCTGGCGGGGAGGGATCGATCGAGCGTTTCGATGCTCTGCCGGTGCTGACGTTCGACCTGGAGGAGTTCCCGCACACCTTCAGCATGGTGACGGGAGCCGCTGCAGCACGCGGCGGCCCAATCCTCGCAGACCGCCGCGAGCACCTGGTCGCGAGGCTGAACTTCGAGAGCGGCGCGGTGGACACGGTGGGCCGGGAAGGGAGCGGAGGCCCCGGGGAGTACACCGCCCCTGGCGGACTCTTCCTGCTTGCCGGGGACACGCTGGTCGTTCGGGAGGACAGGCGATGGATCGTCTTCGATCCGGATGGCGTTCATGTGGACACCTGGGTTCCGGAATGGATCGGCCGGGTCGGGACCGGCACGGTCGCCGGCAGTCCGCATGGTGCGGATGTCTTCGTGTCAGGTGTGCTCACGGGCTCGATCACCGCTGACACGGACTTTCACGAGCTCGCCCGGTGGACCCCGAGCACGGGCTTGCTCGAGACTGTGGACTCCGTGGCCCGGGCCCCGCGCCAGTACATCGCATTGCCCGGCACGGGCGGGACATCGCGATTCGCGGCGGCCCACCCCTTCGGTGCCCGGGACCGCTGGGCCCCCGCCGGAGATGGGGGTCTCGTAATCGCAAGGGGCGCTTCATCGGCCGTCGAATTCCTGGATCGCACGGGGCGCAGGGTCCGAACCTTCCCGCTCCCCGAGGGCGTGCCATCGATTCCCCTGTCCGCAGAGGATCGCGCGGCTCACGATCACGACCCGCGGTTCGAGTGGGACTGGCCCGAGTACAAGCCCTTCTTCGGTGACGGAGGCATCGTCGTGGACCTCCACAGCGGCGTCGCCTGGATCCCCGTGAGCGAGGCGCGGGGCTCCGCCACCCGTTACTACCTCCTCGTCGATCCGGAGGAAGGCCCCATCGCGAGAGCCCGGTTTCCGGCGGGCTTCACCCTACGGGCGATGGGACACGGATTCGGGTACGGCGTGCGGGCCGACGAGGCCACGGGCCTTCAGCGGATCTTTCGGTTCGGAAGCGAACCCTGACGGGACTCCCGGTCCCGACCGATGCCGCGCGGCCTGGCACGGTGGGCCACGGCATCGGTGCATGTGCTCACCCGCAGCTGCAGGCCCCGCATCGATTGCATACCGCCGGTATGGTAGTGCCATACTCAGGGTATGGAGGCGCGCGAGGGTCCCGGTCCCGGATCCGTCTGCCCTGCAGCGTCAGTACTGTGCCACGGTCACGTCTGTCTGGCTGAAGTCTCCTCCCTTGAAGCGGAGCGGCTGCCGGAGCGCCATGACTACCTCCAGCTCTGGTCGCAATCCTCCTGATCGTCCACCAGTTTACCACAAGGGACGACTTGCCGAGAGCCATCGGGATCGGATCTCGAAGCAACTCCGGCCGGATCGATGCATTCCGCGGGAGGTGGGCAGGGCGGGGAGGGGGTGAGGAGCGACGTTGGGTACCGCTGGGTGAGCTTGCGGCCCGCAAGTACGATCCGTAAGTTTCTGTGAGTACGATCCCTTAATCGGAAAAAGTACGATCCATTAACCGCACAGCGTACGATCCCTTAAATGTCCAGGGTGCGATGCTTATGATACCGAGGCCTGAGGTCCCCTCAATGCCCGAGCTGCGGAGTCGCATCGTCGAGGCGGTGATCGCGGATCGGCTCAAGACCCACGGGGCCGTTCTGGTCACCGGACCCAAGGCCGTGGGCAAGACCACGACGGCCCGCCTCTTTGCCGCCTCGGAGGTCCGGCTGGACCAGGACCGTGCGGCACTCACCGGAGCCCGGATCGATCCGCGGTTGGTGCTGGACGGTGATACTCCCCGCCTCATCGACGAGTATCAACTCGCGGAGGGCGTCTGGGACGCCGTGCGGGGACGGATTGATGATGTCGGCGGCAAGGGACTCTTCCTTCTTGCCGGCTCGGCGACTCCCGAGCCGGATCAGGCGCTTCACACGGGTGCCCACAGGATCGCTCCCGTGCTCATGAGGACGATGACGTTCTTCGAACGGGGAATCTCTGGCGGGCGCCTTTCCCTCGGCAAGCTCCTTGAGGGAGATCCGGCTCCGAGCATCGCGGATCGGACCTCGGTGTCCTCGGCGATCGAGGCCCTGAGCATCGGTGGATGGCCCACGAACCTCGGACTGAGCCTGGAAGAGGCGCTTGATGCGAACGGGGATTACCTCGAGCTGATGACCCAGGTGGATGTCCGGCGGGTCGATGGAGTGCGGCGAAGCCCGGATGCGGTGCGTCGCCTGATCGCTTCCTACGGCCGCAACGTCGCGACAGATGCCGGGATCCGCACCATCGGCCGCGCTCTCGAGGAACCCCTCAGCGAGCCCACCCTCCACGATTACCTCGACGCACTCCGTCGGTTGTTCCTGATCGAGGATCAGGAGAGCTGGAAGCCGCGCCTTCGCTCACGAATCCGCTTGGTGGCAACGCCGAAGCGCCATCTCGCCGACCCGTCGCTCGCAGTCGCAGCGCTCGGTGCCTCTCCCGATCGCCTGCTCGGATCGGAGATCGAGTTGGCCGGGTTCCTCTTCGAATCCCAGGTCGTTCATGACTTGCGCGTCTACGCTGATCCACATCGGGCCCGGGTGCGGTTCTACCGGGACAACAAGGGACTCGAAGTGGACGGGATCGTCGAACGGCGGGATGGAAGGTGGATCGGTGTCGAGGTGAAACTGGGTATCCATCGGGTGGATGAGGGGGCTGCGAACCTCCTCGCGCTGATGAAGAAGCTCGACGACCAGACCCGCGAACAATGCGGTGCGCTCGTGGTGGTCGTCGCGGACTCCCCGACCTACACCCGGCCCGACGGCGTGATCGTGAGCTCGATCGCGGCCCTCGGCCCGTAGCCATCGAGGTACAGGGGCGCCCCCGGCAGGTGTCGCCTCAGCCCGTGCTCTTGTCCTCGGCGTGCAAATCACCCACAATATTGGTGTATATCACCCACGCTACGGGAGTTCTGCATGATCGAGTTTCGTCCGCGGGCCATTGAGTCGGTGCTGAGGGCACGTCTCCGGTCGTTTCCGGTCGTGATCCTGACCGGGGCCCGCCAGACCGGGAAAAGCACGCTCGCGAGGCGGGTGGGCGGCGAAGGGCGTCCCTACCTCACACTTGACGACTACGAGGTTCTCGACCAGGCGAACCGCGCACCCGACCAGTTGATCACGCGGGGTCCGACGGTCACGCTGGACGAGGTTCAGCGGGCTCCCGAGCTTCTGCTGGCGATCAAGCGCGCGGTGGACGAGGACCGACGTCCCGGACGTTTCCTGCTTACCGGTTCCGCAAACCTTGCGCTCATGGAACGAGTCTCGGAAACCCTCGCCGGCCGTGCAGTCTACCTGACGCTTGGCCCGCTCACCCGCCGGGAACTGCGGGGACTGGGGAGCGCCGGGCATTGGAACGTCCTGCTCGACCATCCCCCGGACGAGTGGGTGGAGGCGTTGCGCGCGACCCCGGCGATCGAGGACGGGGCCGACTGGCCGGAGCTGGCGCGAACGGGAGGCTATCCCACTCCCGCCCTCGAGCTCGAAGGCGAGGACGACCGCGCCGCGTGGTTCGAGGGTTACCTGCGCACGTACCTGGAGCGTGACCTGCAGCAACTCTCGTCGATCGAGAACCTGGGTGGTTTTCGGCGACTCGTTCGCGCCACGGCCCTCCGCGTCGGCAGCCTTCAGAACCAGGCGGATCTTGCACGGGATGTCGGCCTCCCACCCTCGACGGCGCAGAGGTACCTGGATCTCCTCGAGACCTCATACCAGATCGTCCGGGTGCCCGCGTACTCCGTCAACCGCACGAAGCGTCTTGTGAAGAGCCCGAAGCTCTATTGGAACGACACCGGACTCGCGCTACACCTCGCGGGGGCCGATCCCGGAGGGGCGCACCTTGAGAACCTGATCGCCTCGGACCTCTTCGCGTGGAGGGAGACGCGCACCCGCCGCCCGGGAATTCTGTTCTGGCGGACGAGTGGGGGCGCGGAAGTGGACTTCGTGCTCGAGACGGCGCAGAAGCTGGTGCCAGTCGAGGTCAAGTCGGCGCAGCGACTCCGCGTTCACGACGCTCGACACCTCGAGCTGTTCCTCGACGAATATCCGGATCGGGCCGCCGCAGGCGTCCTCCTCCATGGCGGAGACGCGATCCACTCCCTCACGGACCGGGTGATCGCGGTCCCGTGGAAGCGGATGGTCTGACGCACCGGGAGCGGCCGGAAGCCGCGCCTTCGTTCACGAATCCTCCGGCCGGGCGTCCGGGCGCTCGGGGCCCTCCACCTCGGGGGCCAGCCCCGCCGCCCCCGCGAGCCCCATCACTCCGGCCGTGTTCAGCGAGTCGGCGAGCCCCGAGGGAACGACCATCAGCCCACCCCGCTTCGCGATGCTCTCGTAGAGCATGTTCATGGCGCGCAGGTTCATCGCAGCCGGGCTGTCGCGGTAGCGCTCGGCGGCCTCCACGAACTTGGCTGCGATCTCGGTCTCGGCCGTTCCCAGGATGATGCGGGCCTGCCGCTCCCGCTCGGCCTGGGCCTGGCGCGACATCGCGTCCTCGAGCGCCTGCGGGATGATCACGTCACGGATCTCGACCGACTGCACCTGAATCCCCCAGTCGTGCATCTTCTTGTCCAGCGCCTCCTGGAGCCCGCGCCCGAGCTCCTTCCTCGACTGGATCAGCTCGGCCAGGTCGTGCTTCCCGATCGCATCGCGAAGTGCCGTCTGCGCGGCGAGGATCACCGCCTCCCGGTAGTTCTCCACCTCGAGCGCGGCCCGTTCGGCGTCGTACACCACCCAGAAGGCGATCGCGTCGACGTTCACCGGCACCGTGTCCCGCGAGAGCACGGACTCCGCGCCGAACGCCGTCGTGCGGATGCGCTGGTCGATGTGGTAGCCAACCCGGTCGAGGATCGGGACCACCGTGAAGAAGCCCGGCCCCTCGAGCCCGCGGTAGCGCCCCATGCGCAGCACCACCGCCTTCTCCCACTGGTCCGCGTACTTGATCGACGATCCGACGAAGAGCGCGAGGCCCGCACCCGCCACCGCCGCGGCAGCCGGAAGAAGGCCGGCCAGCAGAAGCCCGCCTCCGACGGCGGCTCCGGTCCCGAGCCCGGCCACCACCGCGGGGACCGGATAACGAGTGTCGTTCGGTGAGTTCTTCGGCATGGGCACTCTCCCCGAGGGCTGGAGGTCGGTCCTGCGCTTGACAACGATGGGTATGGTCATGATCGGAATCGGCCTCCGGGCCCGATCACGCCGGGCCATCCTCCCGCTCGGCGGTCCGGAACTCGGCGATGGCATCGAGCAGCTCGTCGAGCGTGAACCCCTGTTCGCGCGCGCGGGCGACCACCGCGGTGCAGAAGGTCTGGAAGGCGTGACGGCGCCTGCGCTCTTCCTCGGGCGGGGGATCGAGGCTCACGAAGGTGCCCTCGCCCCTGCGCGTCGCCGCGACCCCCAGGCGTCCCAGCTCCTCGTAGGCACGCTTCACCGTGCGCGGGCTCACCCCGAGCTCGATCGCGAGCTTGCGCACGGTGGGGAGCCGCTCGCCCGTGGCCAGGTCCCCCTCGACCACCGCCGTCCACACCTCCTCGACCACGACGTGCGCCACCGGCTGGTCCTTCTCCGCGGCGACCCGGTCGGTCAGGCGGCGGATGAGGGTGGCAGGGTCCATGCGGAGCAGGGGGCCGGAGTCGACGCAGGCTGTGCGCGGCGCGTCACGCACGCTCGTCACAGGAACATGGCGGGCCGAGCCACGCCCCGTCAACGTTGCAGCCGGTACCGCACCACCCGCTCGATCTGGGCACATCGGGGCCGGAGTGTGCATCGTCGGGCCCGATCAGTGGACCCCGAGGGGATGGCGGACCGGTGGCCCCCTCCACTTCGGCGTCGCTTCCGCTCCCGAGGGCTGCTCCTGGTCCGCGACCGGGGCTGCCCCCGGAGCCGTTGGGTGAGCGGAGAGCTGGTAGGCTCCGGTTTCCCCCGGCCAGTACGTCGTCACGACAACTCTGAAGGTGCCCTCGGGGAAGGCGTGCACGAGTCGCGAGTTCAGTCCCGAGCCGCCGTCGTCGTCGAAGGCGATGAGGTCTCCGTGTTCGTCCTCCACGATGAGGAAGGCATCGAACTGGTTGCTCGTGAGATCGATCTGGAGGGTGGCGGGGCTCGCGAGCTCGAGGGCCCACGCCTGGGAAAGGCGCCCTCCCTCGATCCGGCAGTCCGAGGGAACGAGGGTGCCACTGACGCTCTCCCCTACCGGGAGCGTGCCGACCAGCGGGCATAGCTCGATCTCGACCTCCTCCACCACGAGCTGGTATGCGCCCCCCAGCGGCGTCGTGTTCACGACCCAGATGAGGTACTCGCCCGCCGGGATCCGCCTCTCGATCGTGGCAGCGGCGGACCCGTCGAACACGGCGTCCCACCAGAGGATCTCCATGTCGAGGTTCGAGATGGCCACGATCGGCGGGAACGCGGTACTGCTCAGGGTCACGCGAAGTCCGGTGCTCTCGGACAGGCTGAGGCGGTATCCGTCCGCGGGATCCAGATAGAGGAGGCAGTCTCCGTCGTCCAGCAGTCCCTGTCGCGCATCACCGGGTCCCACGGTGTCGATCCAGGTCGAGGCGCTGCACTCCCGGGCTTCCTGGGCCGACAGTTCGTAGTCCCCCGAGACTCCCTGCTGGAGGGATGTCGCCCACACGTAGTAGCGCCCCGGTGCCACGGAGCCGAGGGCGCGGGCAGTGTTTGCACTCCGGGAAGGCCCCCAGAGGATCGGCTGACGGTTCGTGTTCGTGACGAGGATGAAGGGCTCGAACCCCGAGGATGTCATGCGCACGTCCAGGATGGTCTCCTCGGAGATGTCGATGATCCACCCTGCGGCCCGCTCTCCGGGCGAGATGCTGCAGTCCACCGGTCCGAGGCTTCCGCTTCGGGTCTCGCCGAAGTGGATCGTCCCGGCATCCGCCGACTGGCAGGGGCCCGCGCGAACACTGAAGCGGACCGACGCCGACCTCCCCTGGCTTTCGGCCGTCACCCGCGCCGTGCCGGGTGTCCGGGCCAGGACGCGGCCACCCTCGCTGACCGAGGCCACGTCGTCGTTCGTACTCGTCCACGCCACGGGGTGCCCCGGAATCGCGGAGCCGGAGCTTCCGAGCACGGTGGCCACGAGCTGGACCTCGGCCCCGATCTCCAGGACCGTGTCGGTGGGCGCGATGATGACCGAGCCAACCTCCGGGAGACCGGTTCCCCCGTCGCACGCCGACAGGAGAAGGACGAGTACCAGTGGAACTCGACCGCGGAAACGAACACTTCGCCGTGCACTCATGATGTCCTCCCTCGCGCTTCGTGAAGCGACCGTGGCCGTCTGCCACAGCCTTCACCTTCACGCTAGCGCTCGATCGGGGTCGTCGATCAGTACGTGAGTTGCGTATCGCGGGGTCGAACATTACGTAGTGCGCCTCGACCGCGATTCGCATGACCGCCATGGGCATGCAGCTCGGGCGACGTGATGGATCCGTCCCTTGCCACATGGGCAGGTGTGGAGTAATATATTAGCTGTTAGCACCCCTTTACCGCGTTAAATGACATCATGTTGCCGATCGAAATCAAGAGTGCACGAGAGGTCGCGCAGATGTTGGCACGTCGTGTGAAGGCGCGCCGATTGGAACGCGGATGGACACAGCAGGAAATCGCGGACCGGAGCGGGATCGCCCTGGCTACATATCGCAGGTTCGAGAGGAGCGGTCGAATCTCTCTGGAGCGCCTGCTGAAACTCGCAGTGATCCTGGACGCACAAGCCGGGTTCGACGACCTGTTCGCTGCTCCTCCGGCGCGATCCCTGTCCGATCTGGAAGACGAGGAGCACCGTACACGGAAGCGAGGCAAGCGAAGCGATGCGTAAGCTCGAGGTCCGACTCGACTGGGGCGACGAGCGAGTCGTGGTGGGTACGCTCGCGGAGCGTGACCGGCGTATCTATTTCGAGTATGCGCAGGATTTCATCAGGAATCCCCTGCCGATCTCTCCGTTCAAGCTGCCGGTGAGGCCCGGGCTGTTTGAACACACAGAGCTCGAGTTCAGCAAGGTTTTCGGGGCATTCAACGACTCCCTCCCCGACGGCTGGGGGCTCCTCCTGATGGATCGCGTGTTCAGAAAGCAGGGGTTGGATCCGGCGCGGGTTTCGGTACTGGACAGGCTCGCATATATCGGCAGGCGCGGCATGGGGGCGCTGACGTATCACCCGCCGGCGGCGGACGGAGGGGACGAAGTCCCCATCGTGGATCTTGATGAGGTCGCACAGCAGGCGGAACGCATCCTTGAGGGCAGCACGGAAAAGCTGCTCCCTTCTCTGCGCGTGGCTGGCGGATCTCCGGGGGGAGCACGACCCAAGGTGATCATTGCGGTTCATGAGGACGGCCGGGCGATCGCCGGAACATCCGATGTGCCCGAGGACTTTCGCCATTACCTCGTCAAATTTCCGGCGGGCGGAGACTTCCCTGACGCAGGCCCGGTTGAGGCTGCCTATGCGCTCATGGCACGGGAAGCGGGGCTGGACCTGCCCCACACTACTCTCTTCAAGACACGGGACGGCGGTCGCTACTTCGGTACCGAGCGGTTCGACCGCGACGGCAACCTACGGATCCATACCCATACTCTCGGCGGCCTCCTCCAAGCGAGTCACCGCATTCCATCGCTGGACTACGAGGGCTTCCTGAAAGCGACGCTCGTACTGACGAAGGACCGGCGGCAGGTCGGGGAGGCTTACAGGCGTATGGCTTTCAACGTGCTGGCCCACAACCGTGACGATCACGTCAAGAACTTCTCCTACCTGATGGATCGAAGCGGGGAGTGGAAACTTGCACCTGCGTACGATCTCGTATTTTCAAGAGGCCCCGGGGGCGAGCATACCATGGCCGTTGGGGGAGAGGCGGAACGACCTGGTGAGAACGACATGATCCGGGTCGCGGAAGCTTGCGATATCGATCGCAGTCGGGCGAGCGAGATAATCGAGAGGGTTCGGCATGCTGTGGGGCAGTGGAGTCGATTCGCAGGGACCGCCGGCGTCTCGACCGGGACGTCCAGGCGGATCGAGAAGGTGATATCCCAATCACGCTTGCTCCCCTGACGGGTACCGCTGATCGACCCCCTGCAGCGTCGGCTCAAGAATCTCGGCGAGATCCCACGACGGGGCCACGCATGCGTCCAGATCGTCGCGACTCCTGCCAAGCGCCGCAACGTGATGTCCTCGGCTCCGGGGCCGACGCGTCAGCGCGCACGGCTCACCTCACAACAGGAGGAAGGCACCCGGGGCAGCAACCCCCTTCCCCGAGCCTCCCAGCATCGCAATGCGGGACAGGGCGATGCCATGGACATGAGCCGGCCCGGACAGGCTGTGCGAGAGGGAATCTTCGGCATGGGACTTGCGCCAGCCAGCCAGCCAGCCAGCCTTACCGTATCTGGCCCGCTGGATGAAGCCTGCGGCTCGACCCCGTTTGTTGAAGCTGTGTGCTCGGGTGCAGATGGCGAGGTGAAAGCAGGGTTGGTAGCGGAGCAGCCTCCGGGACGGCATGGCTCCGCGAGCCGAGGGAAGGGCCCTCGGACGGGAGTTCAGACCACCACAAGGAGGGAAGGATGAACCGGCGCCGGGTTCGGGCGATGGCGATGGCGGTCACGGCGGCCTTGTCGTTGTTGGTGGGCGCCTGTGGGGAGGCGGAGGGACCCCAGATGGAACCGCCGCAGGTAGAGGCGCCGCCGGACACGATCCCGGCATCGGCGACTCGGGCCGATACCCTGGAGTGGCTTGCCGAGCGCACCTACGCTGACGCCCAAACCACGCTCTACGAGGACACGATCCCGGCTTGTGCCACCTGCGAGATCCGCCTGACACCTGTGGGCGCGTTCGGGACCATCGACGATCGATACCTTCTCCGCCGTGTCCCGATCGTGGAGCGGGATAGCCGGGGCCGGTTCTACGCAACCGTTCGAGAGGCAACCGATCAGGAGCTCATCCTCTACGAGCCGGACGGCACGGTCGTGCGGCAGGTCGGGCGTCTCGGAGGCGAGGGACCGGGCGAGTTCAGTCGCGCCATCGGGAGCATTCTCGTGGGTCCGGGCGACAGCCTGTACGTCACCCACGACTACGACCGCCTGTCGGTCTTCGATTCAAGCGGCGTGAGCGCTCGCGCGGTGCGGCTGAGAAGCGGCGTGTCCTTCACCCCGTACCTCGTGCGCGTGGACGACGAGGGGTATCTCGTTGCGTACCGGAGCGTGCTGCGTGGAGCGGTCGCCCCGGACTCCGAGATCGCCCGGAACCGGTTGCACCTCTTTGCTCACGACGGTCGACATCTCCGATCGTACGGTGGGCTCGGAATGGTCGACTTGAGGCACTTGTTGCGCACGAACGAGCCCCACTTCGCAGGTCCCACTGACGCCTGGGCCACAGTGGGCGGTTCGGTGTGGCTGGGCACAGCACTCAACTATCGCCTGGAGCGGATCAACGAACGGGGCTCGGTGGACCGGGCCGTCGGAGTGGTGCCACCCGACTCCTGGAACCTCAGCGTGCGCATGGACCTCCACGAGGAAGGGGCGACAATACGGATCCCGTTCGGTAGGCTCCTGGGGTTTCGACAGCTCAGTGACCGATTCGGTGCCGCCGTTCTTGATATCGGTAGCGAAGACTGGGAGAACGTGGATCGCCGTACTCAGAGTGATGGAAGGTACGAAGCGGGAGTGCACCAGGAGCTCAGGGACTCGGTACTCGATGTGATGGACCTCGAGACCGGTGAGGTGGTGGCGCGAAAGCGGCTCACGCTTCCCAGCTATCTGATGAGCGACGGAACGCTGTATTCTGTCCACGAGGACGAGGTGACGGGAGTGGTCTCGGTGCGTGCCTACGAGATCGAACTCGTGGGTTGGGATGACTCCACCCCGTAGCGGAGCTCCTGTCCGCTTCGCGAATGGCCCGACCGAGTCCCCCGGCGCCGGCTTCGTCCACTCAACGCTCTTCCTCTTCTTCGGGGGCCTCGCGGAGCGCTGCGGAGAGCCGCTCCATCTCCTCGAGGCGCGCGACGATCTCGGCGAGCGGGGTGGTGGCCCAGCGGCGAAGCTGTTCCCGCCTGCTCCCTTCCCAGGTCGTCAGGGACCAGTCGATCTCCTCCAGGTGCTCAGGAAGTCGCTTCATCGTCTCCGGGCTCGGTGAGCATTCTCAGCTGGGCGAGGTCCACCAGATCCTGGGGTCGCCCCGCCCACTGCCACCTGCATACCCTCTTCCAGGATGATCCGTTCGCGCAGCTCGGGATCGCACAGGTCAGCGGCGGAGATCGTCTCCGAACTGACGGGCGCAAGCGGGGTTGAAGGTGTGAGACCGAGCTCGCTTCTCGGCAGCGCGGACGATCTCGGAGCATTCCTCGGCCGGCCAACAGGAGCCTCGCAGACATGAGCGGGACGACGCGTTCTCCGTTCACGATCACGATCGGATCGCTCGGTGTGCTCATGCTCGCGATCGCAGCCTGCGAGCCCAGCGGGCTCGAGGATCCTCGGGGGGTGGCCGAGCGGGGCGCGTCGAGTGTGCACGATTCATCCGGTGTGTCGATCATCGTGAACCATGCGCCGAAGTGGTCGGGAGAACACGGATGGCAGGTGTCCCGTGAGCCAGCGATCTCCGTGGGTGGCCTGTCGGGGTCGGCAGGGCACCTCATCTGGCGCGCGGCCGCTGCCGCACGGATGGAAGACGGATCCTTCGCGATTCTCGCCCGCGGCCCCGGCCAGTTGTTGATCGTCGACCGACAGGGTTCACTCGTAAGGGCGATCGGGAGGCCGGGGCAGGGCCCGGGGGACCTCACGGAGCCCTGGCACCTCCAGTACTCCGCCGGGGACTCCCTCGTGGTCTGGGACAAGGACTTCGGGCCCGTCAGTTCGTTCGACCGGGACGGAGATCTGATCGACTGGAGGCGGATCGACCTCGAGCGTGCCCTCGTGCCTCTCCGGTTCGGCGGGGGCGCCTCCGTCGTGGCGCCCCTGCCCGACGGGTCCTTCGTCGGGGGTGCGGGCGTACGGGCTCATGGCGCGGGCCCGTATCACGCGCCGCCCGGGGTCGTCCACCGGGGCTCGGCTGCGGTTGTGCGCGTGCGTGCAGACTACACGGCCGACACCCTCGGGGTCTACGGGTCCCAGGGCGTCGTGAGGGTCGAGGTCGCGCCGGGGGAGCCGGCCCAAACGTTTCCTCAACTCTTCCCGACCCAATGGTCGGTGGCGTGGGATGACGATCCCCTGAGCATCTATCTCAGCAACGGGGATCCCGACGGGATCCGGGTGTTCTCCGAAGAGGGCGACCTCAAGCGGATCATCCGGGTCGATGCGGACCCGCTCCCGGTCACGCAAGAGGATCGGTCCGAGATGATGACATGGATTGCCGAGCAGAACAGCACGACCCCCGAGGGACGCGCAGCGTGGAACGGCATTCTCGCTCAACTGCCGGAGCAGGAAGGGCATCCCCCGATGACCGCGCTCATCGTCGATCGGACGGGTCATCTCTGGGCCCGGGACCGGCAGGGGCGGTTCGACAGCGAGTGGAGTGTATTCGATCCGTCCGGGCGCTGGCTGGGGCGGATGCGACTTCCTCTCACGGCGCTCTACGACATCGGATCCGACTTCATCCTCGGGCTGGCGCAGGACAGCCTCATGGTGGAGTACATCCGTGAACATCGGCTGGTCCGCTGATGCCCGAGCCACCGCCCGCATCCGCTGCCCGGGAACGAGTGGGCAGGGCTCCTGCACTGGCCGCTTTCCAGACCGGGGAGGGGTCTGGGCGGGTCTGGCTCACCGAGAAGGCGAAGGGAGAAATGTACGCATGACCTATAAGACGAGGAGGATGATCAGAGTGGCGGCTTTGGGGTTTCTCGGGTTCGCCTTCGGTGTCGCCGGGACTGCAGGCACGACCGTGCATCCGCATGCGCCCGCGGGGGTTGTGGGGGCGATGCTGGATTGCTCCACGGCCACTTTCGGCGGACATCCTGTTGGATGCGAAGGCGAAGAATGGCACGGCTTCCAGCCGGATACCGCAGAACATGCCTACCGGATCGAGCTGGAGCTCGTCCACACGCTTGACACGCTCCCGGGCGATCCGTCGTCACGACACCGAGGCTCGTCCTTCGTCTGGCTGCCGCCCGATCACTTCGCGGTGGTTGCCCCGGCGATGCATGGTCCGGAAATCAGTACATACCGTGTCGGGGGTGGGTTGGTCGCGCACCGCAGGACGACGGGGGGCGGCCCCGGGGAGTTTGCGGGGCCCATCTCGTCGGTCGGGGGTGTGGGGCAAACCCTGATGGTTATCGATGGAGGTGGGCGAGCGCACACCTTCCTCTCGGACCTGACACACCTCGAGACCCGCCGGATGCCGGTTCCGCTGTTGCATCAGACGGTTCTCGCGAACGGTTCGATCGTTGGGTTCGCACCGTCACGGGGCGAGGGTGGGGACCGGTACATGCAGCATCTGATTCGAGCCGGGAGAGACGGGTCACTTGAGATCGAGCGCTCCTTCGGCACGGCCACGGATCAGCG
This sequence comes from Gemmatimonadota bacterium, assembly GCA_007125125.1. Taxonomy (GTDB): domain Bacteria; phylum Gemmatimonadota; class Gemmatimonadetes; order Longimicrobiales; family Gaopeijiaceae; genus SLDT01. Next base: position 1,711 of record SLDT01000219.1, on the reverse strand, counting down.
CGAGGAACTGAGGGTCGCCTTTGCGACGCCCGACGGGGGATTCTGGAACCACTTCCCGAACTTCCGCAACCGGCTCGAGCGCCATTCCAGTGAGGCCGACCATTTGCGCCGGGTCATGGTGGATCGATCCGAAGAGGGATCATCGAGCGCCATCCTGGAGCTGCCCGAAGGTCGTCTCCTCCTGCTGACATTCGTGCGGGACGAGGAGCGCGGGGGGGCGGCGAGCACCTTGCTGGAGCTGGTGGACCCGAGTACGGGGACGGTGCTGGCAACCAGGCACCATCCCATGCCGCTTCAGGTGGTGCGCAACAGCGGCGATCTCCTGAGGTCGAGCGAGGAGACCGAGATTGGCGACACGGTGTTTCGGATCTGGAGGGTGAGGATACAGGAGCGGTGAACGCCTCGGTGTGGAGTCCGACACCGAACTCCTGCCCTGCCGGAGGGTCGACAGGGAACACCGCGGCGAGATGCGTCGGTTCACGGTCTGCGAGTCGGACCCGACCCCCCGAGCCATCGACATCCGAGGCGGGTTCATGAGCGAGGGGTCCGCGCACTTCGGAGTGATCACTCGGTAGCGACCCGCTCGACTTGATCTACCGCTGCTCTCCCGGCCCGGCCGCGGCGCGCTCGAGGCGGTCCGCGATCGCGTGGGCAAGCCCCGTCCGGCTCCGGGGGGGCTCGGCGAGGATAACGCCGACTCCCTCGAGCGCGTCGAGCTCCCTCAGCAAGCCGAAGAGCCGCCGGGCCGCCTCGTCGAGGGCACCCGTCGGGCTCAGGGCCCGGACGCGGACCGGGCGACCGAGGAGTTCCTCGACCCGTCGGGCCGCCTTCCGGGACGCCCCTTCGTCTCCCTCCTGGAGAAGGAGTCCGATCTCCTTCCCCGTGCCATCCTTGACATCGTCAAGGGGGCCCCGGAGGGCGCGGATTTCGTCGTCCTTGACATCGTCAAGGGGGGCGGGGAGCAGGATGAGGGGCCGCGCGGGCGCGTAGTGGCTCGCCAGCAGGCCCGGGGAGGGTACGGGGCGCTCCACGGCGGGATCGGGAGGAGAAGGATCGGAACGGGTGGCACCGGGACGCGCGGGAGCGGAAGGCCCGGGGCCAGGACCAGCGGGGTCGCGTCGAACGGCATCGGAGTGCGGGAGGGGCGCCGCTCCGAGGAGCTCGGCGATCGCCTCGGCCGGGACTCCCCCTGGCCGCAGGAGCCGGGTGGAGCCGTCGGGGAGCACCTGGAGCACGGTCGACTCGACCCCGATCCCGCACGCCCCCCCGTCGAGCACGAGGGGGATCCGGCCCCCGAGCTCCTCGACGACGTGGCCCGCGGTCGTCGGGCTGATGCGTCCGAACCGGTTCGCGCTCGGTGCGGCGAGCGGCACCCCCGCAGCGCGGATCACGGCCTGCGCGACGGGGTGCGCCGGCATGCGCACGGCAACGGTTGAAAGCCCGCTGGTCGCGAGGTCGGGTACCCCGGGCTGCTTCGGGATCACGAGGGTGAGGGGGCCGGGCCAGAAGGCCTCGGCGAGCCGATCGAGGACCGCGCACCCCGTCGGCCCGAGCGCATCGTGGTCGAGAAGCCCGAGGTCCGCGAGGAGCCGGGAGGCGCCGGTGGGGGCCGGAGCGCGACCGGTGCCTTCCTCCGGAAGCGGCGCAGCCACATGCACGATGAGCGGATCGAAGGTGGGGCGCTCCTTGACCTCGAAGATCCGCGTGAGCG
>SLDT01000086.1 GCA_007125125.1 Gemmatimonadota bacterium | reverse complement strand
CGCGACAGATACACGCCGCGGGCCAATGCCGTGAGCGTCTTGAGCTCGGCGGACAGTTCCACGATCCGCCTCACCATCTGCCGCATCTCCCGATCCAGATACATCCCCCGCCACATCAGGTAGTCCACCAGCTCTCCCGACAGGCTCGCCGGTTCCTGCACGAGCAGGTGCGCCATCTCCTCGGGGTCGGGATGGGGATGGTGGGGAAGCACGGACTGCGGCCGGGTGTCCTCCACGGCCTCGAGCACCTTGCTCCTCAACCTTCGCAGCGAATCCGCCGGCGGCAAGATGAGCATCACCGGCAGGCCTCCCGGCCGCTCCGCCACCAGATCCAGGTCGCGGGGTGCGTGTCCCTCGGCCAGGCTCCAGACGAGCGCCACGCCCCACAACACCTCCGGATTGGTGGGGAACCCCTCGTCCGGGTCGAAGGGCAGGTACTCGCGGTAGGGGGGAGCGAAGAGCGAGAACGCGGGCAGGGTCGGACGGGCCATGGATCGCCTCCTGGTTCGAAGCGTGGACGATGCGGTCCCCCACCATACGAACTCGCGATCAGCGTCCTATCAGCACGCGGCCGCCCAAAACCAGAATACTTGTTTTGTTCATCCCGGAGTCTTAGGCTTTCTGCGGTCCTTCGCCGCCCATTCCGGGAGACGCCGATGTCAGAGACCGTTGCCGCCGCCCCGCCGGAGTCTTCGTCAGCGGGCGCCTACACGGCCGCCGAGCCCCCCGCCCCCGCCCCCTCCGAGGCGCTCGTGCGCAGCCCCCAGCAGGACCGGAGCCGGCGGACGCTGGAGCGCCTGGAGGACGCCGCGCTGGAGATCCTCGAGATCGAGGGGCCCGAGGCCCTGACCCTCACCGGGCTCACACGCGCTGCCCGCACTTCGGTGGGCTCCTTCTACGCCCGCTTCGACGGCAAGGACGAGCTCCTCCGCTACCTGGGCGAGCGCTCCCTCGAGGCCGCGCTCGCAAGCTGGGACGGCTTCGACGCTCCCGAGAACGGGGACCTGCGCCCCGCCCTGCGCGCCGCCGTCGACACTCTCGGGCGCCTCCATCTGGAGGGGCCGGGCCGAGCGCTCCTCCTCCTGGACGGCGTCGAGGACCCTCCGCCCACCCGCCGCCGCCGGCTCGAGGAAAAGCTCACCGAGGCGCTCGCAGCCCAGGCCTCGGTGCCGGAGCTCCGCGCCGGGCTCGCGGCCCGGGTGGTCACGAGCCTCCTCCAGGACGCCCTCCTGCGCAGGCTCCCCATCGAGCGCGAGCTCCTCCTGGACGAGCTGGTGGAACTCCTCGTGGGGTATCTGGGTGGAGAAGTGCGGACGAGCGCCCCCTCCGACGACGGTCCGCAGGTGGACGACGCGCAGGTGGAGGACGACGCCCCGCAGGCGCCGGACGAGCCCTCCGGAGACCCGTCCGCCGAGCCGGACCCCTTTGACGTGTGGGTTTGAGACCGCCCCGTGACGCTTCCCTCCCCCAACGCCGCCCTCTTCGACCTCGACGGCACGCTCGTCGCGACCCTCACCCTCTACTTCGAGTCGTTCGCCTACGCCCTCGAGCCCGTCTTCGGCCGACGTCTCTCCCGCGAGGAGATGGCGGTCCACCATCCGCGCTCCGAGGTTCGCTTCCTGCGCGAGCTCTCCGGCGATGAGCATCACCCCTGGGTGATGGAGCGTTTCTACAGCCACTACGCCGAGCGCCACGACGACGCCTTCGAGGGGATCTATCCGGGCGTGCCCGAGATGCTCGACCGGCTGCGGGCCGCCGGGGTCCCAATCGGCCTCGTCACGGGGAAGAGCCGTCGCTCCTGGAGCATCACGGGCCCGCGCATCGAGCTCGGGGAGTTTCCCGTGGGGATCTTCGACGACGACGTCCCCGCCGCGAAGCCGGATCCAACCGGGCTCCGCCTGGCCCTCGAGCGGCTCGGGCGCGCACCGGGCGAGGTGATCTACGTGGGCGACTCGGTGACCGACCTGGAGGCGGCCCGGCGGGCGGGGGTGCGCCCGGGCGGCGTCCTCTGGTCCAAGCGCGACGGGGAGCGCGACGCCTTCCGGCGTCGGGCCCTCGAGCTGGACGGCCTCGCCTTCGAGACGCCGGACCAGGTGGTGGAGCTACTTCTTCCCGAAGAGGGGTGACCTCCCGCCCCCTCAGCCTCCGCACTCCAGAAACGCGATCATCCCCCGCTCCCCCCACGGCCCCGCCTCGCTGGTGAGCACCACTCCGCCCTCCGGGAGGAACCCCACGGCCTCCCCCTGCGGCTCGCGCAGGTGGCGGAGGTTCACGAGCCCCCCGGGCAGCGGCTCCAGGCGGCCCTCCTCGTCGGGACGGTAGAACCGGAGCGTCTCGTAGGTGCGCAGGGCCACGACCGTGCCGTCCGCCGTGGCCGCCCCGCCGGTCACGAGACGGGGGAGGGCGGGGCTCCTTCCGGTCAGCTCCTGGACGGACTCGAGGTGGACCGGCTCCCCCGGCTCGGGCAGGGGCGCCGGTGCGCGGTAGAGCTCGACGGGGTGGTTCCGCCCCTTGGTGGCCAGGAAGAGCCGCTCCCCGGGGAGGACGTAGAGGGTCTCGATGTCGCGCGGGCCGTCGGGGAGGCGGACGGGGAAGCGGTCGGCGGGGAGGGTGCGCGCGTCGGAGGGGTCGGGCTCGGGCACCCGGTAGACGGCCGGGTCGTCGCGCACCTCGCGGTTGTCGCCCACGTCCCCGATGTAGAGGCAGTGGCCCTCACCGCAGGGCCCGAGGGCCAGATCCTCCCAGTCCCGGTTCCGCGCGCCCTCCACCCGCACCGCTCCGAGCAGCGTTCCCCTGCGGTCGACGGCGTAGAGGACGGGCTCGCCCCCGGAGTCGTTGTGGGTCCAGTAGACCCCGGGGTACCGCACGCTCGCCGCCACTCCGCTGCTCTCGTGCACCGCGGGGGGCAGGAGGTGGGGGCCCTCCGCGAGGGTGCAGGGGGACGTGAGCCCGACGAAGGCCGGGCTGCACCCGGCGAGGAGCGCCGGGAGGAGAGGCGAGAGGAGAAGGGATCCCGACACGCCCCGGGCTCCCGTCCCGATCAGGGGGCCTCGCCCCCCCGCGCCTCGGCCACCAACTGGCGGAGCACGCTCTGGAAGTTGTCGAGCGGCGGCGCACCCTGGACGGGATGGCCCTGCACCACGAAGGTCGGCGTTCCCCTCACCCCGATCGACTGGGCGATCTGGTTGTTTTCGGTGAGGCGCTCCGCGGTCTCCTCGCTCTGCGTGCACGCCTCGAACTCCTCGGCGTCGAGCCCGGCTTCGACCGCCCACTCCACGAAGATGTCGTGCGGGTTGTCCGACTCCATCCAGGTCTCCCGCTCCGCGTAGAGCCGGTCGCGAATGGGGGCGAAGGCGCCGAGCTGTCCGGCGCAGTCACCGGCCATCCCCGCCTGGTTTCCGTTCGGAAACCCTCCGATCGTGATCGGGATGTACTTCCACCAGACGTCTCCGCCCTCCATGAACTCCTCGGCCAGGGGCGGATAGGTCTCCTCGTGGAACTGGGCGCAGAAGACGCAGCCGAAGTCGCTGAACTCGATGACCGCGATGACCGCGGTCTCCTCGCTACCCTCGTTGTAGCCGAGGTCGGCCAGGTCGAGGAGCTGCTCGGTGTCGAGGGGGCCGGGCTCCCCGGGAGCCGCCTCCTGCGGCTGCGGCGGGGCGGCGTCGGCCGTGCCGGGGGCGTCGTCGTTGTCGTCGCACGCCGCCGTCAGCCCCACCAGGAGGGCGAGAGCCAGGGGAAGCCGGAGGGCGCGCAAGGCGGTCGAGATCTTCATCAGTGCTCCTGAGCCTGAGGCCCGATCAGAGCTCGAAGGCCCGGAAGAGGCGCTTCTCCTCTCCCTCCAGGGTGGCCTGCAGCTCGATGTAGGGTTCCAACCCGCTCCCCCGCAGCTTGTCGCGGAAGAGCTGGTCCAGTTGAAATACGCCGGCGGAGTTGGAGAGTTCGATCTCGATCCGCACGGGCTTGGTCCTGCCGGCGCCGAGGTTCACCTGCTCGACCGCCGCCGCCGACATGGAGTGGATGTTCACCGATCCCGCTTCGAAGGGGATGCGTGAGCGGCCCTCCGCCATGTCGAGGGCATCCGCGATCCTCACCACTCCCGCCTCCAGGGTCAAGGGGGAACCGCCCGACCGGTGTCCGATGATCGCGTGGAGCACCTCGGTGCGGAGGATCGCCGCCGTGCGGGAGTCGTAGAGCTGCGGGAGGAGCTCCTTGAGGAGGTCGTGCGCGAGGAAGAGGGAGTACTCCTCGTGGTCGATCCGATGGACCGCCATCCCGAGATCGTGAAGGAGTGCCGCGAGCGTGACGACCACCTCCGCGTCCTCTTTGGTCATCCCGTAGTGGGTGACCACCGAGGGCTCCACGTCCGCGTCCAGGAGGAGGCGAAGGAGCCGCACGGCCAGGTTCATCACGATCTTCACGTGGACCGGACCGTGGTCGCTCATCCCCAGTCGCTCGATGGCGGTCACGTTCGAGGCGACCCAGTAGGCGTAGAGATCGTCGTGCCCGTTCGCCCACTCCATCACCTGCCGCAGCTTGGGGTTGTGCCGGTCGGGGACCCGCATCGTGACCCGATGGGCGAACCGGTCGTGCACGGTCCTGGGCTGGAGGTCGGGGATCTCCTCCTCTTCGGGGGAGAGTTCCTCGTGAGGGGTCAACGCTTGAACCACCTCGTGAGAAGGATACCCGCGGCGGCGCCCACCAGGAGTCCGACCAGGAGCTGGGCGTTGTCCCCGGGGGCGGGAGCCCGCGCTGCGCCCGCTTCGGGGCGAAAGGTCTCGGGGAGGTCTCCCCTGCTTCCTCGCGCGTTCCCCTCGGCGCACGCCGGGCAGGTGGCCTCGTCGCGCTCGCGGGCGGTCCGGTTCTCGTAGACCATCTCCGTATTGCACTCCGGACAGTAGCGGCCCGCGGCGAGGGGGCGGACGAGGGCGTAGAGTCGGCCCTTCGAGAGCCCGAGCACGTCGGCGATCTCGTTCACGCTCTCCTCAGAGCTCCAATACAGACGGTTCGCCCGTTCGGCCGGTTGCCGGCCTCCCTCGTCGATGTCGACCATGACTGCCCTCCTCGGCTTGACCCGCTCCGGCGGCACCCGGCCGCGCGGCCTCCTCGCGTGCGGACCCCGCAGGATGCCCTTGACCCCCTCCGGGGTGTTCGTGAACATAGCGCATGCCCCTTCGCCGGGCGAGGCGAAATCTCCACTTCGACCCGAGAGAACCCCTTGCGGATTCCCGTTTCCCACGGACACCTCGAAGCGCTCTATCGCACCACGGAGGAGCCGATTCGAGGCGCCGCCGTCGTCTGCCACCCGCACCCCCTCCACGGGGGCACGATGCACACGAAAGCCGTCTTCCGGGCCGCCCAGGCCCTCGAGGAAGTCGGCTTCCACGTGGTGCGCTTCAACTTCCGGGGGGTGGGCACGAGCACCGGCTCCTTCGGTGACGCGGTGGGCGAGGAGGAGGATGTGGAGGCCGCCCTGGACTGGCTCGAGGGCGAGGCCCCGGGGCTTCCTCTGCTCGTGGGCGGCTTTTCCTTCGGCTCCCGGGTGGGGTTCTCCGTGGGCGCCCGCGAGGAGCGGGTGCAGGGGATGCTCGGGATCGGTCTGCCCGTCTCCATGTACGACTACGGCTTCCTGGACGGGGTGGAGAAGCCGATCCTCATCGTGCAGGGGGAGAACGACGAGTTCGGAGGCCCGGACGCCCTGCGCGAGGCTCTCGACGGGGTCGACGCCCCCATCACCCTGGAGGCGATCGCCGGGTCCGACCACTTCTTCCACGAGCACGTGGAGGAACTAAAGGCCACCGTGAGGGAATACTTCACGCGAGGTCCCGGGGGGGAGGCCTTTCCCGTGCGGGACTCCGGATAGCGGAGGCCGAGATCGGAGGGAGGGACGCCATGGACAGGGGAGCTGTGAGATGCGGAAGCGACGACGCATCCTGACCAACCTCGAGTCCGCCTACCGCGAAGCCTTTCGCAGGGCCGAGGAGAACGGCGACGCGGAGGAGATGGCCCGGCTCGATTTCCAGTACCAGCGCGACCAGATTCGCATGGAGGTCCTCCTCGACATCCGCGACCTCCTGGCCACGGCCCCCGCCTCGACCGCCGAGGCCAAGGAGGAGGGCCAGGCCTCTCTCCTCGACAAGGCGGAGGCGCTGCGGCGCCTCACGCGCCTGCGCTGATCCCGGCCGACCCGGCCTCGCCCCTTCTCCGCCCCCGAACCGCCTCATGAAGATCTACACCCGCACGGGAGATACCGGGGAGACGAGTCTCTTCGGAGGGGGAAGGGTCCCCAAGGACCACCCCCGCGTCCGGGCCTATGGCACTGTGGACGAGCTGAACGCGTGCCTCGGGCGCGCGCTGGGGAGTCTCGCCGCCGCCTCGTCCCGCGAGCGGCTGACGCGCCTCCAGCACGATCTCTTCGCGCTGGGCGCGCATCTGGCCGCCCCGCCGGCGGCCGAGGGGCGGACCCGGCCCAAGCTGCCGCGGCTCCCCGAGGAGCGGATCGAGGAGATGGAGCGGTGGATGGACGAGGCGGAGGCCGACCTGCCTCCGCTGGGAGCCTTCATTCTCCCGGGAGGGAGCCCGGGCGCGTGCGAGCTGCACCTCTGCCGCACGGTATGCCGGCGGGCGGAGCGGGCCGTGGTGGCCTTCCGCGACGAGGGCTCGGACAACGCGTTCGTGATCCGGTATCTGAACCGGCTCTCCGACCTCCTCTTCGTGCTCGCGCGCGTGGAGAACCGGGAGGAGGGCACGGCAGACGTCACCTGGAGCAAGGAGGAGGGATGATTCAACGACCGTTCACCGTGGTGCTCGACGACGGGGAGCTCATTCGCGGCGAGCTGCGCCTGCCCGAGGGTCCGCCGACCAGCAGCGCGGTAGTGGTCGTCCACGGCTTCAAGGGCTTCAAGGACTGGGGCTTCTTCCCCCACATGTGCGGCTCCCTGGCGAGCGATGGGCACGCCGTGGTCTCCTTCAACTTCTCGCGGGGCGGGATCGGCTCCGATCCGATGCGCTTCACCGAGCTCGAGGCCTTCGCCCGCAACACGGTCAGCCGCGAGGTGGACGAGGTCCTGGGGATCCTCCGCTCGGTGCGGGACGACGATCTCCTCCCGCGCCTGCCCGAGCGCATCGGGCTCCTCGGCCACTCCCGGGGCGGCGGCGACGCGATCGTGGCCGCGCGCGACGACGGCCATGTGGACGCCCTCGCCACCTGGGCCGCGATCGCCACCTTCGACCGCTGGTCCGACGAGGTGAAGGAGACGTGGCGGCGCGAGGGGCGCATCCATGTCGAGAACGCCCGCACCGGCCAGCAGATGCCGCTCGACGTGACCCTCCTCGAGGACTTCGAGGCGAACCGGGAGCGCCTGGACGTGGAGGCCGCGGCCGCCCAGCTCCGGATCCCGTGGCTCATCGTGCACGGGGAGGACGATCCGGCCGTCTCCGCGCTCGACGCCCGCCGGCTCGTGCGAGCCAATCCCGATGCCATGCTCGAGATGATCCCGGGAGCGGGTCACACCTTCGAGGCGACGCACCCCTTCCAGGGCCCCACACCCGAGCTGGAGCGCGCCCTCGAGGCCACCCGGCGCCACTTCCGGCGTCACCTGCTCGAGGGGTGAGGG
>SLDT01000176.1 GCA_007125125.1 Gemmatimonadota bacterium | reverse complement strand
GTCGATCCCCGGCACGTCGGGCCGGATGGGCGACGCTCCCGTCGCGATGAGGAGCTCGCCCCACGACTCCCGGAACTCCCGGTCGTGCTCGAGGTCGCGAACCACGACGCTCCGGTCGTCCACATCGATCCGGACCACCTCGTGCCGCGTGCGAACGTCGATGTTCTGCTTCTCGCGAAAGACCTCCGGTGCACGCGCAACGAGCCGGTCCGCGTCGGAGACCTCGCCGGCGATGAAGTAGGGCATCCCGCAGGCGGAGTACGAGGTGTGCCGGCCGCGCTCGAACACGACGATCTCTCGGTCGTCCTGCGTGCGGCGCACCTTCGATGCCGCGGTCATTCCGGCCGCATCGCCACCGATTACGACCAGCTTGTTGTTCGTTGCCATGGGAGGGGGGTCGAGGCGTCAGGAAGAAGGCTTCGTCCTCGAAGTCTCAGCCCGCGGGGGCGGGGGGGCAAGGGCGCGCTGGGGGGCTCAGGAGGGTGGCCCGCGCAGGCCGCCCTTCTTCACGGGTCGAGAATGTCGCGGTAGAAGGCCCAGAACCGGTCGCCCATGCGCTCGACCAGAGGTGGGAGAGCGTGGGGCACGCCGGGGACCTCCTGGTAGTCGTGCGGGATCCCGAGTGCGGTCAGGTGCTCGTGGAAGCGGCGATTCATCGCGAGGAGTTCGTCGTCGCTTCCGACGAGGATCCGGAGCGGGATGCCCGGCCCCGGAGGCGTCTGCTCGGCGAGGGCCTCGGCGAGGCGCCAGGGGCTCACCGCCTCGAAGTAGTCCTGGCTCGCCCCGTAGACCCTTCGGAAGAGCTCGGCGCGCTGTCTCGGGGAGGTCCGGGCTCCCTCCGACAGGAAGTCGAGCTGGAGGGGACCGGAACCCAGCATGGAGATGGCCGCGAACCGCTCGGGATGCAGAAAGCCGAGCCGCCCCGCCCCGTAGCCCCCCATGCTGAACCCGTCGAGAAGCCGCGACTCCGCGCGGGCCAGCGTCCGGAAGTCCCGGTCCACGAGCGGAATGAGCTCGTCCATGAGGACGGTCTCGACGGGCTGTCGGCCATCGAGCGCATTCACCCACATCCCGAGCGGGAGTCCGTTCGGGAACACCACGATGAGGGGTGGGATGTCGCCGCGCGCGATCGCGCGGTGAAAGATGGAGGCGAGGGGCGCGATTCCCGCCGTGGGGTTGCCTCCGCCGTGGAGCCAGTAGAGGACCGGGAAGCGGCGGTCGGGCTCGGATGCGTAGGCGTCGGGGAGGTAGAGGTGGAAGCTCACCTCCGCGTCGGCAGCGGCACTCCGGAAGCGCACCTGTTCGACGTTCACTCCCTGCACGGCCGGTGTCACCCAGGGGATGGGGTCTGCCGCGGGGGAGGGCGGGCCCGGGGGGCCGTCGGGGACGGCCGGCGCAACCCCGCATGCAGCCGCTGCGAGGGCAAGCAGGAAGAGCGCCCGGCGGGGCGCGTGCGCGAAGAGGCGTCGCGAACGAGGCATCATCCCTCGATTCCTGGGCCTTGGAAGGCTCGGGGCAAGGGGGAGACCCGTGCCCTCGCCGCGCCCCCGGTACCGGCTCGTGTCAGGCACGCTCGTGCCCGGGGGGCGCCCCGTCCGCGTACTCCATGTGGCGGGCCACGGCCAGGCGTGCCTCCCCGCCGAGGAGGCGTCCCACGAGGTGGAGCGCGCCGTCGATCCCGGCCGAAACCCCCGCCGAGGTGACGAGGTGGCCGTGGTCGACCCACCGCCGGTCTCCCACGACCTCGAGGTGGGGCGCCTCGGCTCGGAGGCGTTCGAGCGCACCGTGCCAGGTCGTGGCCCGGGGCACCCCGGCGAGAAGCCCGGCCCGGGCCAGCACGAGGGCTCCCGTGCACACGGAGTAGACGATCTCGGCGCGGTCCGCCGCGTCCCGGATCGCTGCGAGGAGCGCCTCGTCTTCTACCGCGCGCTCCGAGGCGCCCCCCGGGACCACGAGAAGGAAGGGGGCCTCGTCGCCGAGCCGGCCGGCGGCCTGCAGGACCACCCCCGCCTGGGTCGTCACGGTCGGGGCCCCCGTGGTGACGAGCCGCACCCGGAACGCGGGAACCCCACCCGAGCGGGCCGTCGCGAAGACTTCGGCGGGCCCCGCCACGTCGAGGAGCTCGACGCCCTCCCACACCACGATGTCGACCAGGTGCGGGCGCGCGAAATGTTCAGGCAGGGTGGTCATCCAGGATAATCTGGCGCCGCGCCGTACACGTGCAAGGGCTACGGGGTCCTCGCAAGCCGGAACCCAACGCTGGTGTTCCGGCCCGAAGGCCCGCCGAGGCGGGAGCGACTCGCCGAGCGCGCGTTGTCGGCAAGGCTGCCCCACGAACCGCCGCGCAACACCTTCTGCGAGCCGGTGCTCGGACCGATGGGGTCCGTCTTCGCACTTGCCGTATAGGGGCCATACCAGTCCTGAACCGACTCCCAAACGTTCCCGTGCATGTCGTACAGGCCCCACGCATTCGGCTGCTTCAGCGCCACCGGGTGCGTCCGAACGCCGGAGTTGCCGAAGTACCAGCCCATCTCGTCCAGAACACCCGTTCCCCCGTAATCTCCCGTCGTTCCCGCCCGCGCCGCATACTCCCACTCCGCTTCCGTCGGTAGCCGGTAGTTCCGTCCCGGGTACCGCTCGTTCAGTGCCTGAATGAATGCTTGTGCATCGTTCCAGCTCACACTCTCCACCGGGCAGGTGTCGCCGCAATCGCTGAAGTGACTCGGGTTCGAGCCCATGACCTCCCGCCACTGTCCCTGTGTCACCGGTGTTCGCTGCATGTAGAACGACCGCGTCAGCGTCACAGTGTGCACGGGTCGCTCATGCGCGGACCCGTCCGCACTCCCCATCTGGAAGGTGCCCGCAGGAATCAGGGAGAACTGGTCATCTCCAAAGCCGATCCCGAGCGTTCCGGACCCGCCGGATCCGGACGAGACCGTAGCCGTCACCGTGACAGGCGAGCCGTTGAGGTGTTCGCCGTCGTTCCGGGCCGAAACCGTGATCTCGTACTGACCTTCGTCGGCGGGAGCAGTCCACTGCACTGTGGCGATCCCATCCGCATTCGAGACGACGACGTCGGACGAAAGCGATCCGTGCCCAACCGGGACATCGAACCTCACCTCCGCTCCGGGAACCCCATTCGCCCATACACTCGTGATCTGAGCCGAAATGTCGAGCCGGGCCCCCGGCGCCACGGACGCAGGAGTCGCACCGACCTGCAGTTGGTGACCGATGCGTCCCGCGCACTCGTCGTCATTCGGATCAATACCGACAAAGAGTGGCGGAAGCTCTCTCGCATAGGCCAGGGTGCCGGCTGGGATCGGCTCTGCCTCCTCGAGGACCACGGCGATTCTCCCGCTCGGCGTGTCGACGGCGTCGAGCGGGAGGCCGAACTCCAATCGGCCATACTCGATGATGTCGTCTCGGGTCACCTCACCAAGAGGCAGGAGATCAATCGTTTCATCGGCGACCATCATCCCGACCTCGATCGCGGCACCTGTCGCTGCTCCTGCGGCCAGGTCCGCCAGACCACTGCCGAGCGCAAAGAACCCGACCGAGAGCACCGATCGCCGAAACATCCGGACCTGCTCGAGCTCGTTCGATACGAAGGCCGCGACCTCTTCCAGCGTGGCGCATTGCGACGTCGATTCCCGCCAATCGCTCACGATGATCGCATTCCGCTCGCGCAGGACCTGAGTCTGTCGCGCCCGATCGGCAACGCGATACACGAAGACACCGGCAGCGAGCACTTTCGCACCGACCTTGAGCGCGGCCGGGATGGCAAGCAGAGGAGCCGCCCCCGCAACGACACCCTCAGCCCTGGGGCTTGTTGCCTGGAACTCGGCCCCGGCCGTGTCCCGCAGCAGGTCGATCAGGACCTGGAAGTCACCCATGATCGCCACAGAGCTGTCGAACCCCTCATCTGCTCCCTGGACAAAGAGAGCGCTATGTCGGTCCCCCCCCTCCCAATACACCATTCGGGCAGCTGCCATCGGAGAACCGTCCAGTGCCAGGGCCTCAACGCGCAGCACGAGGTCCTCGAGCGACTGCGAGTAGACGAAGACCTCCTGCGCCTCCGAAAGGGGTGCGTCAATGTACCCTCTCTCGTCTGCAGACAACGCAGCCGTCAGCACCACGGTGTCTGCCACACCCTCTGCGGTCGCCATGATCTGGGCCTGACCAAACCGCAGCGCATGGATCAGACCGTCCGACGACACGGAGAGGACTGATGGATCCGAGGATCCCCAGCTCACCTCTCTGTCGACGAGCAGTGCGCCGTCAGAGGCCCGGACCTCTGCGGAGGCTCGAAGGCTGTCCCCGGGTTCCAAACCGAGCCGAGGCACGGAAAGCACCACGGCCGCAACACTCTCGGGGGTCTCGGGTCCTGCCGCGTCACTCCCAGTCGGGGCGGAGTCACCGGAGCACGACGTGGCCATGAGTGCCATGGCGCTAACAGCGGCCGCACGCCGAAACCATCTCGGCCCAGGAGACGACATCGATGCGTCCCTCATTCTTCTCCCTGTATTCTTGGTCGCGAGAGCATCCTCGATCATGCGCCGAGCATGCTATGCCAGAGGTGCCGTTCCCGCAACCGATCCGAGGGAGTGTGGCGGCTCTCCTCCTGCCGACGCCGGCTTTCCGGGGCTGCGGACCTCAGGGGGGCAACGGTCTCTACTTCGGACTATCCCTTTCCGTCGTCTCGTGGATGGTCGGAATCATGGGGGGCGCCCTCCTCTCAAGAACAGAGTACTTCGAAAAGCTCTCTCATCTGAACTTCATCCCAAGCAGGGCCGTGAACCGGGCCCTCGGAATCGAGCAGTTCAAGTGGATCTTGAAGAACAGCTATTTCCGATTCCTGAATCAGAGCATCAGGGTGGAGGGAAGACAGGCCGACCTGGCTTCGATCCGGCATCACATGACCCTTGCCGAGATCAACCACCTGGTCGGATTTCTCTTCGTGGCCTCGGCTGCCCTGTACCAGAGCTTCCATGTCAGCCTCGTTTTCGGGCTTTCCATGACGATCCCGAATGCAATTCTCAACGGCCATCCCTCCCTGCTGCAGCAAGAGAACAAGAGGCGACTCGACCAGCTCCTGAACCGCGCCGCGCGTCGGGATGGCTACTCCACCGAGGCGCCGTACGTCCGGATGAAGTCCACTTCCAGGCTGAAGGGCCCGTCCCGGCCGTCTGCAATGTAGAGCCCCACCCCCTGGATGCGAGTCAGGTCAATGGGCGATGCGTCCACCGCCCGCCCGAAAACGGTGTTCCGGAGGGCGCTGAAGGGCACGCGCACCAGCGTCCATTCCGCCGGGGCCACGAAGGGAGCCCGACGCGACACGCTCCCCCAATTGCTGCGCAGGCCATCGTCGACCTCGACCTCGAACTCGCGGCCATCGCCCCGCACCCGCAGCTCCAGTCCCGCTGCCCCCGTCAGGTCGATGACCCGACGAGCCCGCACCGAGGTGAAGCCGCCGCCCCGCGTCACCAGCGTCCCCGTGAAGCGCAGGGTGCCTTCGTCCACGCTCACGAATCCGGCGGAGCGGCCTCCCATCACGCCGTCATTGACCACGAACCACTCGGCCTCATCGGGCTGGTCAAAGGAAAAGAGTGTCACCGACGTCGCGCCCTCGTCCGGCGTCGGTACCTGGCCGGGGGCCTCCCTCCATCCCGAGACACCGACGAGGAGGATACAGGGCAGGAGTAGCCATGGCGCACGTGGCCGGGGCGGTACGGGGAGTCGGTGCGACATCGGTGGTTCCGTGGACATGGGGGTCTCTCGTGGGGGGGCACCCGGCCCCGAACCCCCCCGCGCCGCATCCGTTCCAGGGCCCCCTCCTGACTGCGCGCCACCTCAGGGTCGCAGAGGGGCCCGCGTCCGGCACCCGGAGCGCAGGGGTCTTGCGGTCCTGGTCAAGGCGGAGCGCCGACAGCGATGCCGCAGAATTGGTGAGGCGCTCCAACGCCGATCCAGGGCCGGTGTACTTCGTCAACAGCCTTTTGACCTGATCCGGTTCGTACCGGCGAAGGGAAGGCGCGCGACGGCTCCTCCGAACGTCATCATAGGTCCTCCGGGGCATCCGCTGGCCGGGCGTGCAGAGGCCGCCCCGCTCGAGGCACTCCTCCAGGAGACAATCCTCATGCGGGAAGAGGGATCGGGCACGCGTGCCCTGGCTACGCAGGGCGTCATGGCGGGGCCCGGCGGCGGGAGCGGCGGCGGCTCCCGGGTGGTCAGGTGTTCCGGGAGTTCATGGCCACCAGGGGGCGGGGTCTACTTCCGGAGATCGTTGGGCTCCCGCGCCGGGAGGCGCGTCCAGACACCGGAGTGGGCAGAGGGGTAGCCAGACCGAAACGCCGCGAACTCGATCCAGCCGAGTGGTGTGGGCGCAGCTTCTGGCCCGGGATTGGTAGAACGTGCCTAAGTCGTGCACCAGTACGGGAGCTGTCGGGGCGTCCGAGGCCGCGGCGTTCGCCTTCGGAGCGCTGGGGCCAACGCTGGTGAACTGGTTCGTCCGCACGCCCCTCAAGGCCCTTCCGCTGGCAGCAGGCTGGGAAGCCGGGCCGATTGTGACCGGCCTGCTCCTGAACGGCACCTGGCGCCTCGGAACGGACGCTTTCCTCCTCCTGCCAGACCGGCCTCGACCCGATCCGAGCCGAATGGGCACCGCGGACAGCGGGGTGGGGAGGCCCCCCCGGGCCGCCTTCGAGCGACCCGGGGGTGTCCCTCAGAAACTCAGCCCGAGCCGGACGAACGCGACCCGACCCGGTTCCGGGACCGGGGTGGCCGTGAACGGGTTCACGGCGTTCAGGTGGTTGTTGTATTCGCGGTCCAGGAGGTTCTCGACGCCGACCCGAAGGGTCACACCACCGGGAAGGGGATGGCCTGCCTGGATGTCCACCCGGGTGTACCCGGGGGTCTCGAGCTCCCCGCGCGTCCCGGCAACCCGATCCTGGCGGGCGACCGTCCGGCTCGACACTTCGACAAACCGGTCGTCTTCTGCAGGATCCCATCGGAGGCCCAGCTCTGCCCGAAGGGGTGAAACGCCCAGTGCGGGCTCGTCCATCGATGTCTCTTCCCCCCAGAGGTAGGAGGTGGACCCACTGAGCTGGACGGACGGGAAGAGGCGCACGGAAGCAGTGGCTTCGGCCCCCCGGTAGGACGCCTCGCCGTTCACGTATCGGAACACCCGGGGCGCCGCCCGAGGCGGGAGGTCCGTGGCCTCGATGCTGATCTGGTCCCGGATCTGCTGTGCGAAGAGGTTCAGGCTTGCCGTCCAGCGCGGGTAAGATCCCTCGATCCAGAGGTCCACCTGGTTGCTTCGCTCTGCACGCAGGCCCGGGTCGCCCACGAATTCGGCGCCCACCTGCATCCGCTTCGACGGATGGCGGTTGGAGTAGCGCTCGTTCGCGTCGCCCGGGCGCACGACGGTCCCGGCTCCCACGGAGAGTGCCCACGCGTCATCGAGGGGAAACGTGAGGGTGGCGGCGCCACTCAGCCGCTCCTCCGACGCCGACAGCTCGTCGGTGACGTTTTCGAGGAAGAAGGCATCTGCCCGGTCCGCGTCGGAGCGGAAGACGTCGAGCCGCACGGTCCCTGCCACCTCCACGGGCCCCAGCCCGCGCTGGGCCCGGGTGAAGAACCCCAGGTTCGTGATGCGCACGTCACCCCAGATCAGCCGTCGAGGCATGTCCGGGTTCGCCGGGCGCGCTTCGGCGAAGTGGAGGGCAGTGAACCCGTCGCCCCCCGCCTCCAGGGTCCAGCCCCGGCCCGGTTCGAGGAGGGTCGAAAGTCGGCCGCCCACCATGTCCACACTGGACACGGTCGCCATCCGCATGGGGGCGGGCTTGTTCTCGTTGTTCATCCTGTGGTCCACCGAGTAGACATGGACCATGGCATCGAGCTCGCGAAGCACCCCGGCAGCAGGGGCATGCTCCCAACGGAGCGACCCGCTGTAGGTGTCGAACCACTCGGCATCCATCGGGCGGCCCGGGTAGTCGATGTCGCGTTGGGCCTGAAGCCAGCCCCCGAGGGTGAGGGTGGACGAGGGAGAGGGTTGGTGGGCAACACGCCCCCGCACTTCCCCGCTGCGGAAGGACCCCGGCACCTCGACGCCCCCCCCGGACTCGTAGTCGCCCGAGCCCCGCCAGGCGCCGGAGAGGACGTAGCCCGTGCGCTGACCGGCCCCGGACAGCTCCACGCCAGTCTCGACAGCGCCGAGGTTCGTGTTGTATCCAAAAAACGAATGGCCGGCCACGGGGCCGGTCCCGGGAGGCGGCACCTGCTGCGTCTCCACGCGAATCGCACTCAGGTTCCCGGGGCCCCAGGTGAGCGCATAGGGGCCCTTCACGACCTCCATGCTCCGAACGGCGCTCGGGTCCACGTGGGAGAGCGGCGTGTCCATTCCGCCGGGGCCACCCGGAAGGGTCCGCATGCCGTCTACGTAAGCCCCGACCTGGGTATCACGAAGCCCGCGCACGACGGGGTCCATCCCCAATCCTCCCCGACGAATCGCGTCGAGCCCCGGCAGCGACCGGAAGAGCTCCCCGACGTCCTGTGGATTGGCCTCCCGGATGGCTCGCTCGCCCAGCCGCACGTCGGGGGTCGACGCGGGCCGAAACACCCGCACGTCGATGCCCTCCAGACGGATCGGTGCCGGACGCAGGACCACCGTCAACGACGCCGTTCGGTTCTCCTCGATCCGAACCACGGACTCCTGATCGCGAAACCCGGTTCGCCGGACGAGGACCCGGCGATCCCCCACGAGAATGTCGGAAATCGTCGCCCGGCCGTCAGCATCCGTGAAGGCGCCCCGAGCCGTGCCCACCACCTGGACGGTGGCGACCGCCACGGGACGATCCGTCTCGTCCACGACCTCCACCTGCAGGGTTCCAGTTTGGGCCGTGAGGCCCGGGGGGACAAAGGCCGCGAGGACGAGGGCTAGCAGGAGCGGGAGGATTGGGGGCAGCACGCCGCAAAGAGGGCGGCGAGCACGGCGGGACTTCGAGTCGACGGGCAACATGGAGTACTCTCCTTCCTGGGTCGTACGAATGAGGTCCGTGCCACCGTCGCCTTGGACGGCAGCAGGAGCAAGCGCAGCACGACGGCCCCGACGAGGGTCGGGGACGCATGGGAGACCTGATGGCCAGCCCCGGAGGGCGGGTCGGTCAGGAAGCCGGGAAGGAGACCGGCGGAGGCCGGCTCAGGGGGAGAGTGTAGGGGATGATGCCGGGGAGGTGGGTGGTCCCGGGTGCCACCTCGGCGAAGGGAATCGCCCGAGGCAGGAAAGTGGTCGGACTCGCTGAGACGTCAGGAGACGCCCGCCCCACCAGGTCGGTGCAGAGGAGCAGGCACTCGCACCCGTCCTCATGGGCATCGGCATCTCCGGGCTGCTCGACCGGCTTGTGCCCATGGTGGTGGTGGCCATGATGGCCCCGGCCCTCGTGGGCGACGCCTGCTACGTCGGCCTCGACCTGGGCCGCCCCTGCGCCCACGGGGTGGTGGTGGGGGCAGAGGGGATCCTCGCCCAGCACCGAAAGGGGAGACAGGAGGAGTACCTGGACCCCCGCAACGAAGGCGAGAACCCGCATGGCGAGATGCCTACGGCTCCCGTGGACCAGGGATGATTCCAAATGCCTCATTGCCTCACATTAACGACTGGGGGCAGTCACGGGAAGGTGCACGACTGGCAGCCCCGCTACGCGAACCTCGGATATGGAAGGGCCCTGCCAAGTGGCAGCGAACAGAAGGGGAGGCCGGGGCGTCAGGCGCCGTGAGGGCGAGCTCCTCGATCCGGGAAGCGGGTGCGGTATAGGCAGGGGGACAGCCCGGAGCCCAACAGCGCCTTTCCCTTTCCTCGCCCCCGAAGCCGCGATACATTTTCGCCGCAACGTGAAGCTGGGGGTGCCCCCTGCACGTGCCTGCGGATGCCGGGCCGTCGAGGGGCTGAGAACACACCCTTTGAACCTGATCCGGTTCGTACCGGCGAAGGGAAGGCGCGCGACGGCTCCTCCGAGGGTCCGGTGGCGGGGCGGCGGGTCCGGTTTTCCGGTTCCGACCCTTTGGCACGGGAGGAGGGCGTCCCCGGCTCGTTCTCCGGGTTCGTCCTTCCTACATCCTGCTTCGAGGCTCGCCATGTCGTCCGACTCCGCGTCGCTCCCCGCCGCATCCCTGCCCCTTACCTTCCCCCTCCCCCTGGCCGACCAGGTTGTGCTGGTCTCCGGTGCCAGCCGGGGCGTGGGCGCCGCCGTGGCCCGGGCCTTCCACCGGGAGGGCGCGCGGGTGGTCCTGAACTACTTCCAGAGCCGCGATGCCGCGGAGGCACTCGCCTCCGAACTGGGCGATCGCGCGCACCCCTGCCAGGCCGACGTCCGTGATGGCGCTGCGGTGGAGGCCATGGTGGTCGAGGCCCGCACCCACTTTGGCGCTCCGGTGACCACGGTGGTCAGCAACGCCCTCGTGGACTACCGCTTCGACCCGGTGGGGCGGGCGAACCCCGATTCGCTGACCTGGGATCACTACCTCGCCCAGCTCGAGGGGAGCGTGAAGGCGGCCCTTCACCTGGTGCAGGCCACCCGGGGCGGGATGCACGAGGCCGGCTCCGGGCGATTCGTCGCCATCGGCTCCAACCTCGTGCAGAACCCGGTGGTGCCCTACCACGACTACACCACCGGGAAGGCGGCCCTTCTCGGCTTCGTTCGCAACATGGCGAAGGAGCTCGGGCCCGAGGGCATCACGGTGAACCTTGTGTCGGGCGGCCTTCTCGACCGCACGGATGCAAGCGCTGCCACCTCGGACGAGGTGTTCGAGCTCATCCGCCAGACCACGCCACTCCAGCGCGTCACGACGCCTGAAGAGCTCGCCGACGCCGTTCTTCTTCTGGCCTCGCCCTGGGCCCGGGGCGTCACCGGCCAGAACCTCATTGTCGATGGCGGGCTCGTGATGGGGTGAGGGCTTCCCGGAACTGCGGAGCTTGGCCGGACATGGCTCGTGAGCGCAAGCGGTGCCGATGCAAGGACCCCTGCCCTGCCTGAATGCCGACCGCAAGGGCCTGCCGCTTGAACTGGAACCCGACAAACCACGCCTCGGAGCTTCCGGTGTTCTCGACGCGATGCGGAGGCTCGGGCGCGGCGAACCCGGCCACCGTCGCTTCGCCTTGTCAGTAGCGCTCCGCCTCGAGCCACCACTGCTCCGGCGACCGCCAGAGGCTCGAACGCAGGAGCTCCTTCATGAAGATGAACTCCTTCGGGAGGCGGTCGTAGAGCAGGGCGAAGAGTTCGTCGTGGCCGAGCACCTCCTCCTTCCACTTCTCCCGGTCCACCCGCATGAGCTCCTGGAAGTCGGCCTCGGAGAAGCCCTCCATGCCGGTCCAGTCCAGGTCCTGGTAGCGGGGCATCCACCCCAGCGGACTCTCCACCGCGCGCGCACCGCCACGCACCCGCTCGACGATCCACTTGAGCACCCGCATGTTCTCGCCGAAGCCCGGCCAGAGAAAGCGGCCCTCGTCATCGACCCGGAACCAGTTGACGCAGAAGATGCGCGGCGCGTTCGGCAGGTCGCGGCCGAAGTCGAGCCAGTGGTTCAGGTAGTCCGCCATGTGGTAGCCGGCAAAGGGGAGCATGGCGAAGGGGTCGCGCCGCACCTTCCCCACCGTGCCCGCCGCGGCCGCCGTCATCTCGGAGCCCATGGTGGCGGCCATGTAGACCCCGAAGTTCCAGTTCGCCGTCTGGTAGACCAGGGGAACGGTGTCTCCCCGCCGACCCCCGAAGACGAAGGCGCTCACGGGCACGCCCGCCGGATCTTCCCACGCCGGGTCGATGCAGGGGCACTGCGCCGCCGGGGCGGTGAAGCGGGCGTTCGGGTGCGCCGCCTTCTTCCCGCTCGCCGGGTCGAAGGGATTCCCCTGCCAGTCGGTGAGCCCTGCCGGCGGCTCCGGGGTCAGACCCTCCCACCAGACATCCCCGTCGGCGGTGAGGGCGCAATTCGTGAAGATGGCGTTCGCGTGAAGCGAGGCCATGGCGTTCGGGTTCGACTTCTCGTTCGTCCCCGGTGCCACGCCGAAGAAGCCGGCCTCGGGGTTGATGGCCCGGAGCCGCCCCTCGGCGTCCTTCTTGATCCAGGCGATGTCATCCCCGATCGTCGTGACCTTCCAGTCGCCCATCCCCTCGGGCGGGATGAGCATGGCGAAGTTCGTCTTCCCGCAGGCGCTCGGGAAGGCAGCGGCCACATAGGTCTTCTCGCCCTTGGGCGACTCCACCCCGAGAATGAGCATGTGCTCGGCGAGCCACCCCTCGTCGCGGGCCATCGTGGAGGCGATCCGGAGGGCAAAGCACTTCTTCCCGAGGAGGGCGTTCCCCCCGTATCCGCTCCCGTAGGAGATGATCGTCCGCTCTTCGGGGAAGTGGGTGATGTACTTCTCGGGGTTGCAGGGCCAGGGCACATCCTCGGCCCCGTCAGCCAGGGGTGCGCCCACCGAATGGAGGCAGCGCACGAAGTCCGGGTCGTCGCCCAGGGCCTCGAGCACCGCCCGCCCCATGCGGGTCATGATCCGCATGTTCACCACCACGTAGGCCGAATCGGAGAGCTCCACCCCGATCTCGGCGATCTCCGACCCGATGGGCCCCATGCTGAAGGGGATCACGTACAGAGTGCGTCCCTCCATGCACCCGGCCATGAGTCCATCGAGAATCGCCCTCATCTCGTCCGGGTCCATCCAGTTGTTCGTGGGCCCGGCATCCTCGCGCCGCCGGCTGCAGATGTAGGTGCGCCCCTCCACCCGGGCCACGTCACTCGGGTCCGAGAAGGCGGCATAGCTGTTCGGCCGCTTCTCGGGGTTCAGGCGCGTGAAGGTGCCCCCGTCGACGAGCTGCTGGCAGAGCGCCTCGTTCTCTTCGTCGCTTCCGTCGACCCAGTGAATGGCGGCGGGGCGGGTGAGGTCGGCGACCTCCCGGACCCAGTCCAGAAGGGCCTGATTGCGCACCCAGTCGGGGTGGTTCACGTGCAGACTCCGGTGTGGTGAGAGAACCCTCGAAAGACTCCGAACGAAATTAGAAACCGGCCACCGGCTGGGCAACCGTCCGGGGGCCGGTCAAGGGGGTCTGGACCTGACCGGGTCCTCCACCTGGATCCCGCCCCCCCGCCTTGCGGCGCGGCCTCCGGGTCGGCATCCTGCGCCGGCAGGTCAAACCCGGGGCGTTGGAACGTACTCAAAGCGCTCCCGTCCGGAGGCTGGCTCGAGACGGAGGAAGGCAAGCCGGCGCCTCAACGCACAGGGCGCCTCGCCCTCGCGCGGGAAGGGGGGCCAGGGCGAGGCCAGTCTGGTCGCTTCCTTCATGGCCTCGGGCACAGGGAAGAGGCAGAGCACTCCGAGCATCTCAGCGGCGAGCTTCACGCCATCCATACACCCTCCTCTCCGGGTCGGGACACGGGACTGAGGGGAGCGAAGCTCGCCCGCCCGCCGGGGTCCGGGTGTGTTCTGGTGTCCTGGGCGCCGGGGAGTTGATTCCTCTGGCCCATCCTACCATTCATTCGCCCCGTGCGGGGCGCCTTCTTTCTGGTGCACTGAAGTCGAGGTAGCCACCACCGGGAGGGCGAGATGGGCCGAGACGGCCAGCGAGACCAGGAGGCCGGAGGACAGGCGAAACAGAGGGGAGGCGTGGGGGCGAAAGGGGGGCCGAACCGGAGGTCCAGGCCCGTCCAGGCGTCCGGCCCTGTGCGATTCGTACGCAGCAAGGAGCAACTCGAACTCCACTTCGAGGGACGGTTCACCCAACGCGATCTCGAGGTGGTGAAGGGGATCCCAGGGCGGGAGTACAGTCGCTCTCGGAAGGTGTGGCTCCTCCCCTTCGGCGAGGAGGCCCTTGGCACGCTTCAGGCGGCCTTCGGGCCCCGGCTCGTCACTGACGACGGGGCGGCCCTGCCCCTGAGACAGGATCAACCCGCGGGTCGGACCGCCTCCGAGATGGAAGCCGAGATCGAAGGCACCCTCCATCGGCTGTCCCGGGTACTCCGGATCCGAGGCTATTCGCCCAGGACGGTGAAGGCCTATGTGGACTGGAGCCGGCGGTTTCTCAGGTTTCAGGCTGGGCGGGTCGACCGGTTGGAGATCCTCAACGGCTCCCACGCCGAGGGCTTTCTCGAACACCTCGCCATCGAGAAGCGCCTGTCGGCGAACAGCCGGAACCTGGCCGCCTCGGCCATGGCGTTTCTGTTCAGGGAGATCCTCGGGCGGGACGAGATGGCCGAGGTCCCCCGGGCTCGGGGACCGAAGCGGCTCCCCGTGGTGCTCTCGCATAGGGAGGTCCTTCTCGTTCTCGGGCACCTTGAGGGCAAGTACTTCCTGATCGTGGTTCTCATGTACTCGGCGGGCCTCCGCCTGGAGGAGTGCCTTCAGCTCCGGATCAAGGACATCGATTTCGGGCTCCGGCAGATCCTGGTCCGGGGCGGCAAGGGGGATAAGGATCGATACGTGCCGCTCGCGAAACGCGCCGCGGCGCTCCTTCGGCTACAGATCCGAGAGGTGGAGAAGCAGCACGCGAGGGACCTTGCGGAGGGCCACGGCTGGGCCCAACTACCCGGCGCGCTCCACGGGAAGGATCCGCAGGCCGGGTTCGAGCTTGGCTGGCAGTTCTTGAGTCCGGCCAGCACGATCACCCGGGACCCGGTCACCTCCCGGACGGGGCGGTGGCGCCTCCACCACACCGCCGTCCAACGCACTGTGAAGGCGGCCGTGCGGGCGTCGCCGGTCAGGAAACGAGCGAGCTGCCACACTTTTCGACACTCCTTTGCCACCGAGGCGCTTCGTGGTGGATGCGACATCCGGACCCTCCAGCGGATCATGGGCCACAAGGACATCCGGACGACCATGATCTACCTGCACGTCCTGGAACACAGCGGCCTTTCGATCCAGAGCCCCCTGGACCGACCGGATGACCCCGACGCCCCTGGCGACGGCCCCGACGGCTTCCCGTGGACCTCGGGCCTGGAGGACGAACTGGACTGGGACCTGGCCCGAAGGCAGTGGAGGACGGGGCGGTAGCGGGCAGCGGTGCTGAGTACCAGCCGCGCGACGAGTTGATTGCCCCGCGGAACAACTTGGCAGGGCGACCGAGGCCGCCTGGCTCCCATGGACTGGACCCCTCAGCCGGAAAGGCTCCGCCCCCCGGACATGGGAGCAAGCTCTTCCAAGGGCCCGGTCCGATTGTCCAAGAAACGCACCGCCAACCACGGCGGGAGGTGAGCCGTGAACGGAAGACCCCGGAGCCTGCACCGCCACCTGGGATTACGCTGCGCCTGCGAGTATCTCCTCACGCGGGTTTACACTGCAATCACCCGGCGACGCGAACCGCGCCAGGCGTGCCGCCCGCTCGGGGGCCACCCCCCTTGCAGCCCCGTGGTTCGGGCGATAACCTGACCAACTTGGCAGCAGAATCGCGGAGGCGAATCCAGGATGGATCGCAGTATAGAAACGCGTTAGCGAGCCCGTATGACCTCCGGACCTTGCGAGCTGCCGCCGGGTGTCATACATTGTACGACATGAAGACCGCAGCCGTGACCATCCGCCTGGATTCCCAGCTTGAGGAGTTGCTCGACGAGGTGTGCCGCCAGACGGGGCAATCGCGCAGTGAGGTGGTGCGCGATGCGCTCCGGCGTCAGCTGACGCTCCGCCTTTTCGAGGAAGCTCGACGGAAGGCGATTCCCTTCGCGGAGGCCCAGGGGATCTACACGGACGAGGACGTCTTCAAGCTCATGTCGTGATCCGGGTCTGTCTGGACTCCAATGTCCTCGTCGCGGCATTCGCAGCTCGCGGGCTTTGCTCTGACCTCTTGGCACATGTCCTGAGCGAGCAGCACCTCGTGGTTCCGGACGCGGTGCGGGAGGAGGCACTCCGGGTACTGTCCGTGAAGATCAAGCTGTCCTCGGAAGCCCTCGCCTCCATCGTGGCGGTGCTTGATCGGTGCGAACGGGCTCCCGCATCGTCGGAGCCGAGTCCGGTCCCCGTCCGTGACCCCGACGACGCGAGGATCTTGGCCGATGCGGTTGCGGCTGGAGTGCAGATCCTCGTCACCGGGGACAACGACCTCCTCGATGTTGCGGAGGAATCACCCATTCCGATCGTGTCCCCGCGCGCGTTTCTCATGCTGACTCGCGGGGGGGCTCTCTAACGGGGGTTTGGACCTGACCGGGTCCGCCTGGACGGTCCGGGAGCGCCTCGAACTCCTTCGCATTGGGCGGTGCACCCGCCTCCGGAGGGCTAGTTTGTGCCTACGGTATTGCGCGGGATTGCTTGGCGTTTCCTGGTACGCGACAGCCACACGGACCGGCGACCCCGATCCGGAGCCGCCGTCGGGGATCTCGTGCTTCCGTCCTTGCTCAACGTTTCTTCCAGGGATCAGCCCCTTGCCCACGATGGCGAACCACATTCTTGATGGCTTACTGTTGGGTTTCTACCTGTCCGTCGTGTCGTGGGTGGTCGGCATCATGGGCGGCGCGGTTCTTCAGAGAACCAGGTACTTCGAGGCGCTGTCCGGCCTGAACTTCATCCCGAGCAGGGCCACGAACAAAGCGCTCGGGGTTGAGTGGTTCAAGTGGGTCGTGAAGAAGAGCTTCTTCAGATTCCTGAACCAGGACATCAGAGTGGACGGAAGACAGGCCGATCTGGCTTCGGTCCGGCGTCACATGACGATTGCGGAGATCAACCACCTGATCGGCTTTCTCTTCGTGACATGTGCCGCCCTGTACCAGGGCTTCCATGTCGGTCCTGTCTTCGGGCTGGCAATGATGATCCCGAATGTCGTTCTCAACGTCTATCCCTCCCTCCTGCAGCAGGAAAACAAGCGACGCCTCGACCGGCTCCTGCACCGCCGGGCGCGGCAACCGGAAGCATCCCGCTGATCGCCCCCGACCACGAGGGCGAAACCCCCGTCCCTTTCGCGTCTCGGCATCCCCTGCGCCACTTGGGATTACCTGTGCGTACTATCAATGGCGCCCCCTCTTTTCCCATACCCCTTGACCCCCATGCCTTGGGACGTGCGCTCCAGGGCGACCTAAACCCGAGGCTCTAGAGGGCTTTCCGTGCAGGGGGTGAGGACCGTGAGTTTGGGGCTGGCCGGGCGGTGGTTTCGGTCCATCTCTGAGCGTGCTCACACGCACGCGCGAGCCACCCGGACCAGACTTCCGGCTCTGACCTGGCGCTCCCCCTCACTTCAGTATTGCGTATCATGGGAATAACACCCGGAGGCCGCATGAAGATCACCACGAAAGGCCAGGTCACCATTCCTCAGGACATCCGTGAGCGAGACTCTGGTCGACAGCAACATCATCCTGGACATCAACCCGCTGATCTACGCGGAGGTATCGATCCGGTTCACGAGGATCGAGGAAGTGGATGACGCGGTGCCCGCCTCGACCTTTCGGCGAGATGCCCTCCCGTTCCAGGCGGGTTTTCTGGCCGGAAAGGTCTTCGTGAAGTACCGCCGCGCGGGAGGCGAACGACGATCTCCCTTGCCGGATTTCTGTATCGGGGCGCACGCTGCCATCCCTGGGATGACCCTCCTCACCCGTGACGGTTCGCGTTACCTCACCGACTTCCCCTCGCTTGAACTCGTCTCCCCGAGCCAACCAACCTAAGCTTGCATCACCGAGGCATCGTACACCGCCAGGCAAGACGCGAGGCCCTCTAACGGGGGTTTGGACCTGACCGGATCAGCGTGGCGGGTCCGGAGCCCTCGCCTTCCGGCTCGCGCTCCGGGTCGGCATCCTGCCCCGGCAGGTCAAACCCGAGGCGTTAGAACGACAGAAGCCGCAGGGAGCAAAGGAAGGTACGCTGGTGGCCCGCTCCGAGCACGCAATGGCTATCCCGTGACCTGCGGGTACCACCTCGTCGTCGGCTCGCACCGGCACATCGCCAAACTCCATCGGAGTCCGCACCTTGTTTACTTGTCTTGATACAAATGAACAAGGTGTCCAATCGCAGAGATCCGCGCCTGCCTGAGTCTTCGCACCCACCCGAACCCCCAGGCGTTGACGCGGAGCCGGCCCTGCCAGTCCTGGGAAGTGCCGCCAGCTCGCAGAGGTTGCGGGGCTGGGCCGTTGATCCCCATGGTGGCCGACGGACTTCGCCTGGACAGACCCCACGGGGGCTCACTCCGTGGATCGTCCGGTGCAGCCCCCCCCATGCGCACCCATCACCCCGCCCACGCCATGAACACCCGTCTCGACTATCTCTACCGCGACGCCGCGAACTACAAGACCCACGGCACGCACGTCTTCGCGGGCCCCCCGGAGGCCCCGCTCATCGACCGCCTTCGCGCGGCACTCTTCGACAGGGAGTACCTGGTCGCTTCGCAGGTCGGCATCCCAGCGGTCGCACCCTGGATGCTTGGCGATGCCACCTATGACGAGTCGGTAGACCACCTGCTCCACGAGGTCCTGTGGCCCCCCTCGCCCACCAGCGCGGATCCCACCGACCCCGGCATCTCCTTCAAGGAGTTCGTTCGCCAGGTGGAGGAGGCAAGCCGGAGCGGCTGGGACTTCGCGAATCCGCCCTCGCACCGGGCGAACAGCTAACGGCGACTGATCACGGGAGGAAGCGAAACCCGCGATCTCCGACGACCCGCACATGCTCCGCATGCAGCTCCGCGGGGAGCCCTACTCGAAGACGGAGCACCGACGTTGACTGGAGGGCTGGGCTGCGCGGTGCATTCCTCGTATTCTGTCCTCGACCCCCTCCCCCGATCGCACTCACCGAACGAGGAGTCGAGCGTGTCCGACCCCGCGGACCCACCGGAGCTTCCCTGCCCATTCTGCGAGCGCTTGGAGGAAGGGAGACTCGTCGCCCAATCGGAGCACGCCGTAGCCTTCCCCGATGGCTATCCCGTGAGCCCCGGGCACCATCTCGTTGTCTCGCGGCGCCACGCCGCCGACTTCTTCGAGCTCTCCGCCGAGGAGCAGGCCGATCTGTGGCGCCTAGTCGCCGAACTCCGCGAGACGCTACGACACGAGCTCAGGCCGGACGGCTTCAACGTCGGCCTGAACGCTGGCAGGGCTGCGGGGCAGACCGTGATGCACGTCCATGTGCACCTGATCCCGCGGTGGGCCGGTGACGTGGACGATCCGCGCGGCGGCGTGCGTTGGGTCGTGCCCGCCAAGGCGCGCTACTGGGAGTGGGAAGGGGGCGCGGAGTGAGCCTCCCTCGACCGGACGCCGAGTTCCAGTTGAAGTTCCTGCGGGAGCTGCAGCGGATCCTCGAGGAGGGTCGCTTCACAGCGAGCTACAAGTTCGCCCTCGTCCTGAGCCTCGCGGACCTCGCCGTGCAACGCGGGAGCGACACGGGGGACCCGCTCCAGCTTCCGGTGGCGGCGATCGCCGAGCGGTTCACGGAGCTGTACTGGCGGCAGGCGGCCCCCTGGCCCGGCGGGGAACGCCCGGAGGTGCTGAAGCAGAACACGGGACGGCGCGCGGTGGTCGTGCAGACCGTGATGGAGGCGCGGAAGGACTACGGCGACAGAATCGACCGGGTCCGGGCCCACCCGGGGGAGTGGGCGTCCGTCACTCGGCGCGTGCGGGAGACGGTTCGGAAGATGCCGCTCCTCAAGCTCCAGACCGTGGGAGACGAGACCCGCGAGTTCCTCTACCCGAACAGGGTCGAAGGCCGGGGGCGAGACGCCACCATCACCCTCAACCCCGGGATCGGGTACTGCTTCCGGAGCTTTCACCCGCTCATCCGGGAGCTGGCGCAGGGCGGGTGGGCGCAGTTCGTGCGACGCATGAACCCGGAGCTGATCGGGGAACGGACCGATCTGCGGGAGTTCCTCTTCGGTGCCTCGCGGGCGAACCTCCAGGCCGTGCGCGGACCGCTCTTCGAGTTGCAGGAAGGGAGCTGCTTCTACTGCCGAAAAACGCTCAACGGAGAGACCGCGCAGGTCGACCACTTCGTGCCCTGGAGCCGGTACCCGGTTGATCTCGGGCACAACTTCGTCGTGAGCCATGCGGGGTGCAACCGACGGAAGGCCGACCACCTGTCGGCCGAGGTGCATCTGGAGCGTTGGGTGGAGCGCAACGAAGAGCTCAGTTACGAGCTGGCGAGCGTGTGCGAATCGGCCGGCGTCCCGCACGACCACCGCACCTCTCGCCAGATCACCGCATGGGCCTACGGGCAGGTCGAGGAGCGAGCAGGGCTCGTGTGGGTGAAGGGTCAGACGCTCGAGCCGCTGGGAGGGGGGTGGCGAGGGCTTTTCAAGCGGAGGGGCGTGACATCCGCACCGCCGAAAGAGGTTCCCTCATGAAAGTCAGTGACGAACGGACACACAGCAAGGAGGCAGGCATGTCCTTCCTTCGCACTCTCGGAAGGTGGCTGAGACCACCCCACAAGTGCTGGCCGTAGACCGACCTAGTCCCCGTGGCTAAGCCTCGTCGAACGGTTCGCTCGCGATCCGACCGACAAGGCCCCCTGGCTCGGCGTATTCCGGAGCGCGCTAGCGCTCACCAACCCGATCGATACGTTCCTGGAAGCCAACAACCCTTCAGTTGGCCCAGCACGGCGGAGGGTATCCTGGCGAAGCTGGGGCGCCTCCGCGCAAAGCTGGAATGGAAAGCCGATCGTGTCTTGGTACCCTATCCTTCGCTATGCGTCTCCGCACCTCCAGCGTCGGTCGCAGTGACGATCGCCTCACGGAACTCCTCAAACACCCTGTCGGCACCCCACGCCTGCGCCGCGGTGTAGGCGAACTGTCGCTTCTGGATCGGAGTCAGCCGGTGCCGTGATTTGTACCCCAAGTCGTGGTTCGCTTCGGACCAAGCATGCTGGAAAAGCGTCTTGACCTGCAGCTCGAAGAAACGCGGATAGGCCTCCACGTCGTCCCCCTCTGGGATGAGGTCCTCGGGAAGGGGGAATACCCAATGATGTCCAAAGTACCCAAAGGCCCAATGGTCCTCGGGGACGAGTTCGCGCGCTTCGACCGACCGAAAGTACTTCTCCACCACGTTGCGCACCGAGCCGACATCGGCAAGGTAGATTACGATGATGCGCGCGCCGATCTGATCTTGTATCTGATCAAGGGGTGCGGCGTACTTCAGATTACCCATTTCGTCGGCCTTGGAAGCCTTGGTGGCGAAACGCTCCGGCGCCTTCGCGCGCACGGTTATCCGGTCGACATGGGGGACGGCCTCGCAGTACTTCTTCAGCATCTCCTCGAGATTAGCCGCTACCCTCACAAGCTTTGGGTATCGCTTCTCATACTCCTTCATGGGCCTCCCTCACCTTGTCTTGCGTAGACGCTGATCAACGACCTCCCCCTCAGTCGAGTAGCGCGCCCGGTTGTCGGCTACGAGACGCTCCACTTGGAAGATGTCCTTGAATCGGCTGTCCTCAGCCGTGAGCAAAGCGCCGTTGTCCAGCTCGACGGTTCGGTATGTGGCATGTCGCTCGAACTCCTCTCGGTCAAAGCGAAACGCCTCGTCAATGAGATCGCGCCGCGGGAACGCGCTCTCGATTGCCTCGGTGGCTTCAGTGCTGAGACCGAGTCGGCGGATGATCGCCCGGGCTGACCTTGTC
Source organism: Gemmatimonadota bacterium (assembly GCA_007125125.1). Classification (GTDB taxonomy): domain Bacteria; phylum Gemmatimonadota; class Gemmatimonadetes; order Longimicrobiales; family Gaopeijiaceae; genus SLDT01. The sequence continues at coordinate 1,803 of SLDT01000176.1, read as the reverse complement.
GCGCCATCCTGACCCCGCATCAACTGGGTGGCGGAGACCAGTTCCTGCTTGAGCCCTGAGGAAGGCGCGCTCTTGACTGCTGCCCTCAAAGCCTCGGCGAGACGACGTGTTCCGGCCGGGCCAGTGGTTCGGAGGTCCGACTTTAGAAAGTCTGCGATCCAATAGTCGGAGAGGTCCCTTGGGCCCGAAAGCTGCTTATCTATGGCTGTTCCTTCCTTAAATCCAGCTCGGATATCCGACGTTCTGAAGTGTACACTTTTATAGGCCTTAGAGTTTTTCATGAAGACTCGTTCGATGAACTCCACCGAAAGATTGCCCGCATTCTCTTGCGCTACAACGCCCTCGTCGGCGGGGAAACGCGAAACGATTATTGACTCTTTCCGGGGGGCATGACTGCCTCTGAGCAGAAAGAGGAGCCCCAGTCCACTTCGATGGGTCGTGACGGCTTGAAGCCGCTCCGCCACTTTTCGGCCCAGGTCGATGCGAGGATTACGGGCGTATGCCTCGATGTCATCCCGACAAGGGTTATTCTGATTTCCGTTTTCATCTGGGGCGAATACGATCGGGATCGTGCACTCTCCAGGCGCGCGCTCAAACAGTTCTGTGAGCATGCGGCGAAGAGCTCCAGTCGCGGGCACCACGGTTCCCGATATCGCCGGCTGGGGGTCGACTCCTTTGGCGGGATGGACCAGATAGCTATGGGCGCTGGTTAACGGCATCGTATACCCCATTGGTTCGATGGGACCTATAGGGCCCAGGTGGTGACCGCTGGAAGGCTCAAGGGCACGTTGCCGAGAGACCGAGGCCCCCACGGCTTCTCGCCCGACTCGGAAACGCAGGCTCGAACGCTGTAAGGCCTTCCCGCCAAGATGCGTGCCTCGGCCCCGCATCGCCACAGTGGCCCGCGGCCCCCGTGGTTGATGTGTCTTCCGATCACCCGGGAGGCCGTGGGTCTCCCCGACCCGTTCATTCCGAAGAAGTAGTTCACCTTTCGCAGGTCCGTGAGGACGCTCGGCTCGCCCGTAAACGTGGCGCACCCGGAGATTCGGATCGACTCGATCATCGGTCCGTTGCGTCCGATCCTGGAACCCCTGCCACCTCACCGTTGGACAGCATCCAGAACCCCCTGAAGCGTTTCCCCGACAACGTACTCCGCCGGATTCTCCTTCACGGCGATCGCGTCGAAGTGGGCCCGCCCGCACTGGATCTTGGCATCCTCCTGCCACCGCAGGGCACCCTCGATGACCGTGTCCTTCGATTCAACGACCAAGTACAGCTTGTCCGTCCCGTTCTCGTCGACCACGACGGCCCAGTCCGGATTGTAGGTCCCGAGCGGCGTCGGGACCTTGAACCAGCCTGGAAGCTTCGTGAACGCCTTCACGTCGGTGTTCCGGTCGAGTTCCTGAGCAAACGTCCGCTCGACCTCGGAGTCGTACCGAACATACTCGTGGAGGCCACGTTCCACGCGCTGGAGGTTCGCCTCGAGGTGGCCGGCGAGCTCCTCCGACTCGAACAGCTCCTGCGCGTAGTAGACGTCGTCCCCGATCCGCCGATACCGGATCCCGTCCACGAGGGCCCGGCGCTTCTCGGTGTTCACGATGTCGGACACGAGCTCGATGTAGGCCTGAGGGTTGCGCCGGAACTGGTCGAGCTTCTGGCTCTCGACGAGGATCCGGCGGATCGTCCGCCGGGTGAGCTGCGTCCGATCCTGGAGCTCGGTCAGGACGTCCGGGAGGGGCAGGTCATCCTCTCGGATGGTCCGGCTCTGGGCTCCTCCGCGCTCCGTGGCATCAACGCCCCCCT
>SLDT01000139.1 GCA_007125125.1 Gemmatimonadota bacterium | reverse complement strand
CTCCACGACCAGCTCGTCGGGCTGGGTGAGGGCCACTTGGTCGGGTACCTCGAGATCGGCGAGCGAGACGATCGACATCTCGTACGCAATGTACTCGATCGGCTGATAGGCCACCCGGTGGCCCCACCAGGCCACGAGGATCACCCCGAGGTGGAGTGCCACGGAGGCCAGCACGGCCCTTCGTTCCGGACGCCGGGTGTTCGATTCGGATCTCGTCATGGGTCTGAGGGGCTTCTACACCGTGGGAGCGCGAAGGATCGCCGGCGCGCCGCCTCCCCCTGGCCCGCGATCCGTCAGGAACCGCGCCAAACCGTCAACGGCGAGGCTCCGGCTCGGCGAGGAAGTTCACGGACACCCCCGCCTCCCGAGCCGTCTCCGCGATCACGAACCACCGGGGCGCGATGTAGTCCCAGAATGCCCGGCCATCGGCCCGCAGGTAGATCGCCCCCGGCTGCGCCGCCGCAAAGAGCTGGGGGAAGGCATCGTCGAACTCCTCCGGTGTGAGGGGCGTCTCGCCCACGTAGGCCATCCCGTCCTCGTCGATCGAGACGATGAAGGGCTGGTCCTGTGCGGTGAGGGGCTGCACCCGCGCCTGCGGCAGGCGCACCTCGATCCCCCCCTGCAGCATCGGGGCAGTGATGATGAAGATCACGAGGAGGGTGAAGGCGACGTCGATGAGCGAGGTGACGTTGATTTCCGCGTTGACCTGGATGTCACCCCGGCGACCCTTCCCCCTGCGACGCCCGTTCGTCACACCCGCCCCTCACGCGCCAGCGTCCCGATGAACTCGGCCGAAAAGCCCTCGAGCTCCCCGGAGACGAGATTCAGGCGTGCCGCGAAGTAGTTGTACCCGATCACGGCTGGGATCGCGACCGCGAGCCCCACAACGGTCGTGACGAGTGCCTCGGCCACCCCCGGCGCGACCGCCCCGATGTTCGTCGATCCGGTGGCGACGATCCCGAGGAAGGCGTTCATCACCCCGATCACCGTCCCGAGGAGCCCGAGGAGGGGTGAGATCGAACCGATGACCGCGAGCCAGGTGAGTCCGATCGAGAGCTCGTCGAGCTCCTCGGCCTCTTCCTTCTCGAGGGTCATCCGTAGCGCCTCGAGCTGCGTTAGCGAGAGCCCGTCGACGGGCGGGGCGTTCTCCCGGAGCGCACCCGGCCGGAGCTCGCTGAAGAAATTGACCCCCTGCCGGAAAACCCTGCCGTAGGGGGACTCGGGGAGGGTGAGAATCGTCCGGTAGGCGTCCTCGAGGCGCTGCGACCGCTCCATCGCTTCGAGGAAGCGGTCACCCTCGCGACGGATGTCGCGAAAGTGCCGCCACTTCCAGAACATGATGACCCAGCTCGCGATCGAGAAGCCGAGGAGCACCAGGAGCACGATCTTTGTCGGGAGCGTTCCGCCGATGATGAGGTCCCAGGCCGACTCGGGCACGGCGCGACCGGTCTGGAGAAGGAGGGCTCCCGTCACGAAACCGCCTCGGTCTCGACCCGGCCCGCAATCCACTGGAAGGTGTCCCGCAGGCCGTCCCGGAGGGAGTGCCTCGGGGCCCAGCCCCGTTCGCTGAAGCGGTCGACTCGGAGGGTGCTGTGCCTCAGCTCACCCTTCCTCGGAGCCTGGAAACTCCGGGTGGTCCGGAGGTCGGAGACCGATTCGATCAGATCTGCCAGTCGATTCACACTCGTTCCCATCGCTGTTCCCACGTTGAAGGCGCGCTCGTCGATCCCGCCCCCGCTGGGCAGGACAAGCTCCGAGGCACGCAGATTTGCCCGCACGACATCCTTCACGTACACGTAGTCCCGAGTCTGTTCCCCATCTCCGAAGATATGGATCTCTTCGCCCCGGAGGAGTCGGGTGCAGAAGATCGCCACGACCCCGGCTTCCCCGTGCGGATCCTGCCTCGGGCCGTAGACGTTCGAATACCGGAGCGCCACGTATTCGAGGCCGTGGATCTGGCGGTAGTAGTGGAGGTAGTACTCGCCCGCGAGCTTCGAGACCCCGTAGGGCGAGAGTGGAAGCTTCGGTGCGGTCTCCGGGGTGGGGCGCTCGTCCGGCTCGCCGTAGACGACCCCTCCCGAGGAGACATAGATGACGCGCTCCACGCCGGTGCGCCGGGAGGCCTCGAGCAGGTTCAGGAGCCCGGAGACATTCGTGCGGGCATCCCGCATCGGGTCTTCGACCGAGATCCGGACATCGATCTGTGCCGCGTGGTGGTTCACGAGGTCGAACCCGATCTCCTCGAAGAGTGCGCCGATCCCCGGATCCTCGATCGACATGCGGTGGAAGACCGCGCCTTCCGGGATGTTCGATTCCCGACCGCTCGAGAGGTCATCGACAATCCAGACCTGGTCGCCCCGCTGCAGGTAGCCCTCCGCGACATGGCTTCCGATGAAGCCAGCCCCGCCTGTCACGAGAACCCTCCTGGGTAACCCCGTGCCGCGCTCGTCCCCGCCCCTGTTCTCCCTCATCGCCCCTCCTCCTTGGTTCGCCCCCATCCGAGGGGCTTGTTTCGATCGACCGGATCCGGAGACGGCCGCGTCATCCGGACACCTCGCTCCCTCCGCTCCGTCTCCAATCCATACAAGAACCGGACCGCCTCCAGCATCCCGGGACCTTCACCATGGTCCATTTCGTTCCTGAGGCGGGCGGTGGGCTCGTGCAGGAGCTTGTTCATGAGTCGGCGGGAGAATTCCTCGACCTTTTCGAGGTCGTCGTCCGCAAGGTGCTGGAGCCCGCGAAGAAGTCGGTCCAATTCCGTCTTGCGAAGCATCTCGCCCTGCTCCCGCATCTTGCGAATCACCGGGACAACCTCGAGAGACGCATACCAGCTCGAGAACTCGCGGGCCTGTGCCCGAATGAGCCGGTCGGCTTCCGGAAGGGCCCCCTCCCGCACACGGACGCGGTCGTCCACGATCCGCCTCAGATCATCGACGTTGTAGAGGAAGACGCCCGAGGCACTGCCGAGAGCAGGTTCGATGTCACGCGGGATCGCGATGTCGATCATGAGCAGCGGGCCGCCCACGCCTCCCGGAAAGGCCTCCGCAAAGAGTTCGCCGGTCACGATCGGTCCGGGGGCTGCCGTAGCGGAAAGCACGATGTCGGCCCGGGCCAGTCCCTCGGACAACCGATCGAAAGCCAGGGCCTCTCCCCTTACCCGTCGAGCGAGCTCGACGGCTCGATCGTGCGTGCGATTCGCCACCACGATGCTCTCGGCCCCGTCTCGTCGCAGGGCATCGACGATGAGCTCACCGGTCTGTCCGGCCCCCAGAATCAGAACTCTCTTTCCGCGAAGGGTTCCGAAGATCTTGCGGGCCAGCTCCACCGACACCGACGCAACGGACGCAGCTCCCTCACCGATCGATGTCCGGGATCGGACCTGCCCGCCCACGGAGAGTGCCATCTGGAAGAGCCGGTTCATCACCGGTCCGGCAAGGGGAGGATCGACTCCGATGGCCCCCGCTCGCTCGTACGCCTCACGCACCTGCCCCTGGATCTCCGCCTCTCCAATGACCAGCGAGTCGAGTCCCGAGCACACCTGGAAGAGGTGGCGCACGACCCCATCGCCCCACTGTTCGAAGAGGTAGTCATCGAGTCCCCGCTCGAGCTTGCCCGCCTTGCGTCCCAGAAGCTCGGTGATGGCCGGGATCAATCGCTCGCGCACGCCCGGGAAGAGGTAGACTTCCGTCCGGTTGCAGGTCGACAGAAGAACCGCCTCCCTGACCCCGGCATGCTCGCGCAGCGTCGCCAGGACGCGCTCCGCCTCGTCGGGCGTGAAGGCAAGACGCTCCCGAACGTCCACCGGCGCCGTGTGGTGACTGACCCCGACGAGGGCAAGAGGCATCCGTGGTTGCATGCGCCGCGCCGCCTAGAGGAAGAATCCCTCCCCGCCCACCGTCAGCCGGAGAACGAGGTAGGTGACGACAACGACCGTGAACCCGGCCACGGACGCGATCGCCCCGCGGTAGTCGCGGCGAGCACTTGGCACCCGCGAAATCAGGACGGAGGCAAGAACGATCCAGCTCAGCAGCGCCCAGACGACCTTCGGATCTCCCGCTTCGACACCGCCCCGGTACTCGACGCTCCACCGCCAGGCCAGCACGAGGGCGAGCGAGAGCGACGAGAAGCCGGTCCAGAGTCCGATCCGGACCATCCTGTTCAGGGTGGTCAGGGGCGGCAGGAAACGAAAGAAGCGTCCAAGCCGCTTCGCCTTCAATTCATGATGCTGGACCAGGTACAGGAACCCCGCAGCCGATGCCACCGCGAAACCCTGGTAGCCGAGGAACGCAAGACCCACGTGGAGCACGAACCCGGCGCCCTGCAGGTCGAGCGCCTCCGGAGAGGGTTGGATCCCGAGGATCACGGCCGCGCCCTGGACCACGACGACGAAGGGGAGGAGCCCGATCGCCACGCGGGCGGCCTCCCGCAGGGCCAGGGTCACGAGCAGGACGAGCCCCCCCACGAAGGCGAGTGAGGAGAGCGCGGCCCCGGGGCCCACGAGGGGAAGTTCCCCGTAGCGCATGCGGAAATCGCCCAGGGCGACGAGATGGGCCACGACCGCGGCGACGGTCATGATGACCGGAGCAAGCGAGCTCCGATCCGTTGGCCCCTGCACAAGCTCGCGGACCCAGAGGCCGAGCGCTGCCGCGTAGAGAAGAAGTGGGATGAGGTGGATCATGTCCGAAGCAGTCGTGCCCCGGACCGAGGCCGCCGGGGTTGAAAAGTGCCGGGCAGCCTTCGGGCTCGGGGTCCGATCGGGTTCAGGGCATCGTCGCGATCCGTCTGAGCTCGAGGCCCCGGCGAACCGCGGTCGGTGCCTCGACCCCCGTGATCCTCACGGTCGAGACGCCCTCTCCCACCCGTATGACCTGAAAGGTGGCCACGCTCCTGCCCTCCAGTCCGTCCCTTCCGCCGGCCACCCCCAGGAATCGGTCGCCGACCGAGATCCCGTCCCGGACCCCGAGAGGGATGAAGGCCTGGTCCCCGGGCAGGTAGATCTCCCTGCGCTCCGCAAAGGCAAGGATCGCCGTGGGGACCTCCTCCTCTGCGGCCAGGGGGTGCCTGCCGGGCTCCAGGGGGAAGGGCCGCATGGGCGTCACCCGATGTCCCAGCTCGAACCGGGCGAACCCGCCCTCGACCCGCGCAATGGCCCGCTCCCCGTCGACCGCCTGCACGAGCAGGATGCCGGTCGGGACCATCACCCGGCCAACTCGCCAGATTCGGTCACCTCGCATGAATCCGATCAGGCGATCGCCCTCCTCGATCCCGTGCCCTTCCTCGAGTTCGACCTCCACGAGGTCATGCGGTTGCAGCGTCGTTCGTGCGACACGCACGGCCCCGGCACCCTCGAATCCGACGACACGGCCGACCACAGGGGGGTCGTCATCCTGGCCCTCGATCCACGAAGCGCCGTGGAAGACGGAGCGGGGCACCGCCAGCGCTTCCTCGGGCGGAGCGAGCATCACCCCGGGCCTTGTCGGTGCGCGAGCCACCGGCTGATGCATTCCATGGAAGACACTGCGCTCCTCGACCGGATTCGGCGAACTCGTTGCCCGGAAGGGGCGCATCCGGAGGAGGTCCCGTCGATCCGCCGCCGTGCCCCCGACCGGAGTGAGCACCCGGGGGGTATCGGCCACCATCAGGGTCACATCGATCACTCGGGGATCGGGGTCTTCGGCCTGGCGCAAGGCAGCCCCGGCTCCGGGAATCCGCAATTCGAGTCCGGGAAGGATCCGATCGGGGTCCTCGATCCGATCCCGATTTGCCTCGAAGATCCGTGACCACGCGGACGCCGTGTCGAAATAGATGCGCGCGAGCTGGCTCAGGGTCTCGCCCGCGCGCACGACATGTAGCCGCTCTTCCTGGACCGGGGGTTCCTGGGCGAGCACACCCGCTCCCAGCGTTGGAAGGAAGAGGAGTGCGAGGACCGAGGCTGACCGCAGGTGCATCCCGGCTCCTTTGCTCACGAAGAGGAACGGATGGCTTGAGATGGGCCGGGTCCCGGACCCGGCAGAGCTGGAAGGCCCTCGATCCCGGCCGAGGCACAGGGTGGGCGGGAGTGGACCCCTGACTGCAAGATACCGGGGGGCCCCGGCACGGTCAACGCACCCACTCCGCCCTCCATCGTCGCGCGAACTCAAGCGCCCAATAGCTGATGATGAAGTCGGCCCCGGCCCGCCGAATCGCATTCAGGGCCTCCGTCATGGCCGCCCCCTCATCCAGCCACCCCTCTCGGGCCGCTGCTGCAATGGACGCGTACTCCCCCGACACCTGATAGGCACCCACGGGAACCCCGAACTCGCTGCGAACCCGATGCACGATGTCAAGCGCCGGCACCCCCGGCTTCACGAGGATGAAATCGGCCCCCTCGGCAAGGTCGGCCCGCACCTCCCTCAGCGCCTCGTCCCCGTTCGCCGGGTCCATCTGATACCCGCGCCGGTCCCCCTCGAGCGGCGCGCTGTCGGCCGCATCCCGGAAGGGTCCGTAGAAGGCAGACGCGTACTTCGCCGCGTAGCTCAGGATCGGGACGTCCATATGTCCCTCCGCATCGAGGGCGCGCCGAATCACCCTCACCCGTCCATCCATCATGTCGGAGGGCGCCACGACATCGGCCCCCGCGCGCGCATGGCTCACCGCAACCCTGGCCAGAAGCTCGAGCGTCTCGTCATTTCTCACCGTGCCACCCTCGAGCACCCCGCAATGCCCGTGGGAAGTGTACTCGCAGAGGCAGACATCACTGATGAGCAGGAGGTCGGGGAGCTCCCCTCGAACGCGTCGAAGGGCTTCCTGAACGATGCCATCCTCGGCCCATGCGCCCGACCCACGCTCGTCCTTGTCCCGGGGGATTCCGAAGAGAATCACCCCTCCGAGCCCCGCTGCCCGAGCCTCCCCCGCACGCTCGACCAGGGCGTCGACGGGAAGCCGCTCCACGCCGGGCATGGAAGGCACCGGGCGCGGGCGGTCGGTCGTCTCGTCCACGAAGAGGGGCAGCACGAGTTGCGCAGGAAGCAGACGGGACTCCCGAACGAGTGAACGCAGCGCAGGGCTGCTCCTCAGCCGCCGCCCCCTGAAGAATCCGTTCTCCACCATGATCGTCACACTCCTTCATCCCCGGTTCCCCGGGGGTCCGCGCCGGGAAGAAGGGTCTCATCCCCTTCATCCCCTCCGGCCAGGACTACCCTCAGGACGAGGGCATCCTCCGTCGGCGCCTGATAGTAACCCCGCCTCAGCCCTACCCTGTCGAAGGATCTCGAACGATAGAGTCGAAGGGCGGCCTCGTTCGATGCCCTGACCTCGAGGAAGACCCGCTCGAGGCCCTCGCGGGCGGCTCCCTCGAGAAGCGCGTCGAGAAGCCTTCCCCCGAGTCCCCTTCCACGCGACTCCGGGTCGACCGCCACGTTCGCGATCTCTCCCTCGTTCGCCACCCACCAGAGGACCCCGTAGCCGCCAACCTCTCCACGCTCCGTCAAGGCCACCACGAAGAGTGTTCTCGGAGCCTCGAGGAGTTGACGAAAAGCGTGCGCGCTCCACGGACGGGAGAAGGAGCGCACCTCGATGCCCAGAATGCCCGGCAGGTCACTCGAGTCTGCTTCGCGCAGATGTACCGAATCGTTGCCGAGCCGGTTGGCTGGAGGCTTCGGCCCGGTCGGGGTCATGGTCGGCGGCTGCCTCATTCGGATCCGCCCCCGACGGCCCCGCTCGGCACGGCCGAGCTGCCGCGCAGGTACTGGGCCTGCCATCCCTTGAAGCCGTCCGTCTCGAAGGCCGGGAGGCCGAGAGTCTCGGCGAGCAGGTGACCTTCGGCCAGGGTGGCGGCTGGCTCGACGACTCGAAAGGCTCCTGCCATCTCGATCTTCTCCCTGTGCCGCAACGCACCGTCACCGAGGAAGAGCACCGGACCCGAAACCGGGGTCGCGAGGACCTCCCCCAACCGCGCCGCAGCCGGCGAACCGATCTCGAGCGGCCCCGAGTCGCCGACTCGGAACCAGGCCGCGTAGACGCGGTCTCCCCGCGCATCGAAGAGCGTGCAGAGGACCTCGTCGCCTCGACTGTCACCCCGGCCCCCTGCCATCCAGGCGCAGGCCAGTGCCAGCAGACTCGAACGGCCTCGGGCCGGAATTCCGAGACCCGCGGCCAGCCCCATCGCCGTCGCTCCTGCGACCCGTACACCGGTGAAGGACCCCGGCCCCGATCCGGCCACGAGGGCCGTGAGGTCATCCGGCCCCACCCTCGCGTCGTCCAGGAGATCGCGAACAGCCGGGACGAGACGAGCAGCGTGCTCCCGCGCGGATCCGAGGTGGCGCACCCCCCGCACCTCGCTTCCTCGCCCCAGCGCGACGGATCCCCGGGGTGTCGAGGTGTCCAGCGCAAGGGTCCAGCCCCCCTCCCCGCCGGGCATCGTCATGCGCCGCTCTCGAGCCGGACGGGGAATCCCGGAAGGTGCGGCGGGTCCCCGATCCGGTGCACCTGCACGATTCGGAGATGAGACCCGGGGCCGGCGGGCGAGAGGTGGATCTCCCAGCGGTCTTCGGGCAGGTGGTCTCCCGCCCGCTCCGGCCATTCGACCAGGACCACATCCGGTCCGTGTCCGAGCTCTTCCCAACCCAGTTCCCAGAGTTCGTCGGGCTCGCGCAGCCGGTAAAGGTCCAGGTGAACGACCTCGACACCCTCCCGGGCAGGGTAGCGGAACATGAGGTTGAAGGTCGGCGAGGGCATGGCACCCTCGACCCCCGCCCCCCGTGCGATCGCCCTCGCCAGCACGGACTTCCCCGCTCCGAGCTGGCCTGTGAGGCCGATGAAGATCGGCGCGGACACCTCCCGTCCGATCCGCTCCCCCCAGTGCACGAGCTCCCGTTCGGAGAGGGTCATCGTCCGCGTCCTCCACTTGTCGCCTTCACTCCCGCACCTCTCCCCTTCCCGGAATCGAGTCGTGCCCGCAGATCGAAGAGCTCATCTCGGAGGAGGGCTGCCCGCTCGAAGTCGAGCTTCTCCGCCGCATCTTCCATCTCCGCCTCGAGTGCCTTCAGGAGTTCTTCGGCATTCACCTCGTCCTGGTAGGTCGCCGCCCGCTCCGCAACACGCGGCAGCGGCGCCTCACGGGCATCCGCCACGCGTGTCGAGAACTCGATCTCCTCGATGCTCTTGCGGATCGTGGTCGGGGTGATTCCATGGATCCGGTTGTGCTCGATCTGGATCGCGCGGCGGCGCTCCGTCTCCTCGATGCAGTGGCGCATCGAGTCCGTCATCCGGTCGGCGTAGAGAATCGCGCGGCCCTCGGCGTTGCGCGCGGCCCGGCCGATCGTCTGGATCAGGGAGCGGGCGTTCCGCAGGAACCCTTCCTTGTCCGCATCGAGAATCGCCACGAGAGAAACCTCGGGGAGATCGAGTCCCTCCCGCAGGAGGTTGATCCCCACGAGGACGTCGAAGCGCCCGAGTCTCAGCCCGCGCAGAATCTCCATTCGCTCGATCGTGTCGATCTCGGAGTGCATGTATCGGACCCTCACCCCGACGGACTGAAGGTACTCCGACAGGTCCTCTGCCATCCTCTTCGTGAGGGTGGTCACGAGGACGCGCTCCTCCCGCTTCTCCCGGACCCGGATCTCCGCGAGGAGGTCATCCACCTGGCCGTGGACCGGCCGGACCTCGACCGCCGGATCGACGAGCCCTGTCGGACGGATGATCTGCTCGACCACGACACCTCCCGAGAGCTCCAGCTCCCGATCCGCGGGGGTCGCCGAGACGAAGATCGCGCTCGGAATCAGCTCGAGCCACTCCTCGTAGCGCAGGGGGCGGTTGTCGAGCGCAGAGGGGAGGCGGAAGCCGTGCTCCACCAGGGTCAGCTTCCGCGCACGGTCGCCGTTGTAAATCCCCCCGATCTGTGGCAGGCTCTGGTGCGACTCGTCGACGATGCAGAGAAAGTCATCGGGAAAGTAGTCGAGGAGACAGTAGGGGCGCTCCCCCGCCTCGCGTCCCGCGAGGTAACGGGAGTAGTTCTCGATCCCGGGACAGGTGCCTGTCTCGAGCATCATCTCGAGGTCGAAGTTCGTGCGTGACTCGATCCGCTGTGCCTCGAGGAGCCTGCCCTGACCGAGCAGCTCGCGGACCCGCGCGTCGAGTTCAGCCCGGATGAGGGGTGCCGCGGCCTCGATCCGTTCCTTCCGGGTGACGTAGTGGGACGCCGGATAGAGGGCAGTCCTCTCCAGGGCGGTGATGATCTCCCCCGTGAGGGGGTCGAAGCGGGTGATCCGCTCGATCTCGTCACCCCAGAATTCGATCCGCACCGCCTGCTCCTCGTAGGCGGGGAGCACCTCGACGGTGTCGCCCCGCACCCGGAAGGTCCCCCGTTCGAAGGCGATGTCGTTTCGCCGGTACTGGATCCCCACGAGCCCCCGCAGCAACTCGTCCCGCGGAACCTCCTGGCCCAGTTCGACCTCGAACATGAGAGCCCTGTAGTCCTCCGGGTTCCCGAGCCCGTAGATGCTCGAGACCGATGCGACGACGACCACGTCGTCCCTCTCGAAGAGGGAGGAGGTGGCCCGGAGCCGGAGCCGATCGATGTCCTCGTTGATCGCCGAGTCCTTTTCGATGTAGGTGTCCGTCGAGGGGACATAGGCCTCCGGCTGATAGTAGTCGTAGTACGAGACGAAGAACTCGACCGCATTCCTCGGGAGCAGCTGCTTCATCTCGCCATAGAGCTGCGCCGCGAGGGTCTTGTTGTGCGACATGACGATCGCGGGACGCCCGGCCCCCGCGATGACGTGTGCCATCGTGAGCGTCTTCCCCGTACCGGTCGCCCCAAGGAGCGTCTGGTATCGCACGCCGTGCCGGAGTCCCTCGAGCAGTTCCTCGATCGCCCGAGGCTGGTCCCCCTTCGGTTCGTAAGGTGCTTCGATGCGGAAGTCGGGCATCGTGCTCGGCCTACTCCCCGGCTTCGGCGATGAGGTCGGAGTCCCCGAGCGACTCCCTGCGCTCTACGGAGAGCACGCCCTTGATGCGGGAAATCTGCTTGATCACCCGGTTCAGGTGGGGCAGGTCCTGCACCTCCACGACGAATTCCCCCAGCATTCCCTCGTCGATCGCCCGGATGTCGGCATGCTGGATGTTCGTCCCGGTATCCGAGATCGCGCGTGCGATGTCCGAGAGGATTCCGCGCCGGTCCGTCCCCCGCGTGTAGAGCTTCACGAGGAAACGGTCTTCTGCCCCCGCGGACCACTCGATTTCGACCCGGCGCTCCGGATCGCGGGTCAGGTTCAGCACGTTCGGACAGTCCTTCCGGTGAATCGACACGCCTCGTCCCGCCGTCACGTATCCGATCACGGGGTCACCAGGAACCGGCTGGCAGCACTGGGAATACCGAACCATGAGGTTGTCGAGCCCCTCGATCCGGACCCCGCGGTCTTCCTTCAGGATCTTTCGGGCGATCCGCTGCAGGGGCGATGCCGCCCGCTTCCGAGCCTGGTCGACCTCCTCCTCCGGGAAGAGTTCGCGGATCACCGCCGTGGGCCCCGTGTCTCCCCGCCCGAGCGCCGCGTAGACGTGCTCGAAGTCCTGCTCGCCGAGCGCCTTCGCAGCCTTGCCAAGCAGGTCGTCACCCGGAAGGCGGACCCTCAGCTTCTTCAGTTCCCGGTCGAGGAACTCCTTCCCGAGCCGGACCGACTCCTCGTGCTCCTGCTGCCGGATCCACTGCCGGATCTTCTGCCTGGCCCTCGAGGTCTTCACAAAGGCGAGCCAGTCCCTGGACGGCGTCTTCCGCGCCGAGGTCAGGATCTCGATCGAGTCACCGTTCCGGAGTTCTCTCGAGAGAGGGGCGATCCGCCCATTCACGCGAGCGCCGGCACAGTGGAAGCCCACCTCCGTGTGAACGGAAAAGGCAAAGTCGATCGGGGTCGCCCCCATCGGAAGCTGCTTCACTTCACCCTTCGGGGTGAAGACGAAGATCTCGCCCTGGAAGAGGTCCATCTTGAGGAATTCCATGAACTCCTCGGGCTCCGAGGCCTCCTGCTGCCACTCGAGCACCTGGCGGAACCAGGAGAGTGCCTCGTCGACCTCGTCCGAGCCCGCGCCCCCCTCCTTGTACCGCCAGTGCGCCGCGATCCCGTACTCCGCCGTGCGGTGCATCTCCTCGGTCCGGATCTGGATCTCGTACCGGCGCCCCGCCGGACCGAAGACGGTCGTGTGCAGGGAACGGTACATGTTCGACTTCGGTGTCGCGATGTAGTCGTGGAACCGCTCCTGGATCGGAGTGAACCGGGAGTGGATGAGACCGAGCGCGGCATAGCAGTTCTGCACCGAGTCGGTGATCACCCGCATGGCCATGAGGTCATAGATCTCCTCGTATGGCTTCCCCCGCCGCTCGATCTTCCTGTGGATCGACCAGAGGTGCTTCGGCCTGCCTGTCACCTCGGCCGGAATGCCCGCCCTCTCCAGGAGTTCCTCGATCGGGCGCTGCACCTCGAGAATCTGGCGTTCCCGCTCCCGGTGTCGCTTCTGCACGAGCTGGGCGAGCTCCTGGTACTCCTCGGGCTCCAGGAACCGGAAGGCAAGGTCCTCGAGCTCCCACTTCACCTGCGCCATTCCGAGCCGATGGGCCAGCGGAGCGTAGATCTCGCGGGTCTCGAGTGCGATTCGCTGTCGCTTCTCGGGACGGAGGTGCTCGAGGGTGCGCATGTTGTGGAGTCGATCGGCAAGCTTGATGAGGATGACCCTCGCGTCCTCCGCCATGGAGAGGAGCAGCTTTCGATAGTTCTCGGCCTGCCGCTCCGTGTTCGATCGGAACTGGACCCGACCGATCTTCGTGACCCCGTCCACGATCGCTGCCACCTCCTCGCCGAATCGCTCCTCGACGTCCGTGAGCGAGAACTGGGTGTCCTCGACGACGTCGTGGATCAGTCCCGCAACGAGAGAGGCGGTGTCGAGTCGGAACTGGGCGAGGATGATCGCCACCTCGATCGCATGCGTGACGTAGCTCTCCCCGCTCGCCCGGGTCTGGCCGCGATGGGCCTCATCGGCAAGCTGGTAGGCTTCGACGATCCGCAGGACGTCCAGGCGATCAGAGTAGGCCTCGAGCTCCCTTGCAAGGGCCCGCGGAAGGCCCCGGATCGTCGGAGTCGAGGGCGAGGGGTCGGTCAGGATGCTCATCTCGTCTTCCGTACCCGCCGCCTCTCCGGTTGCTCCGTTCGGGGGCCCCTCCTCACCTTGCGCCCGCGGAGGCCCCGAGCACCAGAGGCCGGGGGTGGCGAATCGGTCCAAGCGCGGTCTCGATCGTCGGGAGCGCCTCGAGGCGCACCTCCACCGGCTCGCCCTCCGCACCCGCCAGGGAGAGCGCGAGCTCCACCAGATCGCGCATGCTCCCCTCGAAGAAGTCCAGGAGGTCGAGGCTCACCCGCACCGGCACCTCCGTCCTCGCCCCCGAGGGAAGGTCGAGCCGGCTCGGGAGTCCCCCGCTGATCGTCTCCCGGTCGCGCAGGAAGAGGGTCCAGTCCATCTCGAGGAGCCGCGCCGTCGGGTTCCCCTCGGGGTTCGTCGCCCCGACATGGAGGGTCGCCTCGAAGGGGAGGCGCCGCTGCGTGAGCGCCGAGCCGATCCGCGCCACATCGATCGCGGTGAGCTCCTCGTAGGCCCGTATCCGCTCGAGTTCGACCCCGGCCAGGGACATCTGTCCAACCCGGTCCAGATCGAAGCTCACCTGGGCGAGGGCCGCAAGCGACTGGAGGGTGGCACAGGATGGAAGCGCGAAGGCGAGCATGAGAACGCCCGGCAGGAAGAAGGCACGCCGGAGCCATGCCGGCCCCCCGGGCGCCCTCCTCCCGATGTGGCGTCTGGAGGCCTCGGCCGACGCGGGAGGCTCGGAACAGGGGCGGTGTTCGGGTAGGGTCGATTCGCTGGGCATCCGGTCGCTACCCCGCCTGCGCGGCAGGAGATCCGCCCGGGGGTCGGCCCTGACGCGGACCGAGGCATCCGTTCGGGAAGGCCGCTCGGCCCCTTCGACCTCCTGGCTATCCCGCGGTTGCCCATCCCCTGTCCCCCACGACGACGTGGTCGAGAACCCGGATCCCCAGGGTGCGTCCAGCCTCCTCCATCTGGCGGCTGACGGCGCGGTCTTCAGGAGAGGGGGTCGGGTCGCCGGAAGGGTGGTTGTGCACGAGGACCACCGCGGCCGCAGAGGCCAGGATCGCGGGGCGGAAGACCTCGCGCGGGTGGATGAGGGAGGCGTCCAGGATCCCGCGGGTGACGGTGACGTCGCGCAGGACCCGGTGCTGCGTGTTCAGGAGGAGAACGTGGAACTCCTCGTGCGCGAGCCCCCGGAGGCGCGGGGCCATCATCCGGTGGACATCGGCGGGACCGCGGATCCGGGGGCGGTCCGGCTCCTCCTCTTCCGCGGCGCGAAGGCCGAGCTCGAGGGCGGCCACGATCCGTGCAGCGGTCGCCCGCCCGACCCCCGGAACCGCCTCGATCTCTCCCGGTGAGGCGCGGGCCAGCGGGAGGAGACGGCCCCCGCTCGAGGCGAGGATCCGGTCGGCGAGGGCGAGGACCGAACTCCCCGCCCCCCCGGAGCCGAGGATGAGGGCGAGGAGCTCGCGGACGGAAAGGGCGCGGACCCCGGCATCCTGGAGACGTTCGCGCGGGCGCTGGCGGGCGGGAAGCTCCCGCACGGAGGGGTGATGGCTGTCCATGCCCTGGAAGCTCCACCTCCCCGCTCAGCAGCCGGTCAGGAAGTCGGGCCGGAGCAGCTCGGTGCTCCTACCGGAAGGCACGATCGGAGGCGGCCCAGATCTCCTGCATCCGCGCGGGAAAGGCAAAGTACACCCCTGCCTCGCCCATCACGAGGGTCACGAGGAGGGTGAGACCCACGAGCCACCAGTAGCGCGCCACCACCCCGAGGACCGCCTCCCGCACCGCCGGGACCCGCATCCGCCAGGCCAGGAGGGTGAGGGAGAGGACTACGACGAGGGAGCACCAGCGGACGTAGTCGAGCCCGATCGGATAGAGGGCGAGCGGGGTGAGGGGCGCGGCCGCGATGACCCTTCGGCGGAGGGCCCACCCGGAGGCATCGACCGCGCCCGCCGCCCGGAGCATCAGGAAAAGGAGAGCGACCGTCGGCGCGAAGGTCACGAGGAGGAGGAGGTGATCGAGGAGGGTTTCGAGGTTGAGGATGTAGTTCCTCGTGTTCGCCGAGCTCTCGGCCAGGGCGTCATGGAGCACGCGCACGGACGATCGGTCGACGGGCGCGTCGATCCCCGCGCTCAGTCGCTCGTAGTGCTCCGTCAGTGTCATCGATCTCATTCCACCGAAGCGGGTCACGATCCCGAGGGTGACAAGAACGACACCCGCCGCCGCGGGGATCCAGGGATCGAGCCGCCTGTTTTCCCGGCCCTCGTCGACCGACGCGAACCACCAGGCCGCGACCATCGAGGGAATGAAGAGGAAGAGCCAGGCCTCGTGGGTCAGGAGCCCCAGGACGAAGATGGGAATCAGCCAGGGGCCGGGCGACCATCCCCGGCTCGAGGCCCGGGAGACGAGCCCGAGCACCAGGACGAGCGCGAGGACCCCGATGTGATCGAAGCGCCCCGCATCCGCGGCCATGTTCGGGAGCACCGCGAAGTGAGCGAGGAAGAAGGCCGCGAAGAGGGGCGCCCCGGGATCCCGGAAGGCGCCGCGCAGGGAGACGAGGACCCGGCCAATCAGGGCGAGGGATGCGGCGACCGTGGCCGCCGTGGCCGCCACCGCGATCGTGAGGTGGTCCCGGAAGGGTTCGAGTCGACGCACCACCTCGCCCGGGAGCCCGCGCTTCACGAAGCCGAACTCCCAGGAGAGGAGCCACTGCGTGACGACCCATTGTCGGGGGGGAGCCGCGCTCTGCCAGACGACCCAGACGACGAGGGCGGCAACGAGTGCCCAGGCCGCGGCCGCCCAGCCGGTCGGGAGCGTCCGCCTCACAGGGGGAGCCTCCGGAAGAGGGACTCGGGAAGCACCCGCAGGACGAGCATGATCCACCGCCAGATCCCGGGCAGGTAGACGACCCCCTGCCTGCGCTCCATCGCCCGGACCATCCCGCGCGCGACCTGCGGGGCGGTCGCCCAGAGCGCGCCCTTCTCGAAGTCGCGCGTCATCGGGGTGTCGACCCGGCCCGGCTTGATCGTCAGGACGCGGACCCCCGCCGGGGCGAGCTCGGCGCGGAGCCCCTCGAGGTAGGCATGCACCGCGGCCTTCGCCGCACCGTACTCGTAGTTGCTCCTGCGCCCTCGGTCCCCGGCCACCGAGCCGATCACCGCGATCACCCCCGTGCCCCGCGCCTTCATCCGCGGGGCCACGGCGGTCAGGAGCCCGATCACGGAGCCCGCATTCACTCGTAAGGAGGCGAGCCGCTCGTGCACCTCGCGATCGACCTCGCCCGGGGGGGGGAGCACCCCGTGCGCAACGAGGAGGTGGTCGAAGCCCCCGAGCGCCTCGTCGGCCCGGGCCACGAGCGCCTCGAACCCCTCGGGGTCGAGGGCATCGAAGGGGAACACCCCCTCGACCTGCGCACCCCGGAGCGCGAGGTCGGCCGCCACCGCCTCGAGCTTCGCCCGGTCACGGGCGGCCAGGACGAGCCGCGCCCCCTCGCGGGCCAGGATCCGTCCGGTCTCCTCGGCGATCGCCGAGGTGGCGCCCACGATCAGGCAGCGCTTCACCGCTCCCTCCCCGAGTGCGCGCCGGCCCGCTCGTGCGCGCCCGTGTTCGCGGCAGAATCCGACCCCGTCACCCGTCGCCAGAAGCTCGAGGAGAGGGCCGGATCGAGGTGCGGTCCCATCGCCTCCCACCCCGGAAAGGAGGCCCGGAAGGTCGCGGGGGCCATCCGCGCGTCCTTCGCCGGGTAGATCGCTCCTCCCGCCTCCACGACGATCCGGTCGAGGGCATCGAGGAGGGCGAGGGTCTCGATCCCCCGGTGCACGAGGTCGACCGCGAGGGTCACCCCGGGGCGCGCGAAGGAGAGGACCCCGACGCCCTCCCGCTCCCCGAAGACCTTCAGCACGGAGAGAAAGGAGGCCGCCCCGCCGAGGCGGAGTCCCCGCAGGATCGCCGCCAGCCCCTCCCTCGCCTCCCCCTCCGGGAGCACGCACTGCCACTGGACGAAGCCGCCCGGCCCGTAGACCCGGTTCCAGTGCCGCACCCCGTCGAGCGGATGGAAGAAGGGCCCGAGGGGCACCTTCCGCCGTCCCCTCCGCCGCCCCTCGCGCAGGCGATATGCCCTGTTGAAGAGCGCCACCGTGACCCCGTTCACGAGCGAGACCGGAGGCACGAAGGGCACGGAGAGCCTCGGGGGGAGGAGCCCCGCCGCCCGCAGGAGTTCCCGGTCGGCCATCCCCGCGCCCGGCTCCCCCCCGCGGGGGCCGCCGGGTGCCGAGCGGGACGAAGGGTCCCCGGTGCCTTCCTCCCGGCTGGCATGGTTCCCCCGCATGAAGAGGCCGCGCGCGCGCTCCTGGGCCCCGGGGGAGAGATCGAGCCAGGCCACGGTGTGCTCCCAGGCCTCGTCGGAGTCCCGGGAGAGGTCGAAGAAGGCGCCGAGCCCCTCGAAGGGGAGGGTCTCGGTCTCGATCCGGAGCTCGGGACGAGAGTCGGCCGGCCGGGCTTCACTGGCAGCGGAGGGCGCGGAAGGCGCGGACGGCGCGGGGCCGAGGGGGCGCAGGGCGAGCTCGACCCAGGTGATGAGCCCGGTGAGCCCCAGGCCGCCCACGGTGGCCCGGAAGAGCTTCGGCCGTTCGTCCGGCGAGAGGCGGAACCGCGAGCCGTCGGAGCGGAGGAGCTCGAGGGCGGTCACATGGTGCCCGAAGCTCCCCGCATGGTGGTGGTTCTTCCCATGGATGTCGTTCGCGACCGCCCCGCCGAGGGTGACGAAGCGGGTGCCGGGGGTGACGGGAAGGAACCAGCCGGCGGGGAGGACGAGCTCGA
The DNA here is from genome assembly GCA_007125125.1 of Gemmatimonadota bacterium. Lineage (GTDB taxonomy): Bacteria > Gemmatimonadota > Gemmatimonadetes > Longimicrobiales > Gaopeijiaceae > SLDT01. The sequence continues at coordinate 5,556 of SLDT01000139.1, read as the reverse complement.
GGAGCTCCGCGAGCAGGACCCCCGCCTCGGCCCGGACGATCCCGCGGTGGGGGTCGAAGGCGATGAAGCGGTCGAGGCCGCGCGCGTCGAGGAGGATGCCGCCGTCGTTCAGGGCCACATCCCCGTAGGAGCGGCCGTTCCCGGCGGGTAGGGCCGGGGAGTCTTCGGGGGCGAGGGGGAGGGGCTCGTGGCGCCAGCGGAGGGCGCGGAGTTCGTGGCGGGCCCTCGGCCACCGCCCCCACGAGCGGGGTTCGGGCTTCACGCGGCGACCCAGAGGACGACAAGACCGGCGGCGGCGACAGCGAGGCTCGCCCGGTCCGTGGCGGCGAAGACGACAGGGTCCTCGTGCATCTCCCCTCGGTGGCTGACGAACCAGCAGCGGGAGATCCAGAAGAGGAGGAGGGGGCACAGAAGCCAGAGGAGCCCCGGCTGGGCGTAGAGGACGGTGACCTCGGCGCTGTTCAGGTAGAGGGCGAGCACGAGGACGGCGAGAAAGCCGGAGGCGGGTCCGAGCGCGAGGAGGAGGGGGACGTCGTCGACGCGGTACCCCCGCCCCCACGCGCCCTCCTCTCCCTCGGCGAGCGAACTCTGCAGCTCCGCGTGGCGCTTCAGGACCGCAAGGCCGAAGAAGAGGAAGATCGAGAAGGTGAGGAGCCAGAAGGAAAGGGGAATCCCGGTGGCGGCGCCCCCGCCCAGGATGCGCAGGGTGTAGAGGCCGGCGAGGACGAGGACGTCGAGGATCTCCCGGTGCTTGAGGAGGGCGGAGTAGGCCAGGGAGCTCACCGCGTAGAGGGTGAGGACCCCGAGGAAGGCCCCTGCGAGGGCGACCGCGAGGGCGAAGCCGGCCAGGAGGAGGATCGCGCTCCAGGCGATCGCGGCCCGGGGGGTCAGTTCGCCGGCGGCGATCGGCCGGTTGCGCTTCGTGGGGTGGCGGCGGTCGGCGTCGCGGTCTGCGAGGTCGTTCACGAGGTAGAGGGCCGACGCCGTGAAGGAGAAGGCGAAGAAGGCCAGGAGGGAGGCGAGGAAGGCCTCGCCGGAGAGGACCTCGTGCGCCGCGACGAGGGGCACGAAGACGAGGAGGTTCTTCAGCCACTGGTGGATGCGCAGGGCGCGAGCCAGGGGAAAGCGGCCGGAGGTTGCGGGCATGCGGTCGGGGCCGGAGACGCGGGCGACGGAGGTGGGTGAGGGGGTCGGTCTGCGGAGTGGATCCTATCTTCGGAGCCTGCGCGGCGCCACCCCCGGCGGGAACCCCTTCATGGGCTCGAGGATACCATCTCAGGCCGCGGATGCGCCGCGCCGGAGGCGGTCGATCCAATGTCCCGCCGCTCCGCTCCCCACGAGCCCGACCCTCGAGGACGATCCCCGACATGCACCGATACCCTCTCTCCTTCATCTCGTCGCCGCGCTCCAGGGTCCTTCGGCTCCTCGGGGCCGGTGCGCTCGTGCTGGCCCTCCCCCTCGCACTCGCGGGGCAGGGCTCGCCGGGTGTCGTCGCGCTCGACCGTGACGGGTCCGTGCTGTCGGTCGGGCTCGAGGCGGCACAGGTCGGGACCGGCTCCTGGTGGGCGGCGGTCCATGCGGGATCCCGTGGCCTCGGGGGAGGCCACCTCTTCGGGGGAATCGAGGGGGGGATCGTCCCGGGCCGCTTCGGCGGTGGAGGCGCCATTCAGCTCGGGAGCGGGAACGACTATGCTTCGACCCTGCTCGGGGGCGGGGCGGCGGCCCGGGTCCTGGAACGGGATGGATTCGAGCTCCTCGCATGGGCCGGACCCGCCTGGTACGGGGAGACGCTGGACAGCGGACCTTCTCGTTCGGCCATCGGAGGAATCCTCTCTCTCACGCTTCGAAGGGAGGTGGGTCCGGGGGTCCTGAGCCTGCACGGAGGCTTCTTCAATGGCACGGTCGACGAGGACGGCTTCGAGGAGAGTCACGGGGTGAGTGCCTTCCGCTTCGCGATCGGGTTCGGCCGATGAGACCGGCCAGGGCTCTTCGACTCCTTCCCGGCCTTGCGGCGGGGCTCCTCCTCGCCGCCTGCACCGATGCAGACCCCGTCCTCTTCGGGGAGCCGGCCGCGATCGAGGCGGCCTCGGCACTCTCCCAGGAGGGCACGGTGGGCGAAGGGGTCCCCGAGGCGCCCCGTGTTCGCGTGGTCGATGCCCGCGGGAACCCGGCATCAGGCGCATCCGTCCGCTTTCAGGCAAGTCAGGGGAGTTCGGTCGCGGTTCGCGATGCCGAGGCCGACGAGCGTGGGTTCGCCTCGCCGGGCACGTGGACGCTCGGGACGATTGCCGGAAGCTACGAGCTGCGGGCCTCGATCCCGAATGTGGGCTCGATCGACTTCGGGGCTGAGGCGGCGGCGGGTCCTGCCGACTCCCTCCGCATCTCGCGCGGGCAGGGAATCTTCGGGACCGCGGGAGCTCCGCTCGAGATCCTCCCGCAGGTGACGGTCACGGACCGGTTCGGGAACCCCGTCACCGGCGAGTCCGTCACCTTCGTGGTCACGGGTGGAGGAGGCACGATTGAGGGGGGCACTGTCACGACGGATGGTTCGGGGCGGGCCTCGCCCGAGCGCTGGACCCTTGGTACGCAGGCGGGGCCGCAGTCCGTGGAGGCCCGCTCCGGGGCCCTTGCCCCGGCGAGTTTCTCGGTCACGGCCACGGCGGCGCAGCCGGACTCCCTTGCCCTGCTGAGCTTCGAGGCGCCCTCGCCCGTGGTCGGGGAGACGCAGGGGCCGATCGTGGTGGAGCTCAGGGACCGGTTCGGAAACGCGGCCGGTGACCAGCCCATCCAGACCCAGATCCTCACCGGAGGAGGCTCGGTCTCCCCGGCTCAGCCGCGCACGGACGAGACGGGTCGGGCGACGCTCGAATGGACCCTCGGGCCTACGGCCGGGACTCAGCGCCTCCGGGTGCGGTCCGGGCAAACCCTTCTCCTCGACCTCGAGGTGGAAGCGGGGCCGGGGCCGCTCGACCGACTCCTTCCCCTCGAGGGCCTGAACCAGGTCGCCCCGGTGGGCACGAGTGTTCCGACGCCTCCGGGTGCACGTGCCGTCGACAGCTTCGGAAATCCCGTTTCGGGGGTGTCGGTGAGCTTTTCCGTGACCGCGGGCGGCGGGACGATCGAGGGCTCTCCGGCGACATCCGCTTCGGACGGCTTCGCGCGCCTCTCTCGCTGGACGCTCGGACCCCAGCCCGGGGAGAACCGGGTCGAGGCCGCGAATCCGGGAACCGAGCCGGCAGTCTTCACCGCGCAGGCCGTCGAGTCCGAACCCCGCATCCTCGAGGTGACGGCCGGGATGGGTCAGGAAGCGGCGGTGGACTTCCCCGTCTCGTCCCCTCCCACCGTGCGCGTGACCTCGTCCGAAGGAATGCCGGTTCAGGGGGCCGAGGTGAGCTTCGTCGTGATCGAGGGCGGGGGCTCGGTGAGCCCCTCCACGACGACAACGGACGCGGAGGGCAGGGCCAGCGTCGCCTCCTGGGTCATGGGCCCGCAGCCGGGCACGAATCGGCTCCGGGTCGATGCAGAGAACGCCCCCTCCGTCACGGTCACGGCCACGGCGAGGGAGGGGTTCCAGCTGCGCGTCGAGGAGGTCCACCTGAACCAGGGAAGCCAGACCTTCCCCGCTTCGATCCCGACGATCGCGGACCGGGCCGGCCTGCTGCGCGTCTTCGTGCGGGCGAACCGTTCGAACGACGAGCGTCCGGACGTGACGATCCGCTTCTATGACGGAGACGTCCAGGTCTCCGAGCAGGTCGTGCCACGACTCCTCGGCTCGGTTCCCCTGGGCTTCGATCCGAACTCGAGCGGGGCGTCCTGGAATGTCCAGGTGCCCGCCGAGATCGTGCGTCCGGGACTCGGCCTGCGCGTCGTCGTGGACGAGCCGGGCGAGGTCGATGTCGTCGACCGCGACCTCCTCGTCTGGCCCGAGGACGGGAGCATCCACCGCCCCGAGATCCTCGAGACCCCGACCTTCGCCGCGACATTCGTCCGGATCATCAGCACCTTCCATGGCACCACCGCGAACCTGACTGCAGGGAATCTCGATGACTACATGCGCACGACGCGGGACCTCTTCCCGATCGGGGCGACCGACATCGACATCCGGGCCCAGGACCTGGTCGTGGAGCACGGGCCCCTGGGCGGCACGTCCGATGCCTCGGGCACGGCATGGAACCGCGTCCTCCAGGATGTCCAGGCCCTGCGGATGGCCGATGTGGGAGCAAATCCCAACCTCTCGAACCGATACTACCACGGCATCGTGCAGCGTCCGGCGGGAGCCGGGATCGCCGGCCTGGCCTATGTGGCGAGCAATCCCTTCTCGAATGCCCTCTCGGCGGTCTCCTTCGACGCCCCGAACGTCCGCTCCGACGTCGTCGCCCATGAGTTCGGGCACAACTTCGGGCGCCTGCACGCACCCTGCGGAAACCCCGGTGGCCTCGATCCAGGATACCCCCACCCGAACGCGACAATCGGGCACACGGGCTACCTCGCTCGCACGAACACGATCATCCGGTCGGACGGCGCCTGGCGCGACATCATGTCGTACTGTGATCCGGTCTGGGCGAGTGACTACACCTTCGACGCAGTGATGCAGATGCGCCTGGCCCGGCCCGGCGGCGTCCCGAGCGCCTTCACCGCCGCTTCGTCCGGCCCGGCGGGCGCATCGGACGGGCTTCTGATCTGGGGCGAGTGGAGCGAGGGCGCGGGCCCGCAACTCCTCCCCGCGGTTGCAATGCGTGGGGTGCCCCCAGCGGTGCCGACTGTCTCGGCCACGGTCCGAGGGTACGATGCCCAGGGCGCCCTCCTCTTCGCCGAGGGGGTCGAGGGGCTTGCCGTGGACCACGCGGACGACCCGACGACCAGGCACTTCACCCACTTCGTGCCCCTGGCGCCCGCGCTCCGGGACCGGCTGCATCGGATCGAGCTCGACTCGCCGATCGGGACGGTCGACCGAACGACGGAGGTCACGCCGGCGGGTCTCCCGGTTGCCCCGCTTCGCCTCGAGATCGAGGCCCTTCCGGCAGGTGCGGCGGGAGCACCGGCGATGGGCGCCGCGCCTCTTCGGATCCGCTGGAACGAGGAGGGCTTCCCGCTCGCGGTGATTCGCGACGGGGAAAGCGGACGGATCATCTCCTTTGCACGCTCGGGCGAGATCTCGCTGCCTCGTCCGGCGGGGGCATCGATCGAGGTCCTCCTCTCGGATGGAGTCCGGACCTTCACGGAGCGGCGCGGGATGCCCTGACCACGGGTCCCCTCGACCCCGGCACGCGCCCACCTCGACTCCACCTCGACCCCGCCGCGGGGCCCTGATCGACCCCGACGAGGGCCCCTCGTCGATCCCGCCGCGGGGCCCTCCTCGACCCCGGCCGGGCGAGGTGGTCGGGGGGGTGCTGCGGACACTCGCGCCGCTGGGGCCGCCGGGTGCGTCGGATTGGCACCCGCTGCGTTCCCAGAAGCTCGGTCCTCCGCACCCCCCCGACCACCTCCCCGGGCAACCCTCGCCGCTCCCTCGGCTGGGTGCCGGGCCTCCCCGCTTGTCTGCGTCCGCGCGCCCCG
>SLDT01000068.1 GCA_007125125.1 Gemmatimonadota bacterium | reverse complement strand
GGGGGGGGGGGGGGGGGGGGGGGGGGGGGGGGGGAGAGACTCCATGACTTCCTCCGTGAGTTGAAGGGTTGCCTATCGAGCCGTTTCTGCGGCAGGGCCCCATGCAACCACGGGACCCGGAAACATTCCCACGGAGAAGAATAATACGGGTCACCGGGCCTCGTCAAGCGGGTCCCGGGGCGGTCGATGGACACCCCGGAGACGCACGTATCCGGCTCACCCGTGTCCGGCGAGGTTCGGTCCCTCCTCGTGCGTCTGGCCCCTCCGGTCGTCGCCCTCCCGCTCGAGCCGACTGATGCACCTCGCCAGTTCGGCGAGGAATCCGTCGAGCGTCGTTCCGAAAGCGTCGGCGTACTTCCTGGCCGCATCCGAAGTGAGGCGCACGGCTTCTTTCTCGAGTCGCCGCACATGGCGGCCCGAGAGGCCCCCGATTCCTTCCTGGGTGAGTCCCTTCTCCTCACGCAGGCACCTCAGGGCCAGGGACATCCTCTCGACTGCGTAGCGTTCGATCACGACCTCGGCCAGGTAGGTGGGATCGACGGCCTGAAGCAACTGGGACGCTCCCACCCTGAGGTCCAACTCCCTCCACAGCAGATACGATCCCGATGACTGGATCTCGAAGCTCCGCAGCTCATCGTCCCCAAGCTGCGCGAGGCACCCCACCTCTTCGGCCGGGAAGCTGCGAACCCTCATGTCCCCCAGGATCACCCGGAGATCGCGCCCGACGAGGTATGCATCCACGATGCCCTCGATCGCGTGGTCACGTGTCAGCGCGATGGCCTGACGCTTCACGGCATCCACGTCCCGTGTCACGTGGATCCTCTGATCCGGCTTGTGCACTCTCAGGATGGTCGGCAGCTGGAAGAGGGCGGGTTCCGGCACATCCGCAAGGATCGGGTACGCCGTCTCGGAGTCCGCCCAATCCGGGACGAGCGCTCCGGATCCACGAAGCACCTCCGAGGCGCCCATGACGACCAAGCTCCTCGCTGTCCCGGCCCGGGCTCGCTCATCCTGCGAAACGGCCTTCGCCACCGCCCCGATCGCGTCCGGAAGAGCGTCGATCAGAGACGAGGAGAAGTGGACCCGCCGAAAGGGAAAGTCATGCATCTGCCGCGTGCCTCTCCCACTCCTCGAGCAGCCTCCCTCTGGGTGGCGAAGACCCTGGTTGCCCTTCTGGATCCTGCCCTCCTGATGGCCCAGCCGGAACCGCTGGGAACCACATGCTGGTGGCTCCTCGCCATGGCTGCCTCCCTCTTCTCGGACCGGACACAGCTCCATGTTAACCTTCTCGTTATGTCCGGTCAAGATGGGGCAGCCTCAGGTGGGTCAGCTCGCGGTCGGGTTCAGGGACTCTCAACTCGAACCATACGCGAGCCCGGTCAGCGCGCGGTCAGCGCGCTATCATCCCCCTGGTCCGCAGGCCTCGCCCCGCCCCCCCTACCCCCCCAGCTCCCGCGGCCGCACGAAGGCGCGCAGGGCACAGCTCCCCGGTCCGACGGCACTCCAGGATCCCGGCCCCTCGAAGGAGGCCAGCGCCCCGGTCGGGTACTTCGCCCGCATCGCATCGACCCCGGCGCTCTCGCTCCCCTCCCCCGCGAGCAGAAGCGCGAAGGTCTCGAACCCGGGGTTGTGCCCCACGAGGAGCACCGATCCCACCTCCTCGGGAAGCCCCCGCACGAACTCGAGGAGTTCCCGCGCGCTCGCCCCGTAGATCGCCTCCTCGTAGCGTACCTCCACATCGCCGAGCGCCTCGGCCACCCCGTCGAGCGTCTCGCGCGCCCGCCTCGCCGTCGAGCAGAGCACGAGCTCGACCCCGAGCGGGTGCTCGCGCAGGTGGCGGGCCAGGGCCCGGCATGCCTTCCTCCCACGGGGAGCCAGCGGCCGCTCCCGGTCCCGCAGCGACCCGTCGCTCCAGTCCGACTTCGCGTGCCGGAGGAGGTGGATCCGGCGCGGCGCCCCCGCCCTCCCGCTCACCGCCCCCTCACGGGGTCAGCCGGTTCATGAGCCGCGGGAAGGGGATCATTTCGCGCACGTGCGGGCGCCCGGTGATCCAGGCCACGGTGCGCTCGACCCCGAGCCCGAAGCCCGAGTGCACGAAGGAGCCGTACCGCCGGAGGTCGAGGTACCAGGAGTAGGCCTCCTCGGGGAGCTCCTCCTCGCGGATCCGCTCGAGCAGCCGCCCGAGGTCGTCCTCGCGCTGGCTCCCCCCGATGATCTCCCCGTAGCCCTCCGGCGCGAGCATGTCGTTGCAGAGCACGGTGCGCGGGTCGTCGGGGTTCTCCTTCATGTAGAAGGCCTTCGCCTCCTTCGGGTAGTTGTAGACGAGGACCGGCCGGTCGAAGGCCTCGGCCAGGAGCGTCTCGTCGGCCCCGCCGAGGTCCTTGCCCCACTCGATCGCACTCCCCTTGGCCTGCAGCATCTCGACCGCCTCCGTGTACGACACACGGGGGAAGGGAGGCCGGACCCCCTCCAGCTTCGAGGTGTCACGCTCGAGCACCTCCAGCTCCGGCCCGCAGCGCTCGAGGGCGCGCTCGACGAGGTAGCTCACGAACTCCTCCTGGAGCCGCATGTTGTCGTCCGAGTCCGCGAAGGCGACCTCCGGCTCGACCATCCAGAACTCCGTCAGGTGGCGGCGGGTCTTCGACTTCTCGGCGCGGAAAGTGGGGCCGAAGCAGTACACCTTCCCGAAGGCCGGACAGGCAGTCTCGACGTAGAGCTGGCCGGTCTGCGCGAGGTAGGCGCGCTCGCCGAAGTAGTCCGTGCTGAAGAGGGTGCCCGCCGACTCCCCGATCGACCCGGTCAGGATCGGGGTGTCGATCCGCGTGAAGTCCCGGTCGTAGAAGAAGTCGTGGATCGCCTGCATGACCTCGGCACGCACCCGCAGCCCCGCCCGCTGCATCGAGGAGCGGAGCCAGAGGTGGCGGTGGTCCATGAGGAACTCGACCCCGTGCTCCTTCGGCTGGATCGGGTACTCCTCGGCCAGGTGCAGGAGGCGAAGCGAGCTGACGGTGAGCTCCGCGCCCCCTGGCGCGCGCTCGTCGGCCTTCACCTCGCCCCTGATCTCTAAGGTCGATTCCTGGGTCAGCCCCGCGGTGCCGAGCTCCCACGCCTCCTCGTCGAGGAGCTTCTTCACGAGGACGCACTGGACGAGCCCGGTCCCGTCGCGCAGGACGACGAAGGCCACCCGGCCATGCACACGCACGGTCTCGACCCAGCCGGCCACCGTGACCTCGCGGCCGGCGTGTTCGAGGAGGTCGCGAATGGGAGTATAGCGCTCGGCGTTCGACATGGTGCTCCGGTCGGGTCGTGGAGAGAAGGCGCGGGCCCCGGGGCGGGGGCAGCGCGGCGACGGTTCGGAAGCTATCCCGGAAGGGGTGCGCGGTCCAGTTCCGGGCAAGACTCGACGGGGGACTGTTCGGCAGGTCACGAAGCGCGTACGTTGGACGCTTCTCCACAAGCAGGCTGTAGCAGACCGAGCCAACCCGAACCGCGGGGGCCACCGCGCCCGCCGCACGAGGAGTCCCAACCCATGCCCTCACGCCGCGACTTCATCCGCAAGACCGCCCTCGCCTCCGGTGCCCTCGGGGCGGGACTCCTTCCCGGCGCCGCAGGGGCCACGGACGCGGTGGCCGCCCTCGCCGGCCCAGCGAGCAGGGGCGCGGGCGGACGGCGCCTGCGGATCCTCCTCCTCGGGGGCACTGGCTTCATCGGACCGCACCTCGTCTACCGGATCGTGCACGGGGGCCACGAGCTCACCCTCTTCAACCGGGGGCGGAGCGAGCCGGGGCTCCACGCGGAGCTCTTTGACGGGCTCGAGAACCTGGTCGGCGACCGGAACGACGACATCTCGGCGCTCGAAGGACGGAGCTGGGACGTCGCGATCGACAACTCCGGCTACACGAACACCCAGGTGCGCGCGACGGCTCAGCTCCTGAAAGGGTCGGTCGGGCAGTACATCTTCACCTCGACCCGTGCGGTCTACGCCGACTACACGCACCCCGTCATGGACGAGGACGCACCCGTCGGGATCACCGGGGTGCCGGAGAGCGAGTGGTCGGGGTACGGGCCGCTCAAGGCGCTCGCCGAGCGCGAGGTGCAGGAGGCCTTCCCCGAGGGGACCGCGATCGTGCGTCCCCCGATCATCACGGGGCCGGGCGACAACACGGACCGCTTCACCTTCTGGTACGTGCGGGTCGATCGGGGGGGCGAGGTGCTCGCCCCGGGCGATCCGACCGATCCGATCCAGTACGTCGACGTGCGCGACCTGGCCGACTTCGTCCTTCACCTCGCCGAGACCGGGACGAACGGGATCTACAATGTCGAGGCCCCGGCGGCGCCCCTCTCCTCGGCGGAGTTCCTCTACGGACTGCGCGCGACGACGGGGAACCCCGTCCAGTTCACCTGGGTCGACTGGGACTTCCTCGAGGAGCGGGGGCTCCGCGGCGGCTCGCAGATCCCCGCCTGGCGCGCGCCGGTCGGGGACTGGCTGAACTACGGCCGGATTGACAACCGGCGGGCGATCGCGGCCGGGATGACCTTCCGCCCCCTCGCGGTCACGGCGATGGACACCCTCGAGTGGTGGAAGGCTCGCGCCGAGCTTCAGGGTGACGCGCTCCGGGCTGGTTTCTCGGCCGAGCGGGAGGCGCAGGTGCTCGAGGAGTGGCGGAGGAGCCGGCGCGGATAGGGCCGGCCCGCGGCCGACGGCTGCCCCCGTTTCCCCGGCTCAGTAAGTCGCGAAGATCCGGGCCAGCTCGGCGGGGTCGTCGGTGCGGGTGAGCGCGAGCATGAGAAGAATCCTCGCCTTCTGCGGCGAGAGGTCTCCCGCGCCGAGCATCGCCGCGCCCGAGCCCCCGCGCGGGCCGATCGGTATCTGGCCCTCCGAGCCGGTCCGGCTGCTCACGACGACGACGACCCCGCGCTCGCGGACCTCCTGGACCGCCCGGCGCTGACCCGGCGTGAGAGCGCCCCGTCCGACCGAAGCGACGATGATCCCGCGTGCACCGGCGTCGGCCGCGGCCCGGATCAGCGTGCCGTCGGCACCGAGCACGGTCTGGATGACCTCGACGCGGGGGAGCGACTCGAGGGTGGCCGGATCGACGACCGGCTCGGGGCAGGGGCTCCCGGCCACACCGGGCGGAAGGCGCACGCCGTCGGGGCCCGTGGCCCCGGCTCCCCTCGCCCCCGTGGCGATGAAGGCGTCGGGGCGCGAGGTGTGGGCCTTGAGCGCGTCGCGCGCGGGGAGGATGTCGTCATTCATCACGATCGCGGCCCCGAGGGGCGCGGCCTCGGAGGCGGCGGCGACCCGGATCGCGCTGAAGAGGTTCGCGGGGCCGTCGGCGCCGAGCGCGGTGGCGCGGCGCATGGCGCCGGTCACGATGACGGGGCGGCAGGCGCCGTTCACGAGGTGGAGGAACCAGGCGGTCTCTTCCATCGTGTCGGTACCATGCGTGACAACGACGCCGGCAGGGGGGTCGTCCCCGGCGAAGAGCTCGTCGATGCGGCGCCCCATCGCGACCCACTGGTCGAGGGTGATCGCGCCCGAGGCGACGTTCGCGAACTGCTCGACGGTGATGCGGGCGAAGCGCTCGATCCCGGGGAGGCTCTCGACGAGCTCGTCCCCGGTGAGGCGCGCACCTCCGGTGTTCGAGATCGTGCCCCCGGTGGCGAGGACATGCACGCGCGGGGGCTCGGCGTCCTGGGCCGCGAGGGGGGCGGGGGCGCCGGGAAGGGCCGCGAGCGCGAAGGCGAGGGCCAGCGCGAGTGCGGCGCTTCGGGTGCGGCCGGCGGGAACAGGAGACTTTCGCGGCATGGCGCAGATTCCGTGGTTCAGGGTGGGGTGCCGGGAGCCGAGGGCTGGTTCGATGGGAGCCACTCCTCCTCCCAGAGGCCATGCCCGACGAGGTAGCGGGCGAGGCTGTCGGCCTGCGCGTTGTGGGCCTCGGCGAGCCGCCTGCACTCGGCCTGGGTGTTGCGGAGGATCCGGGCGCGCTCCTCCCAGCGGGGGACCGAGGCGTTGTACTCGTCGAAGACCTCGAGGTAGTCCTGGTAGCGGGCCGCGGGGACGCCGTCCTCGTCCAGCGCCTCGAAGACGGCGACCTCCTCCCGGAGGAGCCGGGTCTCGCGGTCTCGCTCGTCGAAGCGCACCTGGGCCTGATCAAGTCCGGCGAGGCAGTCGTCGAGCCGGCTTCGAATCTCGCGCACCTCGTCGCGGAGATCCTCGCCCGCCGCGACGACCTGGCCATGGGCGCGGCGCTCGACAAAGTCTCCCATCCCGTTGAAGAGGATCCCGAGCATGACGAGGAAGGCCAGCGTCGACAGGATCATCCTTCCACGGGACACGGTCGTCAGCTCCCCACCTGGAGTGTGAAACGCACGAAGAGGTCGCGGTCTCGGCCGCGGCGTCCACCGAGAGCGGGGTCGAGCACGCCGCGACGCTCCCGAACGCGGATCTCGGCGTTGCGGCCTGGCGCTGGGGTCCATCGGTACCGTGCTTCGACCTCAAGGTTGTCGGGACGGAAGTCGGACGAGATGAGCCACCCCTCGCTCAGGCGGGTCAGGAGGAGGCCGGCTCGATGTCGCCCGTCGGAACCGATCGCGCTCGCGCCCAACTGCAGTGCACCGCCATCGGCCTCGGAGCCATCCGGGAGCAACTGGGTTGACGGAGCCCAGCCGGCCGCACCCCCGACCAGAAGGTGTCGGCCCCCACCGCCCGCTGGCAGGCGGAGGGCGCCGCGGGCGGTGAGGGCAGCGTAGCGCTCCGGCGAGGCATCGGGGTTGCCCTCGCTCGCTCGTGGAAGCGCCGAAGGGAGGAGGGTGAGACCGAAGAGGACCTCGGCCGGCCCGTCTCCATCCCAGCGGCGTCCGGTCGTCGCGAACACCCCGCGAGTGGCACCGGTTCGCGTCACATCGAGTGGGGAGTAGATTCCTCCCACCCGTCCCTCTCGGGGGTGCTGCTGGAGTGTCAGGGTCGAACTCCATCCGGAGGAGGCCCGGTGGCTCACCCGGATCCCATCGGTCCAGGTCACACCAAAGCTCGGTGAGTCGTTGCGATCGAGCGACTTGGAAATTGTGCCGGGAAGCCCGCTCCCGTTCTGGAAGCGGCCTGCGCGCAGGGCCCAGCCCGCCCTCGGACGCACCTCGAAGCTCGCTTCGTCGAGGGTGGCCTGCCCCCAGGCGAGTCCGGAGGTCGAGGGGGTTTGGTGATCAAGAACGAAGCGCAGGTTCGTCTGGTCCGACGAGAGCCGTGCGGCGGCCCCTACCCGGAAGGTCAATGCTTCGGCCAGGTCGTACCCGAAGCGGAACCGGGTCCTCGCCACACCTCGGGTCACACTGCCCCCCTCATCCGGATGGTCGGAACTCAAGCCGCCTCGCACCTGCAAGGACCAGGAGTGCGGGCTGGCCGGTGTGGATGCCGCCTGTTGCGAACTTCCCGATATCGGGACCGAGAGGAGTGTGGCGAGCGCCGCGCCGACGGTGATTGTCGCTGCTTTGGAACGCAAGGGTGGATCCCGCCCCCGAGCCTGGGGATCGGCCGGGGTGGTGGCAGCTCCGGACGAAGCCCTTCTCCCAGCCCCTGGTAACGATGGTCGGGATCAATGTAACGATTCGTGGATCTTTGTCACGGCGCGGGAGCGTCATGGGGCGACTTCCTGTGGAGGCCACTCGGCAGCGAGGATCCCCCATAGTTGCAGATCATGGAACTCCCCGCGGTGCAGGGCGTGGGCGCGCAGGACCCCCTCCTCGCGCATTCCGAGCTTCCGCAGGATTCCCTCCGAGCGCCGGTTTCCAGCGAGGTGCGAGGCGTGGATGCGCCGCAGGCCCACTTCCTTGAACCCCCAACCCATGAGGGCCAACGCGGCTTCATATCCGTAGCCCCGCCCCCAGAACGAGCGCCCGATCCAGAGGCCCAGCTCGGCCGAACCGGAGGCCGGCAGGGGATCCATCGTGAGCCCGGCGGCGCCGCAGAGCTCGCCGGTGTCCGGAAGCACGGCAGCAAAGGCCGCGAGTCGACCTGTTCGCCAGCCCGCCTCGACCTTCTCGATCCACGCCTCGGCCTGACCGTGCCCGAACGGATGGGGAATGTGGAGCGCCGTAGCCGAAACCTCCGGGTCACCCGCCAGGCGATGAACGGCCCCCGCATCATGCCGCTGGAGGGGGCGCAGGAGAAGGCGTGGCGCGGCAATCCCGGGCTGGCGCCCCTTCGGCAGACCGGCGTCGGGCCGTTCTTCGCTCATTCCCCTGCCCTCCACTTCATCGAAGGATGCGCCTCCGTTCGCGGACCACCTCCAGGAGCTCCTTGACCCGAGTCTCGAGCGCTTCTTCGACGGCCTCGAGCGGAAGCCCCGGACCGTCTTCCACGACGACCATCAGAGGGGTGGCCTCCTCGTCATTCAACTCCGCCGCAGCCTCGCGGGCCTCCTCGACCTTGCCGAGGGCAAACAGGGCCTTCTGGAGCCAGGTGGCCTCGCGCTGGAGGGCCCGGATCTCGCGCCTCATCCGTCGTCTCTTGTCGCTCACGCACATCTCCCCTGTGACGGGACCCGGCCCCGGAGCAGCCGGCGTGGATTCGGCGAATGCCCCGGCACCGCATGCATGCGGTGCGCCGAATCAATCTCTGATTCGGCTACCCGGGAAGGGCCGGAAGGTGGCAGGAGCGCCCTCGCAGTCCGAGGCGCCCTTCGGCGAGACGCGGGTCGAGGGGTCCGACCTTGGCCGGGCCGGCCCGTCGGGTTATCTTAGTGCTGAATCATGTCTGCACGCACCCCCACTCCCGAGACCGAAAAGAGGTTGGCCGACCACGAGGCCGCACCCGGCGACGCCCCCCCGCCGAAGGGGCGTTCAAGGGACGGTCTGCCCCCGGGACAGGTCGACCCCGAGTTCGCCGATGCCCTCAAGCTCTTCACCGTCCTGTATCGCGCGAATGCCGCACTTCAGGAGCGAAGCCGCGAAGACATCGCCCGCCATGGGCTGACCCCGGCGGAGTTCGCCGTACTCGAGGCGCTCTACCACCGGGGCCGGCTCCTGCAGGGCGAGATCCAGTCGAAGATCCTCGTCTCGAGCGGTGGCATCACCTACCTGGTCGACCGCCTCGTGGAGCGCGGTCTCGTCGAGCGCACCGAGTGTCCGACCGATCGACGTGCACGCTACGCTTCCCTCACCGACGAGGGCATCGCCTTCATGCAGGGAATCTTCCCTGCTCATGCCCGCTGCCTGCATCGGGCCTGCGAGGCACTCTCGCCCGAGGAGCAGCGCGATGCGGTCGATCTCCTGCGCAAGCTCGGACGCGGAGCGGCCGCCGCTCCTCCCTGCCGGGACGAGGTGACGGAGTGACGAAGTGACGGAGGGGGTTGAACTCCTCTGCGAAGATGTCATCTTAGAAGTGAGACTTACAGCTCGGAGGCGCCGCCTCCCTTTTTTTCGGAACCTTGCCTCAGCTCAAAGATACTTTGCGCTGAACCAGAGCAGGCCCGGACCAGCGTCGAGCAATTCCGGTCCGCCCAGACCACTACCCATGTACACGAACGGAGACCCCGACATGAACAGCCCCACCAGCAGCACCGACACCACCGCGAAGGCCTGGACCATCGACCCTGCCCATTCGCAGGTCGAGTTCAGCGTACGCCACATGATGATTTCGAACGTGAAGGGGTCCTTCGAGGCGCTCGAAGGAACGATCCACCTGAACGAGGACGAGTTCACTGCCTCCTCGGTCGGCGTCACGATCGAGGCCGGGAGCATCACGACCCGCAACGAGGACCGGGACAACCACCTCCGGAGCGGAGACTTCTTCGACGTCGAGAGCCACCCTCACCTGCGCTTTAGCTCGGATCGGGTCGAAGGCACCCCGGAGAGCTTCCGCATCACCGGCTCCCTCACGGTCCGCGGCAACACGCGCACGGTGACGCTCGAGGGCGAGGAGCTCGGCCGGGGCACCGACCCATGGGGCAACCCCCGCGTCGGCTTCCGTGCCTCGACCGAGATCAGCCGCGAGGAGTTCGGCCTGACCTGGAACCAGGCGCTCGAGACGGGCGGAGTCCTGGTGGGGGACAAGGTGAAGATCTCGCTCGAGGTGCAGGCGATCCCAGCCTCGGACGAAAGCGGCGAGGGCTGATCCCGCAAGCCGCACCACACGAAGCCCCCTCCCTGCCGGCGCGGCGGGGAGGGGGCTTTCGCGTGAGGTGGACCGCTCAGACCTCGAACTCGATGCCCTGTGCGAGGGGGAGATCCCTCCCCCAGTTCATCGTGTTCGTCTGCCGGCGCATGTAGCCCTTCCAGGAGTCGGAGCCCGACTCGCGTCCCCCGCCCGTCTCCTTCTCGCCCCCGAAGGCCCCGCCGATCTCGGCCCCGCTCGTGCCGATGTTCACATTCGCGATCCCGCAGTCGGAGCCGCGGTGGCTGAGGAAGGTCTCGGCCTCCCGCAGGTCGAGGGTGAAGATCGAGGAGCTGAGCCCCTGGCGCACCCCGTTGTGGAGCTCGATCGCCTCGTCGAGGTCGCCGTAGCGGATCAGGTACACGATCGGCGCGAAGGTCTCTTCCTGCACGATCTCGAAGTGGTTCTCGACCTCGGCGATCGCGGGGCGAACGTAGTGCCCCGGCCGCTCGTCGAGCACCTCGCCACCAAAGATGACGCGCCCCCCCTCGGCCTCGATCCGGCCGAGCGCGGCCTGCATCGCCTCGACAGCCTCCTTATCGATGAGCGGTCCGACCAGGGTCCCCGGCTCGCGCGGGTCCCCGATCCGGATGCTCCCGTAGATCTCGAGGAGTCGGTCGCGCAGGGCATCGTACACCTCCTCGTGCACGATCAGGCGGCGGGTCGAGGTGCAGCGCTGCCCGGCGGTCCCGACGGCGCCGAAGACGATGGCGCGCGCCGCCATCTCGAGGTCGGCCGACTTCGACACGATGATTGCGTTGTTTCCTCCGAGCTCGAGGATCGTGCGTCCGAGCCGTGCCGCGACGACCTGCGCCACCGAGCGCCCCATCGGGATCGAGCCGGTCGCCGAGACGAGGGGGATCCGCTCGTCGGCGGCGATCCATTCGCCCACTTCCCTCCCCCCGGTCACGAGGCTGAACACCCCTTCGGGCACCCCGTTCGCCTCGAGCACGCGCGCGATGATCCGCTGCACGGCCACGCCGCAGAGGGGTGTCTTCTCGGACCCCTTCCAGATCATGACGTCGCCGCAGACCGCCGCGAGCATCGCGTTCCAGGCATAGACCGCCACGGGGAAGTTGAAGGCCGAGATGATCCCGACCGGCCCGTACGGGTGCCACTGCTCGTACATCCGGTGCTCGGGGCGCTCGGAGTGCATCGTCTTCCCGTAGAGCATCCGCGACTGGCCGACTGCGAAGTCGCAGATGTCGATCATCTCCTGCACCTCGCCGAGCCCCTCCTGGGCGATCTTGCCCATCTCCCGGGTCACGAGCCGCCCGAGCGGCTCCTTGTACCGCCGGAGCTCGTCCCCGATCTGCCGCACGATCTCGCCCCGCTGCGGGGCAGGCACCATGCGCCAGCTCCGGAAGGCCTCGACCGCGCCCTCCACGACCGCGTCGTACTCCTCGCGCGTCGTCTCCCGCACCGCGGCGATGCGCCCGCCATCGATCGGCGAGTAGCTCTCCCGCACGGCGGCCCCCTCGCCCCCGAGGCTCTTCCCTCCAGTCCAGGTACCGGGGTTCACATCGTCGAGTCCGAGTGTCTTCAGCAGGTCATCCATGGCGGTTCGTCCGGGTCCTGTTCCGCAGGTGGAAGGGCGGCCGGCCCCAGCCCGGGACCCGGCCAACTCAGATCTCCGAAACAAAGCCTCCTCGTGGGCGGCGGGCAACCCCTCGGGTGCGCCCGCCCGCACGTCCGGGGGCCGGCACGTCAGCGGGCCACCACGTCAGCGGTCTACCGCGTCAGAGCGGCTGCCCCTCACCGCTCCCACCGCGTGAGCCGGGCGCCGGTGACCTCGTGCACGTCCCGGAGCCCGAGCCCCGCCTCCAGGAGCGCGTTCTCGATCGCCCCCCGCATCCCCGGGTTGAACTCGTCATGGGACTCGATCACCCAGACGGCCCCGTCCGTCTCCGAGGTGACCCGCAGGATGTCCCATCGGAGCCTCGCCTCCGGGAAGGGGAGCATCCAGACACCGGGGTCCTCGACCTCGACCTCGAACCCCTGCCAGGACTCCGGATCGGGAACGAGGCGGACGGGCGCGGTGGTGTGGAGGCCGTAACCGAAGCGCGTGTGGCGCTGCACGAGCACGACCTCGCCCACGGCCCGCTCCCGCTCGAGCCGCTCGACGAGGGAGCGCACGTCGTGCTCCGGATAGGGCTCCGCCGGGCGCACCCCGACGAGCACGAGCAGGAGCACCACGGCCGTCGCGCCGACTCGCACCCGCGCACCCCACTCCAGCCGTTCGACGAGTGCCCCCGCCCCCGCTCCAAGGAGGAGGGCAGCGACGGGGAGGAGCCAGGCATCGGTGCGGCCGCCACCGAGGGGCGCGGCCCCGGCCGCCGCGAGCGCGAGCGCCCCGGCGAAGGGACCAACGAGAAGCACCACGAGTCCCGGGGAGCGAGCCCCCCTCCCCAGCACCGCCCCCGCCGCCAGGACGAGCGCCGCCATGACGAGGGGCGCCGGAAAGAGCGAGAAGGAGGCCGCGAACCCGCCCCCGAGCTCGGCAAGGGAGCGGGCCATCGCCGGGAGCCCCTCGTCGCGTACGAGGTAGTGGGGTGCCCAGAACTCCCGGAGCGCCGGGGTGATCCTGGGACGCAGAAAGAGCAGGTACCAGCCCCCCGCGAAGAGGACGGTCGCCCCGGCGGCCGCGAGGCCGCGCAGGGGAAGCGGGGCCCGGGCGCCCTTCCTTCCGGAGCCGGACCCCTCGGAGCCGTCCCCTGCGACGGGCCCCCGCTCGCGCGCCAACCTCTCGAAGGCGAGCTGGACGAGGCCGGCCCCGAGTGCGGCGGCGGCGGCGAGCGCGGTCACGCTCGAGACGATGATCGAGGCCACGGCAAGCCCCGAGGCAGCGAACCAGCGGGAATCCAGGTCGGGTCGGTCGACGAGCCTCCACCCGGCGACGAGCAGGAGGGTCACGAGCAGCGCCTCGAGCGTGTACGGCTTCACCCGCGTGGCGTACGTGGTCAGGACGGGCGAGGCGAGCAGGAGCGCTCCGACGAGGAGCGCCGCGCCCCGGCCGAGTCCGACCGCGCGCGCGGCCGCCCATCCGGTGGGGGGCAGGAGCACCCCGGCTGCGAAGGGGAGGAGCTGCGCGGCGAGGGGCGAGGTGCCGAAGGGGAGGGTGACCAGGGCCACGAGGAGCGCGAAGCCCGGGCTCGTCAGCCCCGCGAGGGCCGTCTCCCCCGCGGTCGAGGCGCGCGCGGCGAGCCCCACCCAGGCATCGTCGAACCAGAGCGCCGGGGGTGAGAGGGCGGGGGCGGCGAGGAGGGCGGCCCCCACCCCGAGGGCGAGGACCGCCGCAGCCTCACCGCGGGCCACTACCATCCGGGCTGGATCTGGAACCCGAAGTGCGCCCCTCGCTCGGGTCGCTGGAAGGGGTGCGCGTAGAAGACCTCGACGATGAAGGCGCCCAGCAGGTTCGTGCGTGCACTGACCCCAGTGCTGAACACCGGGACCCGCGCCGGCGTCCGGCGCTCGAAGCTCCAGTCGACCGGCTCGTCCCGACTCCATGCCGCCCCGGCATCGGCAAAGAGCACGAGCTCGGTCGGGAACGCAGGGAAGGAGATCAGCCCCAGCCGGTCCGTCCCGAAGAGAGGCACACGCGCCTCCAGATTCACCACCCCGAGCTGCTGCCCGAGGAGCCGCTCGAACTCGGCGCACTGGCCCTGATCCGTGATCGTGCACTCCTGCACCTGGAAAGAGACGTTCGAGTAACCCCGCACAAGCGCCTCCTGACCCAGGAAGAGGGGCTGGATCCGGGACTCCCTCACCGCGCGCACGTCACTCCCGTACCGCCCCAGGTGAAGTCCTCGGACCGCGAGCGTCAGGTTCTGGTGCGGAGCGAAATAGCGTCGGTGATCGAGGGTGAGCTGTGTGAACTCGAGCGAACCGAAGATCTGTCCCACCTCGTACCGAGCCCTCCACCCCCTGATCGGGCTCGTGAATCCGAAGAAGGAGTTGTCCTCGACGAAGGCCGCCGAGACCTGCCCGAGGTTCAGGGGGTCGGGAGAAGCCAGCTCCTCGCGACGCTCCTCGACAAGCCGCCCCGCCGCATCGAAGACGAAGATGTCCCGGCGCGCGTCGAACCCGTAGCGCGTGAATCCCCCGCTGAACTCGGCCCTCCGCACCGTCGAGAAGGGATAGGAAAGAAGCCCCACCGCCTCGGTGACCCGGGTCAGTCGGTCGTCGCGCACGAACGTCGTCTCGCCCGTGTTCGGGTCCCGGAAGCCCTGAGTCTGGAAGAAACGGCTCGGAATCATCCCCGCCCCGAATCCCCAGTTCCAGCGGCGCTCGGTATCCCGGTAGAAGAACTGACCCCCGATGTCCTGGAGCTCTCCCTGCCCCTGCACCTGGGTGAAGAGCTGGCGGTTCCCGAGTATGTCCGAGAAGACCGCCGACACGGCCCCGCCCACGTAGGTCCCGAATCGGTCGGCACCGACCCCGATCGAGATCTGCCCGATGTAGTCCAGCCCGAGCCCCCGGTCGACCGGCTCCGCCGCCTCGGCAAGGTAGCGCCCCACGGGGGGAAGGCCCGCCGTGGCGTCGCCCAGCATCCGGTTGATCCAGGCATCGGGGGCCGTCGCCCCTCCCGGGAGGAGCCGTCCGTCGACCTGTGCGACCGTCGCGACCGCGACCGGCTCGCCCGACAGATCCACCGCGTCGAGGGCAAAGACGTGGAACTCTCCTCCATCGAAGACAGAGAAGGCGGCGGTCCCCGTCTCCCGTGCGACCGTGAGGGCTGGCGTCGCGTCCGTGATCCCGCTGACGCCCGTCGCGATCCGGCTCACCCTGTACAGCTCCCCCGAGGCGAGCCCCACCCGATAGATGTCCCGGAACCCGTCCGGATCGGCCAGGAAATAGAGGTCCGCCCCGTCCGGGGTGAACTGCGGGTTCCAGTGGGCCGCGCCCTCGAAGGGGGCTACACGCTCGACCCGACCCGTGGACAGGTCGAGGATCCCGATCGACTTCGGCCCGAAGGTGAGCCGCTCGAAGTCCGTCTGCGGCCCGCGATCCGTCACGAAGGCGATGCGCTCGCCATCCGGGGAGTAGACCGGCTGGAGCGCCGCGTAGCGGTCTTCCGTCAGTCGGGTCACCTCGCCCGAGGCGATCTCGAGCTGGAAGAGGTCCGTTCGCCCCCCCACCTGCCCCGAGAAGGCGAGGTGGCGTCCATCCGGCGAGAAGACCGGTCCCCGGATCTCGCCGAGCCAGGCGGGAACCTCGATCCGCCGCTCGACCCGCCCGTCCCGCGCGCGGAAGAGGTCGATCCGGTTCCGGCCCTGTGCGAACACGCTCACCGCCAGGAGCGCCCCATCGGGCGACCACCCCCCCGAGGAGTCGATGAAGCGGATCGCGTCGAAGTGCGCATCGCGCGTCCCGCTCGTCAGCCGGCGCACGATCTCGCCCGTGCGCGCATCGGCCAGGAAGAGCTCGATCGTGAAGAGGTCCTTCTCCGAGAGAAAGGCTACGTAGCGCCCGTCCGGGCTCAGCGAGGGGGCCACGTTCTGCCGCCCCGCCCCCGTCTCCGGAGAGAGGAGCAGGCTCCCCGCCTCGCCCGGCGAGGTTCGGTCCTCGAGCAGGGGGCCGTAGTGTTCCGACACCGCCCGGAGCCAGTCCGCCGAGAGGGAGTCGGGCGAGGTCACGAGCACCTCGCGGATCGCACCGGCCCAGGAGGTCCGCGTCGCGACCCGGAGCATGCGCGAGATCGCGTCGTCCCCATAACGCCCACCGACATAGGCGAAGAAGGCATGTCCGAAGCGGTAGGGGAAGTAGCGTTGCTGTTCCCGCGTCAGGTCTTGGAGCGTCGGGAACTCGTTGCGCAGGAGGGCGTCACGCATCCAGATCCCGGTCAGCGAGTGGCTCGGCCCCAGCGAGAAGTACTCCGCCATCCCCTCGACGAACCAGAGGGGGAGCTGCATCAGCCCCCCGAGCCCGCCCCCCGCCGCGCCCCGTGCGATGTCGAACTGGAAGGAGTGAACGAGCTCGTGCCCTAGAACATGGTCCGTGTCCCCGTACGAGCTTCCGAAGGGCATCACGACCCGGTCCCGGATCCCTTCCGTCACGCCCCCCGTACCCTCCCCGATCCGGCCGCCCAGCACGTTCGTCTGCTGGAAGTCGGGGTGGTCCGCATAGAGGATCAGGGGGCGCGGCTCACGGATCTCGTGCCCGAAGGTCCGGGCCAGGCGCTCGTACCAGCGCTCGGCCATCCGCGCGGCGTCCTCCGCCGCCCCGGCCGCCTCCGGGTAGAAGTGAACCCGGTAGTTCTCGGTGGCGAGAACCCGGAAGTCGAAGCGATCGTACTGGACCTTGTTGCGGCCGAAGTACTGGGCATCGGCCGGAAGCGGTATCATCATCGCCGCGATCGCGGCGAGTGCCATGAGCGTGGAGACCTTCGGCATCGGGAGCGACTCCGTGGAGAGGGTTCGGGAACTCCGTTCACCTGCGTCAGGTTAAACCCGCGGCAAGCGCATTTGGTTCGCGCCGGCAGGTCCGCGCACGGCTGGCCCGCCACTCGCCGAGCCCCTACCTTGGCCACACGGAGGAGCGCTCCTGCGCCCCGGGCCGTTTCCTCCGCCAGCCGCACGAATTTCCCCGAACCCCGATCCGAGCATGTCCGAGCCGCGCCGCACCCCCACCCCCCTCGCCCTCTCCCTGGCCCTCGCTCTCGTCGTCGGCACCCTCGTCGCCCCCGCACACGCGCTCGAGGCCCAGCAGGTGCCCACCCCCCTCGAGCACTTCGGTGCCGAGATCGGGGAAGAAGGTTTCCTCGCGAACTGGGACGAGCTCACCGCCTACTACGAGCGCGTCGCGCATGCCAGCCCACGCGTGGTCCTCGACACCCTCGGGGCCTCGACGCTCGGCGAGCCCTTCGTGCGCCTCACGATCACGAGCGAGGCGAACCAGGCCCGCCTCGACCGCTACCTCGAGATCCAGCAGCTCCTCGCCGACCCGCGGCGGGTGGGGAGCGACGCCGAGCTCGAGGCCCTCATCGAGGAGGGACGCACCGTCGTGCTCATCACGAGCCACATCCACTCCACCGAGGTCGGGGCGGGCCAGATGCCCGCGCGGCTCCTGTACAACCTTGCGACCTCGGACGAGGAACGGATCCGGCACATCCTCGACGAGACGATCATCGTCCTGATCCCCTCCCTGAACCCCGACGGCACGAAGCTCGTCTCGGACTGGTGGCGCGAGTGGAAGGACACGGAGTTCGAGGGCGCCCCCCTGCCCCGCCTCTACCACCACTACATCGGCCACAACAACAACCGTGACTGGTACTTCTTCGCCCAGGTCGAGACCCTCCTGACCGTCCTTCACGCGCACAACCACTGGCGCCCTCAGATCGTCCACGATGTGCACCAGATGGGCAATGGGGGCGCGCGCTTCTTCGTCCCCCCCTACACCGACCCCATCGAGCCGAATGTCGACCCCCTCCTGATCTCTGCGCTGAACCAGCTCGGGAAGTACATCGCGGCCGAGATGACCCGCGACGGCTTCGACGGCATCGTGACCGACGCAATCTTCGACATCTACACCCCGGCACGGGCCTACATGCACTACCATGGCGGGGTGCGCATCCTCTCCGAGACCGCGAGCGCGAGCTGGGCCCGTCCGATCGAGCAGCGCTTCGAGAGCCTCGGGTGGAGGGCCGAATACCATGCCCAGGTCATGAGCTCGAACTTCCCCTCGCCCTGGCGGGGCGGTCGCTGGGGGCTCGACGATGTCGTGGACTACATGGAGGCGGGCGCGATGGCGCTCCTCCAGAACGCGGCGGTGAACCGCCGGTTCTGGCTCGAGAACTTCGTCGAGATCCACCGGAAGGCTGTCGCGGGGTGGGAGAGCTGGCCCGCCGCCTGGGTGATCCCGGCCGGCCAGGACAACGCCGCCGGGGTCGAGCAGCTCCTGAGGGTGCTCACGACGGGCGATGTCGAGGTGCACGAGGCGACCTCCCCCTTCACCGCGGGCGGCCGCTCCTTCCCCGCCGGCTCCTGGGTGATCCCGATGCAGCAGCCCTACGCCGCCTTTGCGCAGACGATGCTCGAGGCGCAGGAATACCCCGACCTGCGCCAGTATCCGGGAGGGCCTCCGGTGCGCCCTTACGACGCGACCGCGCACACCCTTCCCCTCCTCTTCAATGTGGAGGCGATCGAGCTCGAGGCCCTCCCGGCCGGGGGGCTCCCCCTCTCGGAGCCGATGGCCCGGCGGACGGAGCATGCCTTCGACGTGCCTGCCTTCCTCCAGGGAGCGGATGCCCCGCGGATCGGGCTCTACCGCGCGTGGCAGGAGCCGATGCCCGAGGGCTGGACGCGGTGGCTCTTCGACCAGGCGGGGGTGGCGTACGACGAGGTGCGCAACGCCGACCTCCATGCCGGGGGGCTGAGCGAGCGCTGGGACGTGATCGTCTTCCAGGACCAGTCGCCCGGATCGATCATGAACGGGTTCTCGCCGAACGTGATGCCGGAGCCCTATGCGGGCGGGGTGGGCGCCGAGGGGGTGGCGGCGCTCCAGGCCTTCGTCGAGGCCGGGGGGCGGGTCGTCGCGATCGATGCGGCGACGGATTTCGCGGCGCAGGCCTTCTCGCTCGGGGTCCGGAGTGCTGTCGACGACATCCCGGACGCGGACTTCTACATCCCGGGCTCGATCCTGAGGCTGGACCTCGACCCCGCGCATCCGATGAGCGAAGGGGTGCCGAACGAGACGATCGCCTGGTACTGGCGCACGAGCCGGGCCTTCGAGGTCGACGATCCGCGCGCGCGGGTGGTGGGCCGGTTCGGTGCGGGCGACCCGCGGCTCGCCGGGTGGGTGCTCGGCGAGGAGCATGTGGCAGGGCAGCCGGCCCTCCTCGAGGTCGAGGTGGGCCAGGGCTCCGTCGTGCTCTTCGGCTTCCAGCCCAACTTCCGCGGGCAGACCGTCGCGAGCTGGCCTCTCTTCTTCAACAGCCTGAGGTGAGGGAGCACGGGAGCGAGGGCCCCGACGCGCTGGTCGAGGCCGGCCTCGACGCACTCGGCCGCGAGGTTGTGGCCTGCCGGGCCTGCCCGCGCCTAGTGGCCTGGCGCGAGAAGGTCGCCCGGGAGAAGAGGGCGGCCTACCGGGACGAGGAGTACTGGGGCCGCCCCGTGCCGGGGTTCGGAGACCCCGCCGCGCGCCTCCTCATCGTGGGGCTCGCCCCGGCCGCGCACGGAGCGAATCGCACCGGGCGCATGTTCACCGGCGATCGCTCGGGCGACTGGCTCTTCGGAGCCCTGCACCGCGCCGGCTTCGCGAGCCGGGCCGAGGCGGTCTCGCGGGACGACGGGCTCGAGCTTCTCGGCGCCTGGCTGACGGCCGGGGTCCGCTGCGCCCCGCCCGACAACCGCCCCTCGGCCGCTGAGAGGAAGCGCTGCCGGCCCTTCCTCGAGCGCGAGCTCGAACTCCTCCTGCCTCGTCTGGCCTGCATCGTGGCGCTCGGGGGTTTTGCCTGGAGCCATGTGCTGCGGATCCTGGCGGATCGGGGGGCCGGGGTGCCTTCCCCCCGGCCGAAGTTCGGGCACAGGGCCGAGGTGGAGGTTGCGCGCGCGGGTGTGGACGGGGGCGGGGAGGGACCGATCACCCTGCTGGGGTCGTACCACCCGAGCCAGCAGAACACCTTTACGGGCCGCCTCACCGAGGAGGCCTTCGACCGGGTGTGGGCGCGGGCACGGGTCCTCGTGGCGGATTGAGGGGCGGTCAACCCCCGGTCACCACTGCTCAGCCCTCCTTCGGGGCGGGCTCGGCCACGCGCAGGTGTCGGTGGAGGAAGTCGATCTCGGCGGCGACGAGCTCTTCGAAGGGCTCGCCGAGGTAGAGGTCGAAGTGACCCCCGTCGAACTCCAGGAGTTCGGCGCGGGGGGCGCGTGCGGCGACCCGCCGTGCGGGGGCGGGTGGGGTGACCCGGTCGTCCCGGGCCAGGGCGACGAGGAGGGGACAGGCGATGCGCCGGGCCCCTCGGACCGGTCGATAGAGAGGTACGGCGAGGAGGATCCGCGCCGCGACCTCGTTCACCCAGTCGACGCCCTCCGGGATGATCGACCGGTAGCCGGGCATCGCATCCGGGGTGTTCATCGCCGACATCGAGCCGGGGGGTCCGACGACGGGCACGAGGAGGGGAGGCCGGCCGAGGAGACCGCGCAGGTGGTCCCGGAGGCTCAGGAAGGTGAGGCGCAGCGCCTCCAGGGGCGGTCGCTCGAGGGTGACCGGGATCCCGTCCGCGAAGGGGATCTGCGCGATGCAGGCCGCGACCGCCGCACCCTCCGAGGCCAGGCGCACGACGTGCCCCCCGCTGAAGGAGGTGCCCCAGAGGGCGATGCGTTCCGGGTCGACCTCGGGCAGTGCGCGCAGGTGCTCGAGCGCGGCGCGCCAGTCGGCGAGCTGCCGCCCGACCGAGAGGAGCTGGCGTGGCTCGCCCCCGCTCGCTCCGAAGTGCCGGTAGTCGAAGGTGAGGCAGACAAAGCCTTCCTCCGCGAAGCGCCGGGCGAAGGCGGGGAGCCGCACCTCCTGCGTGCCCGCGAAGCCGTGCCCGAGGAGGACGGCCGGGAAGGGGCCCTCGCCCGGTGGACGGAAGATTCGCCCCTCGCAGCGGACGCCTTCGACCAGAAACGATGTGGTCCCTGCTCCCTCCTCGATGCTCTCTTCCATGGGGTGTTCCGTGTCGTGTGGGACCTTTCGGTGCGGGCGCGTGGGTGATACTCTGTTCCCTCGCTCACATCCCCCAAGAGAGTACCCTCGCACCGAGATGCGCAACAGGAGCATGCCCATGCGTCCCGAACGACACCGGAGCCGGTTGGCCCCTGCCCTCCTCCCCCTCTTCGTCCTGGCCTTCGCCCTTGCCGCCTGCAACGGCCCCTCGACCCCGGCCGATGCGCAACTCTCGGTCTTTCCCGGCACGGGGTGGGAGCGCTGGGCCACCCCCGAGGAGGGGGGGATGTCGTCGGACGGGCTGGCACGGGTCGAGGAGCGGATCTCCGAGATGTCGTCCTCGGCGATGATGGTCGTGACCGGGGGCCGGGTGGCGTACGAGTACGGCGACCTGACCGAGGTCAGCTACCTCGCCTCCGTCCGCAAGAGCGTGCTCGCGATGCTCTACGGGATCTACCATGACCGGGGGGTGATCGACCTCGACATGACCCTGGCCGAGATGGACATCGACGACCATGGGGAGCTCACGGACGCGGAGCGGCAGGCCACTGCGCGCCACCTCATCCTCTCGCGCTCGGGGATCTACCACCCGGCCTCGAACCCGGGCGACAACCTCGCCCAGGCCCCGGAGCGGGGGAGCCAGGCCCCGGGGGCCTACTACCTCTACTCGAACTGGGACTTCAACGCGGCGGGGACCGCTTTCGAGGTGCAGACCGGGATCGACCTCTTCGACGCCCTCGAACAGGAGCTCGCGACTCCCCTCGGGTTCCGGGAGTTCGACCGGGAGCGGCACACGAAGGGGGGCAACCTGAACCAGTCCGTGCACCCCTCCTACCACATGCACTTCTCGACCCGGGACATGGCGCGGCTCGGCTACCTCGTGCTGCGGGAAGGGCGCTGGGGCGACCGGCAGATCATCTCGGCCGACTGGGTCCGCGAGATGACGAGCCCCCTCACCCCGGTGCACGAGATGAACCCGGCGAGCCGCCGGAGCGGCCCCCATGGCTACGGATACATGTGGTGGGTCTGGGACGGGGAGCATGCGACGGGCCCCTACGAGGGCGCCTACACGGGGGTCGGCGCGGTCGGGCAGTACATCACCGTGCTCCCGAAGCTCGACATGGTGGTCGCGCACAAGACGGTCCCGGGCCAGGGGCGCTCCGTCGCCCACTCCCAGTTCTGGCCCCTCCTCGACCTGATCGTGGAGGCCTACTGCGGGGACGAGTGCGAGTGAGGGTGCGGCAGAGGGTTCTCGCCGCGGGTGCCTTCCTCCTGCTGGCGTGCGGGCTCCCTTCCGGCGCGGGTGCGCAGGCGACGGGGGCGGGGGCGACTGCGCAGGCGGCCGCCCCGGGGGCGGCCACGGCCACAGAGGTGCCGACCCCGCTCGAGCACTTCGGGCACGAGATCGGGGCCGATCGGGAGCTGGCCGACTGGGAGAGCCTCCTCGCGTACTATGACCGGGTGGCGGCGGCGAGCCCGCGGGTCCAGATCGACACCCTCGGGCTCACGACGCGCGGGCGCCACTTCGTCAAGCTCACGGTGAGCTCGCCCGCGAACATGGAGCGGCTCGAGGAGCTCCGCGAGATCAACCAGACGCTCGCCGACCCGCGGCGGATCCGGGACGAGGCGCACCGGGACGAGCTCCTCGCCGAGGGGCGCGCGGTCGTGCTCATCACGCACCACATCCATTCCTTCGAGGTGGGCTCGGGGCAGATGCCGGCGCGGCTCCTGTACCACCTCGCGACCTCGGACGAGCCGCGCGTGCTCGAGATCCTCGAGAACGTCGTGCTCGTCGACATCCCCTCCCTGAACCCGGACGGGACGCAGTACGTGGCCGACTGGTGGAACCGCTGGCGGGGCACCGAGTTCGAGAGCGCTCCCCTTCCCTGGCTCTACCACTGGTACGTGGGGCACGACAACAACCGGGACTGGTACGCGATCCGCCAGATCGAGACGGAGCTGACCGTGCTGCACGCGCACAACCGCTGGCGCCCGCACATCGTGCAGGACCACCACCAGCTCTGGACCGACAACCTCCGGATCTGGGTCCCGCCCTACCAGGACCCCTGGGAGCCGAACGTCGACCCCACCCTCGTCGCGGCCACGAACCAGCTCGGCTCCTACATCGCCGCTGAGCTCCTCGCCGAGGGAAAGAGCGGGGTCGGGATGCATTCGATCTTCGACGCCTGGACCCCGGGGCGGGCCTACCAGCACCACCACGGGGGGGTGCGGATCCTCGTCGAGGTGGCACGTGCCGACTGGGCCGCCCCCGTGAACCTGCGCCCGAACCAGCTCGTCACCCGCCGGGGGGCCGACCCGCGCACACCGAGCTGGAACCACCCCCGCCCCTGGCCCGGCGGGGAGTGGGGCATCGGCGACATCGTCGACTACATGGAGTCGGCCGCCATGGCCGCGCTCACCCACGCCGCCCGCAACCGCGAGTTCTGGGTCCGCAACTTCGCCGGGATCCAGGAGCGGGCCGTCGAGGGGTGGGAGCGCTGGCCCGCCGCCTGGGTCATCCCTTTCGAGCAGCCCGACCCGGTGCGGGCCGAGGACATGCTCCGGATCCTGCGCCTCGGCGACGTCGAGGTCTTCCGCACCGACGAGGGGTGGGTCATCCCGATGAACCAGCCCTTCGCCTCCTTCGCGCAGGCGCTCCTCGAGCGGCAGGAGTACCCCGACCTCCGGCTCTATCCCGGCGCACCCCCCGAGACCCCCTACGACGTGACCGCCCACACCCTCCCCCTCCTCATGGGGGTGGAAGCCTTTCCGGTCGAGACCGCCC
>SLDT01000109.1 GCA_007125125.1 Gemmatimonadota bacterium | reverse complement strand
GGTCCTGCCGGCATCCCGGACCCCGCCCGATCCCACCCCGACCCCTCGCAAGGATGGGGTGTCAAGTAAACCTGCGTCCGTGGCAAGCAGGGTTGACAACCACGAGGGCGATCCACCCCCCCCCGAGCGCATCGAGCGGGCGTGGAAGGCACTGCTCGCCTCCGGGGAGGGGGTCCCGGCGGGGCTCACCCCCTTTCTCATGGGGGGCGAAGCGGGGTCCCGGCAGGCTGGAAGCCTCCGGCTCGCGCTCCCCGAGGGGCCGGCCCTGGAGCGCCTCTCGGGGGGAACCGAGCTCGACGCCCTCGCGCTCGCCCTCTCGAAGGGCGCCGGGGGGGCCGTCTCGATCGAGGTCGACCGACTCGAGCCCGAGGCCGAGGAACCGGCCTCCCGCGTCTCCTCGGCCGAAGTCCGGGAGGGCCTCCTCGGCGACCTGCTCGAGAAGGAACCGGGCCTGAAGGCGGCGGTAAGAGACTGGGACCTCGACATCCTCGACGGCTGACCGCACTTCGGGCCCTGCGCCCGAGCGATCTCCGTCACCGAAACGCAAGGAAGAGAAGCTTCATGAACATGCAGCAGATCCTCAAGATGGGTCAGCAGATGCAGGCCCGGGTCACCGAGGTCCAGGAAAACCTGGACCGACAGGAGGTTTCGGCCTCGGCCGGGGGGGGGATGGTCACGGCGACCGTTGACGGCAAGGGACAGGTTCGATCGATCGCGATCGACCGCTCGGTCGTCGATCCCGAGGATGTCGAAATGCTCGAGGACCTCGTCCTCGCCGCCCTTTCCGAGGCGCAGAAGAAGGCGCGCGACATCTACGACGAAGAGATGAAGAAGGTCGCGGGCGGGCTCCCCTTCCCGATGAAGCTTCCGGGGCTCTTCTAAGCCCGAGGAGCCATGTCGGCGATCGACGAGGTCACGCGGGAGCTTGCTCGCCTCCCGGGGGTCGGTCCGCGCACGGCGACCCGCCTCGTGTACCACCTCCTGCGTGGTAGCACCGCGGATGCGCGTCGCCTCGCGCGGGCCATCGAACTCCTCGTGGAGCGGGTCCACCCGTGTGCGCGCTGCGGTGCCTTCACCGAAGAGGAGCTCTGCGCGGTATGTCGCGATCCGGAGCGCGACCGGTCCCTGATCTGCGTCGTGGAAAGCGCCTTCGACGTGCGGTCGATCGAGGGGACGCGGGAGTTCCGAGGGCTGTACCATGTCCTGGGCGGGCATCTCTCTCCCCTGGACGGGATCGGGCCGGAGGAGCTGAGCATCGGCCCCCTTCTGGAGAGGGTGCAGGGAGGCGCAGGCCGGGTTGCGGAGGTCATCCTCGCCACGAACCCGTCGGTGGAGGGCGAGGCCACGGCCGTGTATCTTGAGGGGACGCTTCGACCGATGGGCGTGCGAGTCACCCGTCTCGCGAGAGGGGTTCCCGTCGGGAGCGATCTCGAATACGTCGACGGTTCCACGCTCGCCGAGGCCCTCGCGGGTCGGCGGGACATGTGAACGGAAAGGGAGAAGGAAGCGATGGACGACCAGACGAGAAAAGTCCTGCGAATCGTGGGGATCACGGTGATTGCCGTCGGCGTGGCCGGTGCGGCCGGGGTCCTTCTCTACAGGGACCAGATCAGCCGACAGAGAAGGAATCTCTTCCACCCCCTCTCCCTGAAGCGAATGGCGGCGCTCGAGTTCATGGCGCGCCAGGAGCCTTCGGTTGATCACATCACCCTCCTTCGCGACTACATGAGCTGGGAGCCGAAGAAGCTCCTGCGGAACCGGGCCCGGGCGATTGTGGATCGGATGGCCGACGAGGCCGTCGCCGCGAATGGAGCGAATGCTGCGCGGGTCTGAGCCGGCTCCTTGCCCGGGAGGGGCCGAGGGTCGAGTTTATCGGGTCGCCCGACGCTTCTTCAGGGGAACCCTTCGCGCCACGCTCATGTCCGTACACGAACGCAGGGAGCACCGCAGCTCCGCTCCGGGAGGATTCGACCGATGTCGATGATCAACTATGCCTCCCGGGAGATCAACTGCAAGATCGTGTACTACGGAACCGGGCTGGGAGGGAAGACGACGAACCTCGAGTACGTCTACTCGAAGGTCGATCCGGACACGAGGGGAAAGATGATCTCCCTCGCGACGGAATCCGATCGAACCCTCTTCTTCGACTTCCTCCCCGTGGACCTCGGGACGATCCGTGGCTTCAAGACGCGCTTCCACCTCTACACCGTCCCCGGTCAGGTCTACTACAATGCGAGCCGAAAGCTCATTCTGAAGGGTGTGGACGGTATCATCTTCGTGGCCGACTCCCAGCGACACCGATCCGAAGCCAACGTCGAGGCGATGCACAACCTCTACGAGAATCTCGAGTCGTACGGATACGACCTCTCCAGGATTCCCTTCGTGATCCAGTACAACAAGCGGGACGTGGGCAACATCCTCACCCTCGAGGAGTTGCGGGCCGAAATCAACCCCATGGGGCTCCCGGACTTCGAGGCAGTGGCGATTGATGGGCGAGGAGTCTTCGAGACTCTTCGCGCGGTGAGCCGGCAGGTCGTCAAGACGCTGAGCTGAGCCGCGACGCCGATGGCTCAGAGCCGACTGAATCTTCCAAACGTCATCACCATGACGAGGATCCTGGCCTGCCCGATCCTCTTCTGGATGGTGCTGGCTCGGACGCCGGGCCTCCTCTTTGGTGCGTTCGCGCTCTTCGTCGCGGCCGCCGTGTCCGATCTCTGGGACGGCTACCTGGCTCGCAGGCACGGACTCGTCACGGACATGGGCAAGTTCCTCGACCCCCTGGCCGACAAGCTCCTCCTCGTTGCCACCTTCGTTCCCTTCTGGATCGTCTCACAGCGTCCCGACCCCATCTGGGACGTTCCCTGGTGGGGGCCACTCCCCCTCTGGGTCGTGCTCGTGATCTTCGGCCGGGAGCTCTTCGTGACCCTCTTCCGGGTCTGGGCTGCGCGCAGGGGACGAGTCATCTCGGCAGGTCCCTCGGGAAAGATCAAGGCCTTCATCCAGAACATCTTCAGCGGGGCACTGATCCTCTGGTATGCTCTCGGCCTTCTGGCCCGGAGTCGTGGGTGGGAGGGCCATGGCCTCTGGGAGGGCTGGGCCGCCTTTCACGGAGCCGTGACGGCCCTCGCGCTCGCGGTTGCTCTTGCACTGACGGTCTATTCCATGGGGGTGTACCTCGTCCAGAACCGCGAGCTCTTCCGGGGAGAGGGGTGAGCCCCCCGACCGCTGTCATCGTGACGATCGGAGACGAACTCCTGAATGGAGATCGGCTCGATTCGAACGCCCGCACCCTCGCGAGATTCCTCTCGGATGAGGGATTCGAAGTCATTCGTGCGATCTCTGTCGGGGATGAAGCCGCCTCGATCGGGGAGGCCATGGCAGAGGGTGCCGCACGTGCGTCTCTCGTGGTGTCGACCGGGGGGCTTGGCCCGACGCTCGATGATCGCACGCGAGAAGGCGTCGCGGAGCGGTGGGGCCTCCGGCTCATTGAAGACCCGACCGTTCTCGAAGAGCTCGAGCGACGGTTCCGAGAGCGGGGCTATCATGAACTGCCCCGCACGAATCGGAGGGTGGCACGTGTGCCGGAGGGGGCAGGCACCCTCTCGAACGGTCATGGAACGGCACCTGCCATCCACCTCGAGGTGCCTGGCGCGGGGGAGAACGACCGGACTCTCCTCCTTCTTCTGCCCGGTGTTCCCCGTGAGATGGAGGGCTTTCTGCGAGGCGAGGGCGGGCACCTCCTCCGCACTCGCTTCGGTGGCCGGGTCCAACGACTCGAGCGCCGGGTATTCCACACGACGGGAATCCCCGAGTCCGCGCTGGCCGGAAGGGTCGAGGCCCATCTGGCAGGGGTCGAAGGAGTGCGTGTGGCCTACCGGCCTTCATTGCGGGGCGTCGAGCTCGTGCTCAGTGCCGGGGGCGAGAACGCGTCCGAACGGCTCTCGGCGGCGTGCGGGCGGGTCGGGGAGTTCCTCGAACCCTTCGTCTACGATGACCCGCAGGGAGATCTGGCCGGGGCGCTGGGGCGTGCGCTTCTCGAACGACAGCTTCGGATCGCGGTGGCCGAGAGCTGCACGGGCGGACTCATCCTCGGTCGACTCACCGGGGTCCCCGGGAGTTCGGAGGGGGTTGCCGGGGGTGTCGTGGCCTACGCGAACCGGATCAAGGTCGATGCGCTGGGGGTCTCCGAGGCGTTGCTTGACGCGCAGGGGGCCGTCTCGGAAGGGGTCGCACGGGCCATGGCCGAGGGCGTCCGAACCCGCATGGGGGTCGAGATCGGTGCCGCGGTCACGGGCATCGCGGGTCCGGGGGGGAGCGTTGAAGGCAAGCCCGTCGGCACCGTATGGTTCGCAGTTTCCGGCCCGCGTGGCACGCATGCCGAACGGCTCCTCCTTCCCGGGGGCAGGGCGGAGGTCCGTGAGCGTGCCGTCCAGCACCTTCTCCACCTCGTCTTTCGCTCGGTCCTCGCTCCTGGACGTGAGAGCCGACCCGGGGCGGATGATCCCTCCGAGCATGAGGCTGGAATGAGCTGAACCCGCTCCCCCGGGAGCGGGTATGGAAGCGGGTCGAGGCCGGCAGGGCACTGGCCCGGAACAGAGAACGACGACATGGAGCTGGCATGAAGGAAGACGTGGGGAAGGACCAGACTTCGGACGTGGCCGAGGGGGATGACGAGGGTGTCGGGGGCACGGGTGACGCCGAGCTCGCCGAGCTTCGGGATGCCCTCGATGCCCTGAACGACCGACACCTCCGGCTGGCAGCCGAGTTCGAGAACTTCCGGCGACGCTCCCAGGCCGAACTCGGAGAGTCAGGGACCCGGGCCCAGGCTCGACTGGTCGGGCGCATCGCGGACGTCCTGGATGACCTCGACCGCCTCGCCTCCCTCAATCCCGAGGAGGCCACGACGGAGTCCGTCATCGAAGGAATGGTCCTCGTGAACCGGAAGCTGCAGCGCAACCTCGAAGAAGCCGGTCTGGAGGTCATCGATCCGGGTGGAGAATCCTTTGACCCCGAGTCGATGGAGGCGATGCTCCGCGAGGCTGCCGAGTCCGAGGAGCAGGATGACGTTGTGAGCCAGGTCCTCCAGAAGGGCTTCCGATTCCAGGGGCACCTCGTGCGTCCCGCTCGTGTGAGCGTCCTGAAGTACGACTGAGCCGAGCGACCCTCCCTTCAACTCCCGCTCCGGATTTCCGATGACAACGACGACGAAGGACTATTACCGGGTTCTGGGCGTCGCGGAGGATGCGGACCGAGATGCGATTCGCAAGGCGTACCGCAAGCTCGCGAAGCAGTACCACCCGGACGCCAACCAGGGCGACGAGAAGGCGGCCGAGCGCTTCAAGGAGGTCGGGGAGGCCTATGCGGTGCTCTCGGACGAGGAGAAGCGCAAGCAGTATGACCAGATGCGGAAGTTCGGTGGATTGGGCTTCGGATTCGGTGGTGCGCAGGGGCCGCGGCCGGGGGGAGCACGTCCCGGGGCACCCCCCGAGGGGGCTGCGCCTGGCGGATTCTCCTTCGAGGACCTCGGTGGTCTGGGTGGCCTCGGGGACCTCTTCAGTTCGATCTTCGACCGGGGCCAGCCGCGAGCAGACGGCACGGCACGGCGCCCCGGGGGCCCGTCGCCGGGCGAAGACGTCGAGCTGGTGGCCGATGTCTCCTTCGAGACAGCGGTCCTCGGAGGGCAACTCAGGGTCTCCGTGCCCATCACGGAAGACTGCACGAACTGTGGCGGGTCGGGCGCGGGACCGGGGAGTGCGGTCCACCGATGCAGCGAGTGCTCCGGAACCGGGACCGTCTCCTTTGGCCAGGGAGGGTTTGCCGTTACCCGGCCGTGTCCCGCCTGCATGGGCCGTGGGCGAGTGGCCGAGACGCCCTGTGCCCCGTGCCAGGGCACGGGCAGTGTCCGTCAGACACGCCGGATCCAGGTTCGGGTGCCGCCGGCCGTGGAGAACGGGTCCAGACTCCGGGTCCCGGGCCAGGGAGGGCGGGGGCGGCAGGGCGGCCCTCCAGGCGATCTCATTATCGTGTTCCGGGTCAGCCCGCACAACTTCTTTCGGCGCGAAGGACTCGACATCCACTGCACCGTGCCGATCAATGTGGCACAGGCGGCGCTCGGCTCACGGGTCCGCGTGAGAACAATCCGGGGAAAGCACGTCGTGCTGAAGATCCCGCCGGGCACGCAGGGCGGCACGCGCTTCCGGGTGCGGGGGCAGGGTGTGACGAAGGGCAATCACACGGGCGATCAGTTCGTCGAAGTCCGGGTCCGGATTCCCGACGACATGTCCGACGAAGAGCGGGAGCGCTTCCGGGAGTGGGCAGAAGCCGCCGGCTTGCGCTACTGAGCCAGCCGGATCCTCCCGCCACCAAGAAGTCGTTCCCCGCGGAAGAGGGCGCAGGACTGGCCCGGGGTCACCGCATGCCTGGGCTGGTCCAGCTCGATGTCGACTCGATTGACCTCGATCGCGAGCACGCGCGCACCCAGGGCCGGGGCACGGTGCCGCACCTGTGCTTCGACCCTGTCTCCCGGAGAGGGAGGTTCGGCGAGCCAGTTCAGGTCGTGGACGCTGAAGCGCGCTCGGGCCAGTTCCTCGCGCGTACCGACCACGACTTCACGACTCTCGGGCCGGATCTCGATCACGTAGCGAGGCTCGGCAAAGCCCCCGCCGAGTCCTTTTCGCTGCCCCACGGTGAAGGAGGCATAGCCCTCGTGCTCCCCGATCACCTCGCCCGCCGTCGTCACGATCGGCCCCGGCGTGAGCGCCGGGTGCCGGTCGGGCAGCCGCCGTCGCAGGAGGTCGCGGTAGTCCCCGGTCGGCACGAAGCAGATTTCCTGCGACTCCGGCTTGTCGGCAGTCTCGAGGGAGAGTTCTCGCGCTCTCTCTCTCACCTGCGCCTTCGTCAGCTCGCCGAGGGGAAAGTGGAGAAGGGGGAGCACCGAACGGTCCAGCCCCCAGAGGAAGTAGGCCTGGTCCTTGTCCCGGTCCCGGCCCCGAAGAAGTGCAGGATGGCCAGGCACCTCGCGGGCGATGCGCACGTAGTGTCCCGTCGCGATGCCCTCGCACCCGAGGGCGCGGGCCCGCTGCAGGAGGTCGCCGAACTTCGTCTGGGAGTTGCACCGCACGCACGGGTTCGGTGTTCGGCCCTCGGCGTACTCCTCGACGAAGTCGTCGATCACGTCCCGTGTGAAGGCCTCCTCCACGTCGAAGACGTAGTGGGGGATGTCGAGCCGATCCGCGACCCGTCGGGCATCGAGGATCCCGTCGAGACCGCAGCAGGTGCGGCCGTGTGACGGGGTCTCCTGGTAACAGAAGGTCTTCATCGTGGCCCCGATGACATCCCACCCCCCGTCTCGCAGGAGAACCGCGGCCAGGGACGAATCGACCCCACCGGACATCGCCACGAGGATCCGCCCGCGGCCCGTCACCGGACACTCCCGCCGTTCATGCCCGCAGGCGCGGCCAGGGCGGTGATGCGCTCGAGTACCGCTCCGATCCGCAGAATGGCCTCCTCGACCTCCTCGGCCGTCGTCGTCCAGCCCAGAGACAGCCGGAGAGGAGCGATCGACCGGGCGAGCTCGAGCCCGAAATAGGCGGAAAGACCCGGGCTCGGCTCCAGGCTCCCACTCCGGCAGGCGGCTCCTGCCGAGGCCTCGACCCCTTCGAGGTCCAGCGCTCGCGGGAGGAGATCGCGTTCGACTCCGGGAACCCCGAGGGCGAGGATCCGGGGAGAACGGCGGCCCTCCCGGCCGAGAACCCGAACGAAGGGAAAGCGGTCGGTGATCGCGCCCTCGAGACGGTCCCGAAGCACGCCGAGGCGCCTTGCCTCACGGTTTCCCTCGGGCGACACGGCCCACTCGACTGCGACCGCGGCCCCCACGGCCCCTGCCACGTCCTCCGTCCCGGGGCGCAGACCTCCTTCCTGGCCTCCCCCGAAGAGCAGGGGAGCCGGCTCCCTACCCGCGCGGACGACGAGCACGCCCAGGCTCCGCGGTCCTCCCAGCTTGTGTGCCGAGAGGGCGAGGGTGTCGGCAAGTGTCGAGACCTCCCGCAGGAGATCCTGCGCCTGCACACCGTCGACATGGAGCTGGGCTCCACGGGCCCGCACCGCTGGGGCGAGCCCCGCCAGGTCGTGGACCGTTCCCGTCTCGTGGCTCACCGCCATGAGGCAGACGAGTTCCGGTCTGGAAGAAGCCGCCCCGGGCTCTTCCTCCAGCTGGGCTTCGCCGTTCGGGGCGATCGGGAGTGGGGCCAGTTCGACTCCCCTGCGTGCCATCGTCTCGGCGGTCTCCCGGACGGAGGAGTGTTCGACCCCGGAGAGGTGAATCCGGGCGAGGCCCGGCGGAGACCCGACTGCCTCGGCCCAGCCGAGGAGCGCGAGGTTGTTCGCTTCCGTGCCTCCTCGCACGAATCGGATCTCCTCGGGAGCCCTGCCGAGAGCCGCAGCGGTCCGCGCGCGCGCCTCCTCGAGGGCGCGGCGGGCCTCCCGGGCCGAGCGGTGCACGCCGGAGGGATTGCCCCTCACCCCGTGGAGCCACGGCTCCATCGCCTCCCTCACCTCCGGACGGAGGGGGGTGGCGGCGGTGTGATCGAGGTAGATGCGCTTCATGGGTCGAGGTTGAGCCGGGAGGATGCCAACGGGTGGAATACCCTCTAAGTTACTGGAAAGACAAAGCCCGTCGAGGTCATCACCCGCAAGAGGTCCGTTCACTCCGAGCTCCATGGCAAAGTCCGATGCGCGCGAACCAAGGCCGATCCCGCCCCTGCCCGCGGGGCAGCCCCGTCGATTCCGGGCGACCGTGCACGGCACCGTGTTCGCAGGGCGGGAGAAGCGGATCGATGGGATTCGCAGGGGCGATCGCCTCCAGCTCATCCCGGACCCGCCCGGGCAGGAGAACCCCGGGGTCTGGGTGCACCTGAGCTCCGGCGAACCGGTGGGTCACCTTCCTCCGGAGATCGGGCGGTGGCTGGCGCCCTGGCTCCTCTCCGGAGGCGCCGCGGTGGCCGACGTGCTCCGGGTCTCGGGGCCGGAGATTCCGAGTTGGCGGCGGCTCTTCCTCGAGGTGCGCTGCGCCTCCTGACCTGCTTCTGCCACTCAGAAGGTCGAGACGCCGAGGCCGCCGAGGGAGTCGACGGCGAGGGTCTCGCGCGTCCAGAAGGGTTCGCCGTAGGGGACGCGGATCCGGGAACCCCAGTAGGCCAGGTGGGCGAGAACCTGCTCCGGAAGGGGGCGATCGCCCCCGGGAAAGGCTTCCCCCGCCCCGGTGGCACCCTCCCACTGGGAGGCGAAGGCGGCCATCGCCTCCAGCTTGCGGTCGACCTGTGCCGTGACGTCGACGACGAAGGAGGGGGGAGGGGCGTCTTCGCGAAAGCCGATGGCGTGCACGATCTTGAAGGGACGGTGGTGACTGGGGCCCAGGTCGAGGGAGCGGAGGCCGGCGAGGAACGCGGCATCCAGGACGAGTCGTGCCGTCTCCCGGTGGTCCGGGTGCCGTCCCTCGAGCCAGTGCGTGACGACGACACGGGGGCGCAGTTCACGCAAGTGGCGCGCGAGCGCGTGCCGCAGCGGGAGCGTGTTCTCGAGGCCTGCATCCGGAAGTCCGGCATTGCGGCGCAGCGACACCCCGAGGATCCGGGCCGCGACATCGCCCTCGCGTGCCCGGTCTTCCGGGGTCCCTCGCGAGGCGGACTCACCCCGGGTGAGATCGAGGATGCCAACGCGTTCACCGGCATCGGCCGAGCGGGCGAGACTCCCGCCGCAGAGGAGTTCGGCGTCGTCGGGGTGCGCGAAGACGGCCAGCAGGTCGAGGGGCTTGGACATGGACGAGGAGGAAGGTGGCGTTCGGGGTGGTCTCACTCGTGCCGGAGGGCACGCACGGGCTCCATTCGGGCGGCGCGCAGGGCGGGAGCGAGGCCGAAGAGCATCCCGGTCACAATGGCCGCGCCGAGGCTCACCCCGATCGCCCAGAGAGGAATGTAGGCCGGGATCGGCGAGAAGGCGACGAGGGCGCGCGAGATTGCAACGCCGGTGAGGAGGCCCGCGGCGCCCCCGAGAAAGGTGAGGACCGCCGACTCGACCAGGAACTGCCAGAGGATCTCGCTGGGGGTGGCACCCACG
Organism: Gemmatimonadota bacterium; assembly: GCA_007125125.1. Taxonomy (GTDB): domain Bacteria; phylum Gemmatimonadota; class Gemmatimonadetes; order Longimicrobiales; family Gaopeijiaceae; genus SLDT01. Next base: position 13,972 of record SLDT01000109.1, on the reverse strand, counting down.
GCCTTGCGAATCCCGATCTCGCGGGTGCGCTCGGTGACGGAGATCATCATGATCCCGATGACCCCGACCCCGCCGACGAGGAGGCCGATCGAGGAGAGCGCGATCATGACGGCGAAGAAGACCGCGGTGAAGCGATCGAAGAGGTCGAGGAGCTGCGTCGATCGGACGATGGCGAAGTTGTTCGGCTCGCCCGGAGCGAGCCCCCGAATCGAGCGCATGAGCGAGATGACCTGGTCTTCCGCGACCTCGAGGGCCACGTCGTCGGCAGGGACGACCGCCACCTGGCCCCACTGATCAGAGACCTTCATCCTTCGAAGCCCGACGGTGTAGGGCGTGAGGGCGATGTGCGGTACCTGATCGTCGAAGATTGTCCCGGCGGGCTCGAAGACCCCCACGACGGTGAGGGGGGTCGGCCGCCCGGAGCCCGCCGACATCCGTACGCGCTCCCCGACCCCGGGGGCGCCATTGAAGAGGTCATCGGCGAGGCGCCGGGAGATCACAACCACGCTCCGGGCCTCGGCGACCTCGGCCTGGACAAAATTCCGTCCGGCCACGAACTCGACCGTGCGGTATTCCGGCCAGCTCTCGGACTCCGCAGCCCCTGCCACGCCGGTGATGCGTGTTCCTTGGTACTCGATCGTCACCCCGCCGGGGCTTCCCGGATCCTGGAGCCCGATCGAGAAGACGGACCGTTCGATCGCCGGGAGGGCGTCGATCCGCCTGACCTCGTCGAAGGTGATCGGCGGACGTCCCCACCAGGGCGGTCGCGAGGGTCCCACGGTGAACTGGATGTCGGTCAGGTCGAACCGCATGACGAAGAAGGTTCGAGGACCGGCAGCTTCGATCGCCTCGGCCACCGAACTTCGGATTCCCGAGACGATCGATGCCATGAGGACGACCACGAGCACCCCGATCGCGACTCCGAGAATCGTGAGACCGGAACGAATGGCGTTCGACCGGAGCGAAGCCAGAGCGATACGGATGCCTTCGAGGATGCCGTACCCCCCACGCTCGAGGCGCGCGCGGAGCCGGTGGCGCTTCGGTGAGCTACTCATGCCTGAGGGCCTCGACGGGGTCGAGACGTGAGGCACGAACCGCCGGGTAGACCCCGGCGGCGATGCCCACCACGATCCCGAGCAGGACACCGGCCCCGACCCAGGGAAGCGAGACGGCGGCCGGAAGGGGCGTGGCACTCCGAACGAGCCATGCCAGGCCCAGACCCATTCCGATCCCGAGGAGTGCGCCAATCCCCGACAGCGTTGCGGACTCGACGAGGAACTGCGTGATGATGTCGCGCCGGCGAGCTCCGATCGCGAGGCGCACCCCGATCTCCCGCGTCCGGTCCAGTACGGACATGAGCATGATGTTCATGATCACGATTCCACCCACCACGAGGGAGATCCCGACGAGGGCGGGCAGGGCCAGGAAGAGGATGAGGGAGAGACGTTCCCAGAACTCGAGCGACTCGTCTGCGGTCTCGATCACGAAGTTGTTCGGCTCGTCGGGGCGCAGGCGCCGATGCAGCCGCATTGCGATCTCTGTCTCGGTCCGCGCGATCGGAAGGTCGGCCGGATCGAGGGTCTGCACCGAGATCGAACCCACACCGGAGCGATCCGGGAGTTCGCGCCGGATGGGTGAGAGGGCAGGGACGAGCACCAGGTTGTCCATCGACATCCCGAGCAGGGTTCCCTGCTCCTCGATCACCCCGACGACCCGGTAGGGAAAGCCACGGATCCGAATGCGCTCGCCCTCGAAGGGGTTGTCGGGGAAGAGTGCGCTGGCCACACTCTGTCCCAGGATCGCGACCGGGATTCCTCGCGCTGCCTCCTGGGGCGAGAAGGGACGGCCCTCCTCGATCCGGAGGGTTCGGATCGCGAGCACCTCCTCCGAGATCGCTGCGATGCGCACGCCTTCGATTCGAAGTCCGTCGGGCCCGGAGACCTCGGCAGTGAGGTTCGACGTGACCCCGACCCGGGCCGGAACGGAAAGTGCCGCGCGAACCGCATCGGCCTCGTCCATGGTGAGGCGAGGACGGCGAGCGGTTTGGCGCGCCGGGCTTCCGCCGGTCTGGATCTGGACTGCCGGCGCGCGCCGGATCTGAAGGGTGTTCACCCCCTGGACCTGGGTGGCGAAGTCCTCCGTGATATAGCGGTCCATGCCCTCGACGACACTCACGACGAGGATAAGGAAGGTGACGCCGATCACGACACCGAGGAGGCTGAAGGCGCTCTTCAGCTTCTCCTGCCTGATCTGCAGGAGCGCGAGTGTGACGCCCTCGCGCACCTGCATGTGGTCCGGGGGGCGTCGGGGTGTCATCCCGACCCGGTGCCGATCACCCGCACGGCCTGCCCGTCGACAAGCTCCTGAATTCGCTGGTACGGCCCACTCACGACGGAGTCACCCGGCGACAGCCCGGAGAGCACTTCGAAGTGCTCCTGCCCGGTGATCCCGATCTCGATCGGACGGAACTCGGCAACCCCCCCCCGAACGACGAAGACGCCTTCCTGGCGCTCGCTTCCGTCCGGGGACCCTTCCTCGACCTCCCGCACAGTGACGGCGATGATCGGGACCGAGACAACACCGCTTCTCGATTCCACGATGATGTCGGCCGTTGCCGACAGGTCGGGGCGAAGCTGCTCGGGAGGGTCGAGGAGCTCCAGGATCACCTCGAAGTCGATCGAGCTGCCGAGGGCGCCCATCCCACCCTGGCCCCGAATCGCGGAGTTTCCGATCCGCGTCACGCGCCCGGAGAACACGCGGCCCGGAAAGGCATCGAGTTCGACCCGTGCCGAGTCCCCGAACGATACCCGCGGCACATCCGTCTCGTCGACCGAGAGGACGGCCTCGACCCCGCTCAGGTCGCTGATCGTGAGGAGGAGCGAGCCCGGGTTGTTCATCGTGCCCACGACCGCCGTCTCGCCCTCCTCGATGTTCAGTCGTGTGACCCGTCCGTCGATCGGTGCTCGGATCGTGAGTCGGCCAAGCCGTTCTTCGGCCTCCTCGAGTGCCGACCGCGCCTGGTTGGCCCCCTGCAGGACGGACTCGAGAACGGATCGCTGGACTTCCCAGCGGGTCTCGGCCTCCTCGAGCTGCTGAACAGTGACGAGCCCGCCTCCGGAGGCCCGCAGTGCCCGGACCCGCTCGAGTTCGGCCTCGGCCTGCCTGAAGGAGGCCCGTTGCTGCGCCACCTGCGCTTCGGACTGGCTGAGCGCGGCCCGCGCACGGGAGACGCTCGTCCGGACCTGAGTGGGGTCAAGGCGGAGGAGCACCTGGCCCCGCACCACCTCGTCCCCCTCCTCGACCGTGAGTTCGATCACACGACCCATCTCCTCGGCCGAGATGTTCACCTGCCGGCGGGCGCGCACGTTCCCGGTGGCCGTGATCGTCGAGGTCAGGTCGCGTTCGCGCACTTCCTCGACCCGGACCCCCGCACCCCGGTCGGCACTGCGTGCCAGCGCAAAGAGGGCCCCACCTGCGACGACGAGGAGCACGATCGCGATCCCAAGAAGCTTCTTTCCCTTGCTCATGCCTTCAGTTGCCGAGGATGAATGCCCGTCTTCGAGTTGCCGAGGCTCGAGCGGCTGCCTCAGGGTCGCTCGGTCCGCACGGCCGAATACCCCGCAGCCGGATGATCCAGACGGAGAACCCGCCCCTCTCCGTCGACCCAGAGCTCCCTGGTCTCGCCCTGACCTTCGAGACGGAGGTGCCTGGCCTCGACCGCGGCTCCACCGATCTCTACGGAGTCCGGCCCGAGAACCGTCACGCGCAGGTCGAACTGGTGACCTGCGCGCGGCACGATGACAGGGACGGTGCCTCCTTCCGCCCCGACGCGGGCAGCCAGGAAGTAGTACTGGTGGGCCACGTCCGTGTCGAGAAGAAGCGTGCCTGGCGCCGCGCGCGACTGCTGCTGCCGCTCTCCCACCTCCGAGCGCGTCGTTGTCGTGAATCGACGGTCATCCAGCTGGATCCGGATCTCTTCGGACCGGTGTCCGGAGACCTTGATCTGGTAGGCCGTTACCCCCATGTCCGACCCGGTCGCCTGCAGGAGCGGCTCCAGCCCGACCCGACCCTCGGGACGCTCCATCTGGATTTCGGCCCGTGCAATGAGCTGCAGCTCCGCTCCCGGCTCCGAGCGCCGGATCGTGAAGGTTTCGGTTCCAACCTCTCGCCCCTCCATGCTCAGGCGAAAGGTCCCTTCATCGACGAGCACGCCCTGTGCCGCACCCCCGGACGGAAGGAGCGCGACGGCGAGAACGGTGCCGAGGAGAGACGAGGGAATGAGGCTAGCCGACCGCAGCATGATCTGATTCTCCCTGGAGACAAGGAACCACATGACGAACGGTACTACCCGGGGGACTCGGTCCCGGTCCCGCCCGTCCCCGGTTCCCGCGGCCCCTGTCGGGAGGTCGCCCCGGAACCCATCTTCCGGAAGAGACCCCCTGACCCGACCGTTCGAACAATCTTTCGCTCCGTGCACCCCAAGGCAACCGGAACCCGAACCGCGGCGATCCCGGCCAGCACCATCGCGTGTCTGGCACTCCTCGCCCTCGCCCTCTGGGTGCGAACGGGATTCCTGTCCGCGGTTGGGGGGGCTCTTCTGCTGGGGGTGGGAGCCATCCTGCTCGGCCGGGACCACGCCCGACCTCTCGTCGTCCCGTTGGCGCTCATTCTGACGAGCTCTCTCCTCGCCCTTGTCGCGCACCTCGACCTCGGTCACTTCACGCGGAACTGGCCCGAGCGCTTCACCGCCTGGGAACTTCGGGTTCAGGATGACCTGGCACGCGACCTCGACCGAGTGCTGCGTGCCGCCGAGTCCAGTGCCGAGCGCCTCGCAGCCGGCTGGACCTCGGGCTGGGATGCGGAGGCACCCCTTCTTCCCGCGGGACTCACCGGCCGGGACGTGCAGGCCGTGGCGGTCTTCGGGCGGGACGGGCGGCTCCTCGCCTGGGATGGCACGCACCAGGGACCCTTTCCCCAGGAGGTGCGCCTCGGCGCCGAGCGATACCGCTACGTGGAGGGGCCTCTCTTCGGGTACCTCTACGTCACGCATCCCCTCGCCCGGGGACAGGGAACCGTCGTCTCGGCATCCCTCCTGCGGGCCGACCTGCCTCCGGGCCTCGACCGGTCGGACAACGATCTGGAGTCCCGCTTCGAGCGCGACCGGCGAGCTTCGATCACGATCTCCCGTCCGGAGCGCGTGCGCGGCGAGAGTGTCTGGGACTTCCGCTGGGACGGACGCAGCCTCTTCAGCGTCACCCTCGAACCCCTTTCCGAGGCGACTGACCGCGCCAGACGCAGCCTCCGGTGGGAGCGCGCCGTGGCAGCCGGACTCCTGGCCGCCTGGCTCGCCCTCCTTCTCGCCACCGGGGGGGGGATCCCCATGGTCGGCGCTGCTCTCACGCTCCCCCTGCTCCTGCTCGCCCTCCCCCTCGGGCCTCTCCTCGGCGTTGAAGGTCTCTTCGCGCCAACGGGCTTCCTCCTGCCCTTCGTCCCCGGTGTCACGCTCGGCGACCTCCTTGCCCTCGGGCTGGCCTCCGCCTTCCTCCTGGGAATCGCCCCCCCCGGGCTGAGGGGCCTCCCGGTCGGTGCCCGCCTCGCTCCCCTCGCCGTGGCCGTCGCGGTGGTCCTGGGACTCGGCCTCCTCCTCCTGCTCGGGGCGGGGGCTTCACGCGAGCTCCTGACCCGGGGCGAAGGGAGTTGGATCGCATTCCAGTGCGCCGGGGTCATTCTGCTCGGGCTCGCCTTCACCCTCGCCCTCAAGCTCTCCCCGAGTTCGGGGGGAAGGGTCCGGATCCCCCTCCTCCTGCTGGGGCTCGGGCTCGCTGGCGGGCTCGCGGCCGCCGCTGCCGGGCAGGTGAGAAGCGGACCCGGTCTTCCGCTGGCCGCGGGCGTGCTCTGGGTCGTGCCCCTTCTTCTCACGGCCTTCGCGATTCCCGGAGCGGGGCGGTGGGGCATGGGGTTCCTCCGCATCGCACTCGGATTCACCCTCGCCGCGACGCTCGTGCTTCCCTGGGGGTGGTCCCTGCGTGTCGAGGCCCGCATGGCACTTGCAGAGGAAGGCGTCGAACGGCTGAGCACCCGACCGGACTCCTTCCTCGAGTTCCTCCTGCTACGTGCGGGGGAGGTCGCCGGATCGGAGGACGCCGGAGGACTCGAGCCCATCGAGCTGCTCCATGCCGTCTGGTCCCGGAGTGGCCTGGCTGCCGAGGGGATTCCCGTCTGGATCTCCCTCCACGACGGAGAGGGAGTCATCGAGCGCACGCTGCGGATGGGCGTTCTGGGCGAGCGTCCCGTTGTGGGGCAGGACCTTGTGCGAAGCGTGCTTCTCGAGGGAGGGGTCCGGCTGCGCCGCTTCGACCTCGCCGACGTCCACTACCTTGCCGCTGCCCCCCTTCGCGATGGACGAGCCGTCTCGATTCTCGTTCCCCCTCGACGCACCCTCGAAGCCAGAGCTCCTCTCGGCCCCCTCTTCTCGCCGGCTCGCTCGGAGCGCGACCCCCTCGTGCTCATCCCGCTTCTTCCGGGCGAGGCGCCCGGTGCGACCGAGGGAATCGAATGGGAGCCCTCGCCGCAGGGGTGGCAGGGCGAGCTCTACCTCGTGTACCCCGACGAGGTATACCACGCCCACTACATCATCGAGTTGCCTGCCAACCTCCTCGTCCTGGCGCGCGGAACCCTTCTCCTGCTCCTGGGATTCGCTCCCGCCCTCCTCGCGTGGGGTGCGGGACGACGAGTGGCCGAAGGTGAGGTCGTCGGAGGGGGAGCGGTCTGGACATGGGTCACCTCCTTCCGCGGTCGGGTGACTCTGGCTCTGTTCGTCTTCTTCCTGCTGCCGTCCCTCCTCTTCGGAACGCTGGCCTATCGAACCCTGTCCGGAGCTGCGACCCGCACAGCCGGGGTACTTGCAGAGCGTGCCGTCGAGGGTGCCTCCGCGTGGTACCTCGACGCGGGCGGAGCGATGGATGTGCTGACGCGCAGGACGGGCTCCGACCTGCTCCTCTACGACCGGGGTGAACTCGTCGGGGCATCGGTTCCGGAGATGCTCGAACTGGGGCTCTACCCCGGATGGATGCCTCCGGCGATCCACAGAACGCTCTCCGAGGGCGAAGACCTGACCATGACGACCGAGGCGGCGCTCGGGGGGTGGGACTACGTGGTGGCGTATCGGCGAAGCTGGGGCGGTCAGGTCATTGCGGCGCCTGCTCCGCTCGCAGCCGGAGCCCTCGCACTCCGTCAGCGAGACGTGGCGGATCTCCTGGGCTTTGCCGTCGTGCTCGGTGCTGCGCTCTCCGTGCTCCTCTCTCTGGTCGTCGGACGAGCACTGGCTCGCCCGATCCAGATCCTTCGAATCGCGTCGGAGCGGGTCGGAGCAGGGAACATGGAGGTCCAGCTCGACGAAGACCGAGGAGACGAGTTCGGTGCCGTCTTCGGTGCCTTCAACCGCATGGTCGATCGACTGGGGCGCACCCGGAGGGCCCTGGAGCGCAGTGCCCGCCGAACCCGGGCGATCATCGAGGAGGTCGCCACCGGAATCGTGGCGCTCGACGCATCGGGACGGGTCACGCTCGCCAATACCCGTGCCGAGGCGCTCCTTGGCGTGGCGCTCGTTCGGGGGCGGCCCTTGCCGGCCGAAGAGGAGTCGGCGGCCGGCCTTGCCGAGTGGGCCGATGGCATGATGGAGTCCGGGGCAAGGGAAGGGGGCACGGAGCTCCAGATGGGAGAGAGGCGGATCCGCGTTCGGGCCCGTCGGGTTCGACGCAGGGGGCCACCGGGAGGCCTGGTGTTCAGCCTCGAGGACGTCACGGACGAACTGCGTACCGAGCGAATCCTGGCCTGGGGAGAAATGGCTCGACAGGTCGCACATGAAGTGAAGAACCCACTGACTCCGATCAAGCTGGGGGTGCAGCACATCCAGCGTGCGCACGAAGACCGGCGGCCGGAGTTCGATGAAATCCTCGATCGGAACGTGGCCGCCATCCTGCGCGAGATCGATCGCCTCGCCGAGATCGCCTCGAGCTTTTCCCGATTCGGAGCGCCCGACCCCCTCGGAAGTGGGCCCATGGAGGAGGTCACGGTGGTCGAGGTGGTCGAGGAAGTCCTCGCGCTCTACGAAGGAGGGCAGGGGAGTCTGCGGGTCGACGCCCGGGGCCTTGATGTTCTTCCGCCCGTGAGGGCGCGAGCGACGGAACTGAAGGAGGTTCTCGTGAACCTCCTCGAGAATGCGAGGGGAGCACTCCCCGCCGGGGGGCGGGTCGAGTTGACCGCGGAGTCCGACGACACCTCGGTGCACCTGAAGGTCCGCGACGAGGGCGAGGGGATGACCCCCGAACTCCTTCTCCGGGCCTTCGAACCCCACTTCTCGACTCGTTCGGGTGGTTCCGGCCTGGGGCTGGCAATCGTGCGGCGACTCGTCGAGTCCTGGGGCGGGATGGTGCGGGCCGAGAGTGTCCCGACCAGGGGAACGACCGTCTTCCTGACCTTGCCGCGGTGGGACAGATCCAGCGATCGGTCCTGACCGACCGAGCCCGCGTGCAGGTCCGCGTGCAGGAGGGATTCCCGGGCGACAGGGTCGACCTCGAGGGCTGACAGGTGCGGGTGCGCCCGCTACCTTTGGGGGCTGACCCCCGGAGGCTTCGACCCCGGGACGCGATCGTCGCGATCACTTCGGACCAAGCGATGCCGAATTCACCCATGGGCCACCTCGACGAGATCGGAGCAGAGTCGATCTCGATTCCCGCGCCTCAGAACGGTCGCCGTGCGCTGTCGCCGGACGAGGTCACGGCGTGGCTGGACGAATGGGCCCCCGAGATCGCCCGACGATGGAGGCTCGAGGTGAGCGCACGACACGAGCAGCTCGACCCCGGGGTCGAGGAGCTCCTCGGACGATTCTTCGGCGTGCTTGCGAGCTTTCTCCCCCTGCTCCACTCTGCGCATCGCGACCAGTTCGGCTCCCTCTTCGACCAGATCGCCGAGCTCTACGGCCACCTCGGAGCGCTCCGAGGCCTGGCCGCGGGAGAGGCGGTCGAGGAGGCCCAGCTCCTGAGAGAGGTCGTCTTCCGATTCCTCTACCTGCATCCGCCGGCCGGTGGGCGCCGAGGCCTTGCGCTCCGAGAGTTCCTGCAGCTCTCCCGTCAGGTCGACCGGCTCGTGACCCATGCGGGGATCGGGCACACGGACACGCTCTTCTTCAAGCTCTTCCAGGCGGCGGGTGTCCCCAGCGCGCCGGGCGAGGGCATTCTTACCGAGGTGCGGGATCAGCTCGAACAGTTCAGGGAGGAGTTCGAGGAACTCCGGACCCTCATACTTGGAGCGGTGGCCGCCGAATGAGTGTTGCTCCCCCGACGGGAGACATGCCCCGGGCCGAGTTCGAGCGCCGGGGCCGGGAACTGGTCGAGTGGATCGGTGCGTACCTCGAGGAGGTCGAGGACCTTCCCGTGCTTGCCCGCGTGCGGCCGGGCGACCTCCGCAGGGCACTCCCCCCCGAGGCACCCATCCTGGGTGAGTCCATGGACGCGATTCTCGAGGACTTCCGGACCCTGGTCCTTCCGGGAGTCACGCACTGGAACCACCCCGCCTTCCACGGCTATTTCGCGGTCACCGGGTCCGGGCCCGGAATCCTCGGTGAGCTCCTCGCCGCGGCCCTCAATGTGAACGCCATGGTCTGGCGCACCTCTCCAGCCGGCACCGAGCTCGAGGAGCATGTCCTGCGCTGGCTTGCCGACCTCCTCGGCCTGGGGGAGGGGTTCGGCGGCGTCATCCAGGACACCGCCTCGACCTCGTCATTCGTCGCGCTCGCCGCGGCCCGGCAGCGAGCTTTCCCCGAGGTGCGCGCCGAAGGGCTCGCCGGGCTCCCTCCCGGGCGAGTCTACGCCTCCGAAGAGGCGCACTCGTCGATCGAGAAGGCGGTCGTTGCCCTCGGGCTCGGCCGGCGGGGGTACCGAGCGATTCCCACGGATGCGGGATTCCGGATGCGGCCTGACGAGCTCCGTGAAGCGATCCGGGCCGACCGCAGGGCCGGCCTGCGCCCCGTCGCGGTCGTCGGGACGATCGGGACGACCTCCACGACCTCGGTCGACCCGGTCCCCGACCTTGTCGAGATCGCGCGTGACGAGGGGCTCTGGCTCCATCTCGATGCCGCGTACGCCGGATCGGCCGCACTCCTTCCGGAGCTGAATGGACACTTCGAGGGATGGGCGGCAGCCGACTCCGTCGTCTTCAACCCGCACAAGTGGCTCTTCACGCCGGTGGACTGCTCCGTGCTCTTCATGCGCAACCCGGGCGAGGTGCGCAGTGCCTTCTCGATCGTGCCCGAGTACCTGCGCACGGCCGAGGGTGGTGATGCCACGAACCTCATGGACTACGGCCTCGCTCTCGGACGACGGTTCCGAGCCCTGAAGCTCTGGTTCGTGCTGCGGTACTTCGGGGCCGACGGAATCCGCGCCCGGATTCGGGCGCACCTCGACTTGGCGCGGACCTTCGCCGACTGGGTCGAGGGCACGCAAGGTTGGGAACTGGTCGCTCCGGTGCCCTTCTCGACCGTCGTCTTCCGGCTGGCGCCTCCCGAACTCGAAGGGGAGGTGCTCGACCGGATGAATCTCGCCCTGATGGAGGCCGTGAACGCCTCCGGGGGTGCTCTCGTCTCGCACACCCGACTTCGGGGTCGAATCGCGCTGCGTCTTTCGATCGGTCACCTCAGGACCACTCCGGATCACCTCGAGCGAACACGCGCCCTCCTCGAGCGGACGGCCGAAGGGCTTCTCGCGGCCTCCTGACCTCGGGGCCTCCCGCCGGGCCCCACTCCGGCGACGGCCTACTGGAGCTCCCGGACCTCGCGTGCGAGGTCGGCCATCGCCTGGCGGGCGTCGGAAAAGAGCATGAGGGTCCGGTCCAGGTAGAAGAGGGGGTTGTCGATCCCCGCGAAGCCAGTGCTCAGGCTTCGCTTGATCACGACGACGCTGCGGGCCAGGTCCGCCTCGACAATCGGCATCCCGGCGATTGCGCTCGCGGGGTCCCGCGCGTCGGGGTTCACGACGTCGTTCGCCCCGACGACGACAACCACGTCGGTTCGCTCCATGGCCGGATTCACCTCGTCCAGATCGAGGAGGAGGTCCCAGGGGAGATCGGCCTCGGCCAGGAGCACGTTCATGTGGCCGGGCATGCGACCGGCAACCGGGTGAATCGCAAAGACCACCTCGACCCCGCGAGCGACAAGGAGGTCCGTGAGCTTCTTCGTCTCATGCTGGGCCTGGGCCACGGCGAGCCCATAGCCGGGGACAATGACGACCCGCGATGCGTACCCCAGGAGCAGAGCGACCTCCTCGGCATTCGAACGACGGACGGTGCGGTCGCCCGCTTCGGCCGAGGGGCCGGCGTCACCTCCTCCGAAGGCACCGAAGGCGACGTTGGCCAGGGAGCGGTTCATGGCCCGGCACATGAGTCGGGTCAGGATCAGACCAGCGGCGCCCACGAGGGCGCCGGCGAGGATGAGGAGCGGGTTGCCGAGGACGAACCCGGCGGCGGCTGCGGCCAGTCCGGAGTACGAGTTGAGCAGCGAGACCACGACGGGCATGTCGGCGCCGCCGATCGGGATCACGAGAAGGATCCCGAGCAGGAAGGCGACAGCCGCCATCGCAAAGATCACCTCGGGCTCCGTGTGACCGAGTCCCATCCAGACCGCGCCGGCGAGGAGGGCTGCCAGGAGGACGGCACTCACGACCTTTCGCAGCGGAAAGAGCAGGGGGCGGGAGGGCACGAAGCCCTGCAGCTTCCCGAAGGCAATCACGGAGCCGGAGAAGGTGACGCTTCCCACGAGGATCCCGATCGCACCGGCGACGGCGGCGCCGGCGCCGGGCCCCGAGTGGCCCGGGCCGAGCAGCTCGGCCCCGGCGACGAGGGCCGATGCGCCACCCCCGAGTCCGTTGAAGACCGCGACGAGCTGGGGCATCGCGGTCATCCGGACGAGCCGTGCGAGGAGGGCGCCCAGGATCGCCCCGGTGATCAGTCCGACGGCGAGCGTGCCATGGCTGACGATCGCCCGATCGAGGAGTGTCGCGACGATTGCAAGGAGCATCGCTCCGGCCGCCATGGCGTTTCCCCGACGGGCGGTGTCGGGCGATCCGAGGGCCTTCAGTCCGAGGACGAGGAGAAGACCGGCGGTGATGTAGGCAAGGTCGAGGGCAAAGGGCGGCACGGTGCTGCTCAGTTGCGGGGTGGGGAGTCGTCGCGACGGCGGAACATCTGGAGCATTCGGTCCGTGACGAGAAACCCACCGACGACGTTCACAGTTGCAAAGACGACGGCGGCGAGGCCGAGAGCGGTAGAGAGCCCCCCCGAGCCGTCGCCCGCGACGAGGAGTGCGCCCAGGAGGGAAATCCCCGAGATCGCATTGGCCCCGGACATGAGCGGGGTGTGGAGGGTAGGCGGTACTCGCCGGATGAGCTCGATTCCGACGAGCATGGCGAGCACGAAGACGTAGAGTCCGAGGGTCCAGTCGGCCATGGTCTACTCCGGGTCTCCGGGGGAGCGACGGCGCCCGCCTCGAACGGTGAGGACGGCATCGATGATCGGATCGCTCGGGTCGAAGCGCAGACCGCCCTCCCCGTCGCGCAGGTGCACGAGGAGGGCCGTGACGTTTCTCCCGAGCATTTCGCTTGCGTGCTGGGCAGGGCCCGAGGCGGGGTGGATGGGGGCCTCGATCGAGACGCCGCCATGCCGGGTCGACTCACCCGGGCGGGAGAGTTCGCAGTTGCCCCCGGTCTCGCTCGCGAGGTCGACGATGACGGAGCCGGGGGCCATGGCCTCGACCATCGCACGGGTAATGAGGAGAGGAGCGGGGCGGCCGGGGATCTGCGCCGTCGTGATTACGAGGTCGGCGCGGGCGACATGCTGCGCGAGAAAGGCAAGCTGCCGCTCCGACTCCGATTCGCCAAGGGCTCGGGCATACCCCCCTTCGACCTCCGCATCACCGGGGAGGTCTGCATGGAGGAAGGTCGCCCCCAGGCTTTGCACCTGCTCGGCGGCCGCGGCCCGGATGTCGTAGCCCTGGACCCGTGCCCCGAGACGCCTGGCGGTCGCGATCGCCTGCAGGCCCGCGACCCCTGCCCCGAGGACGAGGACCGTCGCCGGACGGATCGTGCCGGCGGCGGTCGTGAGCATCGGGAGGAAGCGGCTCAGGCGGGCGGCCCCGAGGAGCACGGCGGTGTATCCGGCAGCCGTGGCCTGGGACGAGAGCGCGTCCATGGACTGGGCCCGGGTGGTGCGAGGAACGCGCTCCAGAGCCGCCGCATCGATCCCGCGGTCGGCCAGGGCCGGGAGGAGCCCTTCTTCAGCTCCCGGCGAGAGGAAGGACACGAGGAGGGTTCCGCGCTCGGCTCCGTCGAGTTCCGCAATCCTCGGTGGCCGAACCGCCACGACGAGGCGGGCCCCCCTGAAGAGTGACGCCCGGTCGGGGGCCAGGCTGGCGCCGGCGTCCGAGTAGGCCTCGTCACTCCATCCACACCCCCGGCCCGCCCCGCTCTCGACCACGATTTCGAACCCTGCGTCGAGCAGGGCGGGGAGGTGGCCGGGGCCGAGCGCGACCCGGCGCTCGCCCTGCATGCTTTCTCGGAGGACTGCGACGCGGAGGGCCATTGGAAGTCTGGAGAGGGGAAGGCGGGCGCACCCGACCCGACACGGAGGTGCGGAGCGGGCACCCCCCGGCGTCGCCGAAGTTCCATGTGGGCCGGGGCTCTCGGGACTTGCGTCAGCGTGGTCACCGGTTCAACATGCTCTGCCCCTTTCGAACCCGAGCGAGCGAGTTCATGACGAAGCCACCCGGACCATCCAACGGCGAGCCACTGCAGGATCCTGCGCCACCATCGGCAACCGCCCTGTTCTCGGGCCAGCTGCGAGACGAAACCGAGTTGCTCCACCGTCGCGCGGAGCGCAGCGGGATCATGGCCTCCCTGCTGCGCGGAGACATCGACCGCAGGGC
>SLDT01000146.1 GCA_007125125.1 Gemmatimonadota bacterium | reverse complement strand
TGATCTGCACAGTAGGGCGGGGTGGGGGGATCGGTTCGACTCGATGGGAAGATAACACGCGGGGCCGCCAGCCGGGAACGCGCCTGCGGGCGGGGGTTAGAAGATGCAGTTCCCTCCAGATGGCGGCTCCTTCCCGGCAGATCGGGGCGCGAGCAGCCCAACTTCTTCTCCGGTCGCCGGGACAGACGCATGCTTCGCCGAGCCACTCTCGCAGTCCTCTCCGTCTTCCTGCTCGTTCCCGCGGGGCTCGATGCCCAGCAGGGGGCACGCAGCGGCATGCCCCAGGCAGGACAGGGGAACGCCCTCCCGACGGAGGCACAAGTGTTCCTGGGCGCGCTCCAGGCGATTCGGGACTATGGGCTCACCTCGGAGGCCGATTCGGCGCTCTGGGTCAAGGCCGTCCAGGGCCTGATCGCCGAACTCGACGATCCCTACGCGACAGTGCTCACTCCCGAGGACGTGCGTGCCTTCGAGGAGGAGAGTACGGGGAACTATGCCGGGATCGGGGTCCAGATCACCGAGCTGAACGAGGTGGTGACGATCACCGCGGTCTTCCCGAACACGCCGGCGTACCGCGCTGGCCTGCAGGTGGGCGACCGAATCGTCGAGGTCGACGGGGACGATGCACGCTCCTGGTCGGTCGGGGATGCCTCGGATCGGATTCGCGGGGAGATCGGGACCGAGGTCGCGGTCACGGTCGAGCGGGACGGCGTGGCCCGTCCGATTCCCCACCGGATCTCGCGCGAGGAGGTTCACGTTCCGGCAGTCACCTCGGATGTGATCTTCGGGGACATCGGTTACGTGCTCCTGAATCGGGTAGCGCGGAACTCGGCCCAGGAGGTCGATTCGGTTCTTGTCGAACTCGAGGGAGCGCGCGGAATCATCCTCGACCTGCGACGCAACCCCGGCGGCTACCTCGACGAATCCCTGAACCTGGCCGACCTCTTCCTCGACCGCGGCACACCTCTCGTGCGCACCCGGTCCAGAGCCCCGGGAGGAAACGGGCAGATCCTCGAGGAGGCAGCACGGGCACGGCTTGCACCACGCGTTGCCGAGGTTCCCATCATCGTGCTCGTCGATCGCTTCTCGGCCTCGGCCTCCGAGATCGTCGCTGGCGCATTGCAGGACTACGATCGGGCCCTGGTGATTGGAGAGCGAACCTTCGGCAAGGGAACGGTTCAGACAGTCATCCCGCTTGTCGCCGATCACATGATCCGTCTCACGAGCGGGGAGTGGTACACGCCGATGGGCCGATCCCTGAACCGACCGCGGGATCGCGAGGGGCGTGCGATTCCCCCGGACTCCGTGGGTCGCTTCGCCTCGAATGCGGGGCGGACGCTCTGGGGGGGTGGCGGGATCTACCCCGACCTCGAGGTCGCGGATGACACCCTGAGCCGGGCCGAGCAGGATTTCGTTTCAGCCGCGGTCGAGGCGGAGATCCCGCTGACGCAGCGCATCCAGGAGGCAGCCTTTGCGGTCGCTCAGGTCGCGCGCGAGACTGGCCAGGTGCCTGAGGCCTTCCCCGGCGATGCTCTCGATACCTTCATGACAGGGCTCGTCGCGGATGGTCTGCCGGAGGCGCACGTGACTGCGGAGACGCGGGCCTACGCGCAGTGGCGCCTTGAGATCGCCATGTACGAGCGACTCGAGCTCGTCGCGGAGCGCCTGCAGGTTCAGGCGAGACGCGATCCTGTGCTCCGCCGGGCCGTCGAACTCATGCAGGGGGCTCGCACGCAGGCCGACCTCTTCTCGGCCGTTCCGGAGGCTTCACAGCCTCCGATCCCGGGCATCGAGGAGTCGGACGAGGAAGCCGCGGGCGGCCGCTGACGGTTCGGCCCCTGTCCCGGGTGCGCCGCCCACGAATCAGGCAACCTCCCGGTCTCGACGCTCGGCGCCGTCCCGGGGCCGTCAGCCTCGGGGGTGGTAGCGACGGTGCACGTGCTTGAGGTAGTCCCGGTCGATGTGCGTGTAGATCTGAGTCGTGGATATGTCGACGTGTCCGAGAAGCTCCTGCACGGCCACGAGGTCCGCGCCACCTTCCAGGAGGTGCGAGGCGAAGGTGTGTCTCAGCGTGTGGGGTGAGACCGTCTTCACGATTCCCGCCGCAGCGGCCGCATCCCGTACGAGCATCCAGATCGACATCCGGGTCAATGGCCGGCCGCGCATGTTCAGGAAGAGGACACCTTCGGTTTCGCCCATGTCCAGCTCGGACCTCAGTTCGCGAAGATAGCGTTCGATCGCGTCCTTCGCGGTGGCACCGAAAGGGACGATCCGGTCCCTCTCACCCTTTCCCGTCACCTGCACGAGCTGCTCGTCGAGGTCCACGTCGTTCAACTGGACCCGAATGAGTTCCGACACCCGGAGACCGGTCGCATAGAGTAGCTCCAGGATCGCTCGGTCGCGCGTGTGGGATGCTGTGCGAGGCGAGGGGGTTTCGAGGAGCGCCGAGGCTTCTTCCCGGGTGAGTACGGTGGGAAGCTTGCGCCAGCTCTTCGGCGACTCGAGGCGCTCGGTCGGATCCGACTCCAGTTCCCCCTCCTCGATCAGGAAGGAGAAGTAGGTTCGCATCGAGGAAAGTGCCCGG
Organism: Gemmatimonadota bacterium; assembly: GCA_007125125.1. Taxonomy (GTDB): domain Bacteria; phylum Gemmatimonadota; class Gemmatimonadetes; order Longimicrobiales; family Gaopeijiaceae; genus SLDT01. The sequence goes on along the minus strand of SLDT01000146.1, from coordinate 21,502 downwards.
CGAATCGAGTTGGCCGCGAGCCCTTCGGCCTTGAGGTAGGAGATGTAGGATCGCAGCTCGTCGTGTCCGACCTCGGACGGCTCGGCAATGCCCTGGTCCTTCAGAAAGGACAGGAGTCGCTGCAGATCACCCTGGTAAGCGCGGACCGTTCGGTCCGAGAGACCCCGCTCAAAGGTCAGGTAGTCGCCGAACTCGTCCGTGCGAAAGTTGCGAGCCAGGGTGATCACCTGGCCCTCCCGGAATCCATGGACGACGCCTGACGGGCGATGCGGGAATCGTAGCGCGAGGGGGCGTGGAAGCAGAGAACCACTTCGGGATCTCGCAGGGTATCGTGGAGAGGCATAGAACCGACCGGTGTGAGAGTCGAGCGGCAGACCTGGCTCGTCGGCGCTCCCCGGCCTGGGACCTCCGCGAGGGGAACACCCGCTTCTCTTGGAAGACAGATGAGAGTCCAGTTTCGTTCAGAGCGGCCAGCGAACGCTGGGGCCACCCGACGAAACACCGCGCGCCCGGGTCAGCCCCGGGCGTGCAGTAGAGCGACCGCGTGCACGGCGATCCCCTCGCCCCGGCCCTCCCAACCCATGCGCTCGTTTGTCTTCCCCTTGATGGACACACGATCGGGGGACACGGATAGCGCCTCGGCCAGAACCTCCCGCATGGCCGCTGCGGACGGACGGATCTTCGGTGACTCGCAGATCACCGTCACATCGACATTGCCCACGATGTGGCCAGCCGAGAAGACGAGCGCGGCCGCGGAGCGGAGCAGTTCGATCGAGTCGGCGCCTTCCCAGGCAGGGTCTTCGGGCGGGAAGTGGGAGCCGATATCTCCCAGGCCGGCAGCTCCGAGAATTGCATCCGTGAGCGCGTGCGCGACGGCGTCGCCGTCGGAGTGCCCTCTGAGCCCGGGATGGTCCGGGATCCGCACCCCACCGAGGATGAGCGGACGTTCTGGATCGAAGGCATGGGAGTCGTATCCGGAGCCAATGCGCATGGATTCCGACAAGGTCACGACCTTCAGGGGTCTCCCTTCCAGGGCCGGAAGGCCAGGCACACGTTGTGCCCACCAAAACCGAACGAGTTCGACAGTGCGAGGCGGACCTCCCGCTCCCGGGCGCCCTCCGCCGCATAGTCGAGATCGCAATCGGGATCCGGGTCTTCGAGATTGATCGTGGGAGGGATCACGCCATGGCGTGCCGCGAGAAGAGCGACGATTCCCTCGACGGCACCGGCCGCACCGAGAAGGTGTCCTGTCATCGACTTTGTCGATCCCACGACGATCTGCTCTGCATGGGCTCCGAGGACGGAGCGGATCGCCGCCGTCTCGGTCCGGTCGTTGTGGGGGGTCGATGTACCATGAGCATTGATGTAGTCGACTTCCTCGATCTCGGCTCCAGCATCACGGATGGCCATTCGCATCGCACTCTGTGCCCCTGCCCCATCGGGCGCCGGAGCCGTGATGTGGTATGCGTCGGCGGAGAGTCCGTACCCCGCAACTTCGCCGAGAATCATCGCCCCCCGCTCGAGCGCGAGCTCGAGCGACTCGAGTATCAGGCACCCGGCCCCCTCCCCCATGACGAACCCGTCCCTCCCCGCGTCAAAGGGGCGGCTGGCACCCTCCGGGTCATGGTTTCGGGTCGACATCGCCTTCATCGCCGAGAACCCGGCCATGGCGAGGGGGGTGATGCTCGCCTCGGTGCCACCGGCGATCATCACGTCGACGTCCCCGCGTTCGATGGAACGGAACGCCTCTCCGATGGCGTGGGCCGACGAAGCACAGGCCGAGACCGTGGAGAAGTTTACACCTCTTGCCCCCCATCGGATCGACAGGAGTCCAGGCGCGATGTCCGGAATGAACATCGGAATGAAGAAGGGGCTGACCCGGCTTGGGCCCCGTTCGACGAGTGCGCGGCACTGCTCCTCGAAGGTCGCCATCCCTCCGATCCCGCTACCGATGATGACACCGAAGCGCTCTTCCGGCACTCCCTCGGGTGCTCCGGACAGGCCGGCGCTTCGCATGGCCTCGTCAGCAGCCACGAGGGCGAACTGGGCGAACCGGTCGAAGCGCCGAACCTCCTTCGGGTCGAGAACGCCCGAGGGATCGAAGCCCTTGACCTCGCATGCGACCTGGGTCGCGTGCCCTTCCGAGGCATCAAAATGGGTCACCGGCCCTCCCCCGGGTTGACCCCCGAGGAGGGCCGACCAGGTCGACTCCGCATCCGGACCCACGGGAGTCACCATGCCGATCCCGGTCACGACAACCCGCCGTCTGTGATACTTGTTCATCACCCCGCCTCCGAGAGAGCTCGACCTGGACCCCACCGCTTCATGCCCTGACGAGTCAGGACTCGGCGTTCTTCTGGAGGTAGCTCACGGCCTCCCCCACGGTACGCATCTGCTCGGCATCCTCGTCCGGAATGTCGATGCCGAACTCCTCCTCGAACGCCATGACGAGCTCTACCGTGTCGAGCGAGTCCGCGCCCAGGTCTTCCACAAAGGACGCCTCGGTCGTGACCTTTTCGGCCTCGACGCCGAGTTCGTTGACGATGATCTCCTTGACGCGTGCCTCGATGCTGTCGGCCATGCGGTGCCTCGTAGGTTGGATGAAACGTTTGGATTGAAGCCGTGGCGGCAGGAAGGGTCAGATGACCATTCCGCCGTCCACGGAAAGAACCTGCCCGGTAATGTAGCGGGCAGAGGGTCCTGCGAGGAAGCGGACAACACCTGCAATGTCTTCCGGCGTCCCCAGTCTTCCGAGCGGAATTCGTTCTCGGAGTGCCTCCGCCTGAGCGTCGTCAAGTGCAGCCGTCATGTCCGTCTCGATATATCCCGGAGCCACAGCATTGCACCGTATGCCGCGTGAGGCAAGCTCCCGCGCGACGGTTCGGGTGAACCCGATCAGTCCGGCCTTCGAAGCCGCATAATTCGCCTGACCTGGATTCCCCGTGATGCCGACCACGGAGCTGATGTTGATGATCGAACCTGAACGACGCTTCATCATGCCCCGAGTTACTGCTCGTGTCATGTTGAAGGCTCCCTTCAGGTTGACATCCATTACCTCGTCCCAGTCCTCCTCCCTGAGTCGAAGCAGTATGTTGTCCCGCGTGATCCCGGCATTGTTCACGAGCAGCCCCACAGCTCCCAATTGCGCCTCCACGGCGCGAATCGCCTCGGCCGAATCATCGCTCGAAGACACGTCGCAGGCGAGCCCAAGGTGGGGCGCGGTTCCGCCCAGGCCAGCTGCGGCCTCACTTGCGCGCTCACCGTTGCGCGCCAGAATCGCCACCGATGCCCCGGCCGCTGCCAGCTCGGTCGCGATCCCGAGACCGATGCCACGAGATCCTCCGGTCACGACCGCGACAATGTCTTTCAGTTCAGAAGCCATGTCTTGTGCCTTGCCTGTTTGCTTGTACCTGGTCGGACCTTCCGGCAGAAAGCCTGGAGAGGGTCATGGATCCAGCTTGTCGAACGCTTCGGGCTCCCCGACCGCGACCGTCGGAACGCCTCGTGCGTTTCGGCGGTTGAGACCTGTGAGGACCGAGCCGGGCCCCAATTCCAGGAAGCGGGTGGTTCCCTCGGCGACCATGCGTTCGATGGACTCCCGCCATCGCACCGGCGAGACGAGTTGCCGGACGAGGAGTTCCGGGATCGCAGCGGCGTCGGTGACGGGCGTGCCCGTCACATTCGAGACAACCGGCCACTCGGGCCGGTTGAACGATATGGAAGAGAGCTCCTGCCGCAACCCCTCCTGGGCGGGTTCCATGAGGGGCGAGTGGAAAGCACCCGAGACAGTGAGTGGCACCACGCGCTTGGCTCCCGCCTCACGCAATTCGTCAGCCACGCGGGCGAGTGCGTCGGTGTCTCCGGACACCACGATCTGGCCCTCGGAGTTGAGGTTCGCGACGACCACCTCGGCACCCGGGCTCGATGCTGCCTGGCAGATCCGATCGACCTCTTCGTCTGCTATGCCCAGCACGGCCGCCATCGAACCCGGACGAGCCTGACCCGCCGCGAACATGAGTTCGCCCCGGAGACGAACGGCGCGCAGCGCGTCGTCAAAGGACCATGACCCAGCAGCCACATGCGCCGAGAACTCGCCAAGGGAGTGGCCCGCGCCCATGGCGATCGCCTCCGCACGGGGTCCCAGAACTCGCAGAGCTGCGATGGAGTGCGCGAGGATCGCGGGCTGGGCGTGACGGGTTTCCGTCAGGGTCTCGAGTGGTCCCTCCCACATGATGCGGGAGAGGTGAATTCCAAGTGCGTCGTCCGCCTCCGCGAACGTCTCCCGTGCCAGCGGGAAGGCTTCGGCCAGAGCGCGACCCATCCCGAGGTGCTGGGATCCCTGTCCGGGAAAGAGGAGCGAGACGATTTCCGACATCGTGTGCGGTTCGTTCCTGAAGAAGAAATGGGGGTCGGGTCGGGGCACGGCCCCGGACCCTATGGATCCGCCGAGTTTGCTTCGGACTGTCCGAGTTCGCCCGCAATGTGCGCGATCATCCTGGACTCAACGGCCTGGACCGCGACCCGAATCGCATTCCGGATCGCCTTGGGGGGTGACTTGCCATGGCAAATGATCGTCACGCCATTCACACCGAGGAGTGGCGCGCCTCCATACTCGGCGTAATCGAGGGCCCGAAACACTTTGTGAAGGTCAAGATCGACACCCTGAAGATCGAGCTCGCGGCCGAGGAGGCCGATCACGAACTCCGCGACGGACTCGTAGAACTTGAGAAGAACGTTCCCGACGAATCCATCGCAGACCAGGACGTCGCAGGCTCCCTGGATCACGTCCCGCCCCTCGAGGTTGCCCACAAAGTTCAAGTTGCTCTCACGCAGGAGCATGTGTGCCTCGACGGAGAGTTCATCCCCCTTCTCGGGCTCCTCTCCGATATTCAGGAGAGCGACCCTCGGTTCCGGCACGCCCATGAGGTCTTGCGCATAGATCGCACCGAGGCGGGCAAACTGCAGGAGATGCATCGGCTTGCAGTCGACGTTCGCACCGGCGTCCAGCATCAGGGTAGGACCCTTTGCCGTCGGCAGGACCGTTCCGATCGCGGGCCGGGCCACGCCGGGCAGGGGCCGGAGGAAGATCAGCGAGGCCGCCATGACCGCCCCGGTGGAGCCGGCGCTGATGAAAGCATCGGCCCTTCCCTCCTTTTGCAACCGGATTCCACGCACGATCGACGAATCGGGGCGTTTCCGAACCGCACTCGCCGGTGACTCACCGGGGTGAATCCGATCCGTTGCCGGCTCCAGCTCCACCCGATCCAGCAGCGAGTCCGGCCACTCCGACAGGATCGGCTCGACGCTCGCCGGATCTCCGACGAGGATCAAGTCAAGTGCGTCCCGTTCCTCAAGCGCTCGACGGGCGCCCGCCAATTCGCTGGCCGGCGCCTCGTCGGAACCGTTGACGTCGAGGGCGATCTTCACCGGAGGGTTCCCCGGTTCAGTCGATCTCAGGCAGGAGGACGGCCTGGTTCCGATAGTATCCACAGGACCCGCAGACCCGATGCGGCTGCTTCGGATCCCCGCAACGCGCGCAGGTGTGGGTCACGACAGGCTCTGCCTTGTAGTGGGTACGCCGCTTGCGCTGGCGCTGCTTCGATGTCCGCTTCTTTGGGACGGCCATGGTCTTCTTCCTATTCCTTGCGCAGCGCCCTGAGCGCGTCCCATCGGGGATCGGGCTCGTCGAAGCTGCAGGGACACGTCTCTTCGTTTCGATTGATGCCGCACTGAGGGCAGAGCCCGCGGCACTCCTCCCGGCAAAGGGCGAACCCGGGAATCGCAAGCACAACCTCTTCCCGAACCGCTTCTCCGAGATCCAACTCCATCGTTCCGGGCGCCAGGACGCGTGTATCCGCATCGCCCTCGCCGTCTTCGCCCAGTTCGTCATGGGCCAGCCAGACGAAGGTCAGGTCCAGCTCGAGCGGACGATCCAGTGGACCCAGGCACCGCTTGCAGTCATGCCTGGACATGCCTCTCACCCAACCCTGGGCGAGGATCTGTCCCGACACCGTCTCGGACACGATCATGTCGACCTCCAGGTCCGTCGCAAGAACGACGTCCGCGTCGTCCCAGGATGGATCCCGGGCAGAGATGGAGCGTCGCACCCGAAAGGGACTCCCGCGTCTCAACTCTGCCAGATTGATCGTGAACATAGACCTTAAGAATATCCGTCATCGCGCCGACATGTCAAGGATTCCGAGGATCGGGCGGATGTACGGCCCAACTCGGTGAGAACGCGCTCGGTCTCTCGCGCGATCGTGATCTCCTCTCCACTCCGAACCACCACGAGTGCGGTGGCCCCCTGGTGGAATACGCCCTCCTCTCCGCCTGTCAGACGGGAATTCGCTCGCTGGTCCGTGTCGACACCGAGGAAGGACAGGCCTGCCAGGCAGCGCGAACGGATCGAGGCCGCGTTCTCTCCTACCCCGCCAGTGAAGGCGATCGCGTCCAGACCCTCGAGCGCCGCAGCGTAAGCCCCGATGTACTTGCGCACGCGGTAGCAGTAGACATCAAGCGCCAGCCGGGCACGTTCGTTCCCCTTCTCCTCTTCGAGCAGCAGGTCGCGCATGTCACCGGAGATGCCGGAGATTCCGAGAAGGCCAGAGTGCTTGTTCAGGAGTGCACCTGCATCGCCGGCGGGGATCTCCTCCCGTGCCATCACATGCAGGATCACGGCTGGGTCGACATCCCCGGAACGGGTGCCCATGACAAGCCCCTCGAGAGGGGTGAAGCCCATCGAGGTATCGATCGATTGTCCATCCCTGATCGCGCAGGCCGAAGCACCGTTGCCGAGGTGAACAGAGACGAGCTTCAGCGCCTCGGGTGCCCGGTCCAGAATCATCGCGGTGCGACGAAGAACGTGGCGGTGACTCGTGCCATGAAACCCGTAGCGACGAATCCTGTGACGATGGTACAAGACGTACGGAAGCGCGTAGTGGAATGCGGGCGGAGGGAGGGTGGCATGGAAAGCCGTGTCGAAGACTGCGACCTGAGGGGTCTCGGGCATCCGACGACGAGCCGCGAGAATTCCCGCCAGATTGTGAGGGTTGTGGAGGGGAGCAAGGTCCATGCAGTCCCGGATGCCTTCCTCCACGGAATCGTCGAGCACCGTTGCAGTCTTGAACCGCTCGCCGCCGTGGACGACACGGTGTCCCACAGCGTCGAGACGATGTCCCACGCCCAGCACCCCTCGCTCCGGGTCTTCCACGAGATCGAGGATCGCCCGAATCGCGTCGTGATGATCAAGAATCGAGGCGGTCTCCTTCAGGCGCTGGCCGTCGGCGTGGCGCAACTGGGAGAGGATCGCCCCCCCGCTTCCGATCCGCTCGACCTGCCCCGTGACCCTCGATTCCTCCCTTTCGGTGTCTATGACCTGGTATTTTACCGAGGAGGATCCGGAGTTCAGGACGAGGACAAGCATGCCGGACCTACTCTCCCCTCCGGTCATCTTCGAGGGATCCGAGCGCTACGCCCGGACGTGCCAGATCTTCCGGCTCCGGAATCCGGCGGCCCGAGGAATCGTAACGATAGAAGCCACGACCCGATTTCTCGCCAAGCCAGCCTTCCGTCACCATGCGGCGAAGCAGGGGCGCAGGACGGAACTGGGGGAGTCCCAGCCCCTCCCACATCGACTCGAGGGCTCGGTGCACGGAGTCAAGACCGATCTCGTCGGCCAGGGCAAGGGGGCCATGGCTCGCTCCGAGGCGAAGCCGCATGGCCCTGTCCACCGCATCTCGCGTCGCGACCCCTTCCATCACAAGCTGGATCGCCTCATTGATGAGCACCAGGGTCAGACGGGTCGTGATGTATCCCGGGTACTCCGCCACCTCGATTACTTCCTTGCCGAGGCGCGCCGCGAGTCGGCGGGCGGCCTCGACCGTTCCGGGCGAGCTCTCCTGCCCCCGAATCAGCTCCACCAGAGGGGTCCGACTCACCGGGTGCAGGAAGTGAAGTCCGAGGATTCGCCGCTGCCGCTCCAGTGGAAGACCGGCCGCGAGTTCGGTGATCGAGATGGTCGAGGTGTTCAGAAAGATGAAAGCCTCAGGATCCGCCCGGCCATCCAACTCGGCGAGAAGTGCTGTCTTCTCCCGTCTATTCTCACCGATCGCCTCCGCGACGAGTTGAACCCCGCGGAGATCGGTCGTGCCATGGGTCCCCTCGATCCTCGCGAGCTGGGCATCACGCTCGGCTTCGGTCAGCGCCCAGCGTCCGATGTCTCGGGCCATGGCGTCCCGCAACGCATCGAGCGCCCTGTCGAGGGCCTCTCGACTCGACTCCACGAGGAGGACCTCGATCCCGGCGGCGGCGAGCACGCGGGCCACACCGCGGCCCGCCGTGCCACCACCGAACACCGCCGCGCGCTGGATATCGGACATCGCTCGAGGGCCCGCCGCCGGGAAGCCAGCTCGGATCAGAGGGCGAGAAGGTCGCTTTCGCTGAAGAAGAAGGCGACCTCGCGATCTGCATTCTCGTCCGAATCCGAAGCATGAATCGCATTTCGTTCCTTCGACTCGGCGTACAGGGCCCGAATCGTCCCCTCGGCTGCCTCGGCCGGATCCGTGGCGCCGATCGTCTGACGAAGCTTCGGAACCGCACCGTCGGCTTCGAGCACAAGGGGAACACAGGGCCCCGAGGTCATGAACGACACGAGCGACTGGAAGAAGGGCCGCTCGGTGTGTACAGCGTAGAAGGCTCGGGCCTGTTCCGGGTTCAGTCGGGTCAGGCGCATCGCCCTCACAGTGAACCCGGACTTCTCGAGATGGGCGAGAACGAGGCCCGCCTTTCCGGCGGCGACGGCATCGGGCTTGATGATGGCAAGGGTGCGGTTCATTGAGTCTTGTCTCCGGTGCTTCCGGTTGAAGTCTTCGAAACGGATTCCTCGGGCCCCCCAAAGAGGCCCGAGAGCACAGCGTTCCGGGTGAGAAAACCCGCGATTTCACCCCCACGCACGACCGGGATCTGCGCGACATCGCGGTTCGACATGAGGGATGCTGCGTCGAGGAGTGGCTGGTCCTCGTCCACGCACATGACCGAGCGACTCATGATGCTTCGAGCCGTCCGGGGCTCGCCGCTTCCCGTCGGACCTCCAGGTGCCGGTCGGATCTTCGTCGGGAGCACGTGCTTGAGGATGTCACCCGAGGTGATCACACCCAGTACCTGGAGGCCGTCGCCGACGACCGGCAGGACATCGAGGTGGCGTCTGACCATGAGTCCAAGGACTTCGTCAAGGGGGGTGTCCGGAAAGACGCGGTACCGGAGCGGCTCCATGACATCCCCGACCCGCAGGGGAGGCGTGACGCGGATGCGGACAAAGGACTCGAGTTGCAGCACCTCCTCGGACGACTCGGCCCGGTCCAGTCCATCCAGCACCCCCGGATCGGCGAGGGCGGCCCGGAGCCGCACCGAGGTGTCTTCCGACGGGGGACCGATCGAAAGAAGGAGGTAGAACTCCCGGCCGCATCCTTCGGTCGCGCCCTCATCCTTCGGCCGAACCAGGGCCAGAGCCCCGCCGGGCGTGCGCCCGGTGGGGCTGGTAAGGAACCCCACGCGCACCCTTCCAGGTCCAGTTTCGCCTCGAAGGAGCGCAGGCCCGGGTTGCACCGCCTCTCCCTCCTCGATCATGACCGACGCCAGGGTCCTCCAGATCTCATCCTCATCCGCGGGAGACCGGAGGAAGACGATGCGTCCGGGAGAGAGGAGGTCACCGAGCTTCATGGGTAGGTCGAGAGCGCGTTCTGGGGGGCCGGGAAGCGGATCCTCAGCCCCCGAGCCCTTCCGCGATGGGCGAGCGGATGTCGGCCGGGCGACGAGCGACGGCGATCCCGTTCGCCTCGAACACCTTCATCTTCTCCTCGGCCGTTCCGGCCGATCCAGAGATGATGGCCCCAGCATGCCCCATCCGTCGCCCGGGGGGCGCCGTCTGGCCGGCAATGAAGCCGACGACCGGAATGTCGAGGTTCTCCCTGACCCACGCAGCCGCTTCCTGCTCGTCGGTCCCACCGATCTCGCCAATCATCACGATCGCCTCGGTCTCGGGATCGTCGCCAAAGGCGCTCAGGACGTCGATGAAGTTCGTGCCGATGATCGGGTCGCCACCGATCCCGACACAGGTCGTCTGCCCGATGCCGGCTCGTGTAAGCTGGAAGACCGCCTCGTAGGTGAGCGTCCCCGAGCGGGAGACGACCCCAACCGGACCCGGCATCGTGATCTGACCCGGGATGATACCGACCTTGGCCTTGCCGGGAGAAATGAGACCGGGGCAGTTCGGGCCCAGCAGGCGCACTCCTGCATCCTTGACGAATGCGTAGGTGCGGGTCATGTCCTGCACCGGGATCCCCTCCGTGATCGCGGCAATGAAGGCGACACCTGCATCCGCCGCTTCGACGATGGCGCCGGCTGCAAAGGCAGGCGGCACGTAGATCACGGAAGCATTCGCCCCCTCTTTGCGAACCGCCTCCTCAACCGTGTTGAAGATCGGAATCCGCTTCCCGCCTTCTGCCTCGAAGCTCTGTCCACCCTTCCCGGGAGTGACCCCGGCGACCACGTTCGTTCCATACGCCACCATCTGGTGGGTGTGGAAGGACCCGTCGCGGCCTGTGATGCCCTGGACGACGAGGCGCGTTGAATCATCGATGAAAATCGACATGTTTCAGCTTTCTCCGTACCGGTGATGTGGGGTTCTTCAGGCGCTCGCAGCCAGTTCGACGGCCTTCTCCACGACCTCGTCCATCGAGGTGTAGGCCGAGAATCCGGCTTCCTTGAGAATCTCGAGCGCCTCCTCTTCATTCGTCCCGGTGAGCCGGATCACGATGGGCGGCCGGATGTCGATACGCTTCGTCGCCTCGACGATGCCGTTCGCCACGTCGTCACATCGCGTGATCCCACCGAAGATATTGAAGAGGATGGCCTTCACATTCGGATCATCCGTGATGATCTTGAGCGCCGAGACCACCTTGTCCGGGTTTGAGGAGCCGCCGATGTCGAGGAAGTTCGCGGGGTCCCCACCGTAGTACTTCACAAGGTCCATCGTAGCCATCGCAAGCCCCGCACCGTTCACGCAGCAACCCACGTTCCCGTCCAGCTTCACGAAGGAGAGGCCCGCCTCGCGCGCCTGAGTCTCCGACTCCGGCTCTGCCTCGAGATCTCGGAAGGTGGCCACCTCCGGGAGCTGGAAGAGGGCGCTGTCATCGATGCTGACCTTCGCGTCAATCGCCTTCAACTCACCTTCGGGTGTCACGATGAGGGGATTGATCTCGGCCATCGAACAGTGATTCGTGGTGAACGCATCGTACAGCTGCTCCATGACCTTTGCCGCCTGGCGGGCCAGCTTCACATCCGGATAGAGAAAGCTTCCCAGGAGATAGGCCTGATGGGGGAGCAGACCATAGCGAGGATCGACTCGAAGCTTGCGGATCGCATCGGGGTTCGTGGACGCGACCTCCTCGATGTCGATCCCTCCCTCCGGCGATACCATGAACAGAGCGGCCTGAGTTGCCCGGTCGATCACGATTCCGACGTAGGCTTCCGATGCGATGTCCTCGGCCGGTGTCACGAGCACCTTTTCCACGGTGAGGCCCTTGATCTCCATCCCGAGGATCCTCGAAGCATGCTCCTGGGCCTCCGCAGCGGATGCGGCGAGCTTGACCCCTCCCGCCTTTCCGCGCCCACCGGCGTGGACCTGGGCCTTCACCACGACGGTTCCGCCCAGACGCCCGGCGATCTCGCCAGCCTCTTCGGGAGTCGTCGCCACCTCACCGGGAGGCACGGGGATCCCGGCGTTACGAAAGAGTTCCTTCGCCTGATACTCGTGGATGTCCATCCGATCTCTTCGCTCTGAGTGAATGTATTTCGTGCGTCTTGCCCGGCGGCCCCCGCGGGGGCGGTCGGACTTCGGGTACAGCCGGTGGAAGCTACCCTCCACCGAGGACGGGATCAACCCGGGTTGTGTCGGGTCTCGGCCCGGCCCTCACGCGTCAGCCCCCTCCCGCCGAGGGTCCCGCCTGGTCCCTGAGGAGCCTGCGGAGGGCTTCAAGCTGCCGGCCGAACCCTTCCCAGTCGCCCTCGCGCAGCCGCCGCTAGGCCTCGTCCAGAAGTTCGAGCGCTTCTCGGGCACCGGTACGTTCGACCACCCCACGGAGCTCGTCGGGCAACGCGGGCAAAGGAGCGTCCGGATCAATGACCACCCTCTCGTCCGTGACGCCCTCGAGGCCGAGGGACAGGGCCCGCACCGCGCCCTCCAGGGTCGGGTCCATCACGACTCGCTGACCGTCGCTCACCACGTAGCGTCGGATTTCGGGGATCGCAGTGAAGTCGGCCGCGAGGAAGACCGGTTCCATGTACAGGAGGGTCTCTCCGACCGGCACCAGGTGCAGATGCCCGGTCCAGACCTGGCTCCCACCCTGTCTCCAGAGGGAGAACTGCTGCGAGATCTCCGGGTCCTGCTCGACGAGCGACTCGATCTGGCTCGGCCCACGGAACTGGCTCTCGACCGGAATGTCCCAAAGACGCAGTTCGCCTCCGCTTTCGGGGGTCCAGCGCGCTGCGATGAATGAGGCCAGATTGTCTCGACCTCGGGGCACGAAGAGGTTCGTCAACACGAAACTCTCCTCGTCCTCGCCCGGGAGCTGGAGGAAGGCATACTCGGGCCGATAGTCCCTCGGCTCGAGCCCAACCGAGGTCTCCCGGGCCGGCGCCCATCGATCCTGCTGGCTGTGAAAGAGTGCCGGGGTCTCCTGGTGGAACCGGTGCAACACGAGCGACTGGACGTCGAGAAGATGGCGGGAGTACCGAAGGTGTCTCCGAAGTCCTTCCGGCATCTCGGCGAGCGGCTGGAAGAGGGTCGGAAAGGCCCGCCTGTAGGCCCCGAGGAGCGGGTCTTCCTCATCGACGACGTAGAGCCGTGTGTCTCCAGTCACGGCATCCACAGTCACCTTCACGGAGTTGCGGAACCAGGAGGCGCTCCTGCGCAGGTCCACGGGGTGTGGTGCCGAGAGCGGGAGGTCGCGCGAAACCGTGAACGCCTCGAGGACCCAGACAATCCGTCCGTCATGGATCACCGGGTAGGGCGACTCGGGGAGCAGCAGAAAGGGCGCGAGAGCGCGAACCCGTTCTCGGACCTCGCGGCGAAAGACGAAGCGGCTCTCGGGGCCGACCTCGGAGGCAAAGAGGATGTTCGCATCCTGAAAGTGCCAGGCCAGAGCGAGCGACCGGAGGAGCGATCCGACCGCGATCCCTCGGGGGTAATCGACACCCGGGACGCCCGGTGACCCATCCGGGGCCTCGAAGCCGGGCTCCTCCCGGTTGATGATGGCGTAGAGCTGGCTCCTGCTACCCACGTAGATTTGAGGTCGCACCAGCTCGATGCCTTCCGGGGCGATGTCCGGGTTCGGAACCTCCGGGGGAATGCCGGTCAGGAACATCGGCACCCTTCCCTCCCCCGTCTGTGCGTTCAGGGCACCGGCCACGGCCCCCAGTCCCGAAATGAACCTCTGGCGAAGGTGCAGGTTCTCCCAGGTCACGCTCGCGACCTGGGCGATTCCCTCCCGGTCGAGCTCGCGGGCCGCGACCGTCACGGGCTCCAGTCGGCCATGCACCGGGTACCGGTCGAAGGTCACCTGGTGAAAGTCGTAGTAGCCGAAGCGGGCTTCGATTTGCCTGAAGGTCGCAAGAAGCGTCAGGTCGGTCCAGCGGGGAAGCCGCTCCAGGCGGTCGAGAGCGACGTCCCAGTCTGCGCTGGTCGGGGCACGCAGGTCGAACCGGCTCCGCTCCAACTCCTCCAGGCCGAATCCAAGCCGGGTGAACGCGAGGGCATGCGTGATGTACTCTGACTCCCGTGCAAGCTCGTTGGGTTCGACCTGGAACCGCTGCACAACCCCGGGCAGGAGCTGACCCACGAGGAGGGACGCGACGAGAAGAGCCCCGGCCGCGATCCCCGCCGGGACAAAGGACCGACGAAGCGCCCCCCAGACAAGGGTCGCGGCGGTCGCCAGGCTCAGGAAGCTCAGGAATCGGTAGGCGGGAATACGAACTTGGTGATCCGTATACCCGAAGATTCCCTGTACGGCCGAACGACCGTCCTGGAGCAGGCCGAACGGAGCCAGCTGGAGGCGCAGTGCGAGCAGGAAGAAGAAGGCTGCGCCAAGGAAGGCCAGGTGCTTCCGCGGGAGCCCCCCTAGAGTGACCCGCCCCGTCGCCCAGCGGATCGCCCCGGTGGCCGAGTACCCTGCGGCGACGAGCCCCGCGAGGAAGACCGTCAGGACGAGACCGAAGGTGAGGAGGCCTTGTCCGGCGGGAATGTGGAAGAGATGGTAGCGCAGGTCGAGGCCGAAGAAGGGGTCGGCTGTCCCCCACTCGGGGGCGCTCAGGGCGAGGAGGGCCCTGACCCCGCTTCCCTGGGGGATCGCGGCCAGAAACCAGAGCCCCACGAGGGCGCACCCTGACCCCACCCCCCAGCGGATGTAGCTGCGGGGGAGCTGCTCCTGAATCACGAGATCCCCGAAACGGCGACGAATCTGGATCCCCGAGAAGGTCCGGAGCACGTACCGCATGTTGAACCAGCAGAGGAGTGCGACGACGGTCCCGGCGAGGATGCGGGCGCCCCACTCCCACAGCAGGCGGGTACCGAACACGGCTCCCTGCCCCTCGGCCCGGAACCACAGGAGGTCGATGTAGAGCGCGACCCCCCATCGGGTCAGGAGGAGTCCGAAGAGAACGGCCAGGAAGCCGAAGAGGAGGAACCGGCCCCGTCCCCCCAGGAACAGGCCGTCAGACATCGACTCCCTGTTCCCTCATCCAGCCCTCTACCTCCGCCTGAATCTCGCCCAGTGCCTCGGGCGTCCGGGCCTCGAATCGGGCCACCAGGACCGGCTGGGTGTTCGAGGCACGGAGAAGGCCCCACCCCTCGGGGAAGCGGATGCGGGCTCCATCGACCTGGTTGACCTGGTAGCGTTCACCGAAGTGCTCCACCGCCCGCTGCACTACCCCCGCCTTGAGTGACTCCTCGAGTTCGATCCGGATCTCCGGGGTGGAGACCCACTGCGGGAAGGCGCTCACCCGCTCGTGCAGAGGGGTCCGATCCCGGGACACGATCTCGACGAGCCGGCATGCAGCGTAGAGAGCGTCGTCGGCCCCGATGTACTCGTCCCCCCCGAAGCAGATGTGACCGGACAGCTCTCCGGCGAGGGGGGCACCGGTCTCCCGCATCTTCTCCTTGATCAGGGAGTGCCCCGTCATCCACATGAGGGTGCGTCCTCCTGCCTCCTCGTAGACCTCGGGGAGAACCTCGGAGCACTTCACGTCGAAGATCAGAAGCTGATTCGGCCCCCTGCGGTCGAGGAGATCGAGCCCGAAGAGAAGGAGGAGGACATCGCCGCGGATCACCCCCCCGCGCGCATCCACCGCCCCGATCCGGTCGGCGTCGCCATCAAAGGCGATTCCGAGCTCGGCACCCTCCGCACGGACCCTGTCGATGAGGTCTGCCAGGTTCTCGTCGACGGTCGGGTCGGGGTGATGGTTGGGAAAAGTCCCGTCGGATTCACAGTACAGGGGCACAACGTCGGCCCCGATCTCCCGGAGGAGCCGCTCGGCGACGACCGCCCCCGTCCCGTTCCCGCAGTCAACGACGACCCGCACGGGACGTTCGAGCTCGAAGCGATCCCTCAGGTCGTCCACGTACCGGTCCAGGACGGGTTCGCTACGAACGCTTCCCTCCCCCGCCTCCCACGACCCGTCCAGGATCACGTTCCGGAGTTCCTGGATCGCCCGACCCCAGAGGGAACGACCCTGCCGGGTCATCTTGATGCCATTCCACTCCGCCGGGTTGTGCGAGCCCGTGAGCTGGAGTGCTCCATCCGTCTCCAGCGTCTTCTCGGCCCACCACACCACGGGGGTCGGGACGATCCCGAGGTCCAGGACCTCGAGCCCTCCCTCGGTCAGCCCCCGGACGAGAGCATCGCCAAGAGACCCCGAGCTCGGACGGTTGTCACGGCCGACCACGACGCGGGCATCGTCCCGGCCGAGCTCCTTCCGGAGGAGGGTGCCGTAGGCACGCCCCACTTCCCGCGCGAGCACTTCATCCAGGTCGACTCCGACGATTCCTCGGATGTCGTACTCTCGGAAGATGTGTGCCGGTGCGGTCATCGGATACCTCGAGCGTTCGGGTTGTCGGTTCGTGAGCTGGGTACCATTCCCCCCTCACGCCTCCGGTCAAGGGAGGCATCTGGCATCGGTCAGGGCAGGAACCCGAAGAAGGGCTCCCGTGCGAGCCCGAGTCCCTCGGCGCCCGCGAGTGCCCCGTCGAGGAGGCCCCCGGGGAAGATTCCCAGATAGAGGAGCACCCCGGCCGACAGAAGGAGCACCATCTGCACCGGAATCGGCGCCCAGTAGCCCGCACCTTCGGTGGTCTCGGCCGGAGCATCGCGCATCCACATGTACCACGCCACCCTCAAGTAGTAATAATACGACACCACAGTGGCGAGGACGAGGAGGATCGCGAGGGTCCAGAGCTGGCTGTCGACCGCCCCCTGGAGGAGGTAGATCTTCGCCATGAACCCTCCGGTGCCGGGGAAGCCCGCGAGAGACAGGAGGAAGATCGTGAAGAGGACGGCGAGTGTGGGCTGCTGCCATCCGAAGCCGGAGTAGTCATCGAGCTGCAGGCGCTCCTCGGAGTGCCCCGAGACGACCATGACGATCGCGAAGGCGCCGATGTTCATGATCGTGTATACGAGGAGGTAGAAGAGGAGTCCGGCCGTGGCGAGCTGACTGGCGGCCGCGAGTGCGACGAGGAGGTATCCCCCGTGGGCCACGGAGGAGTAGGCGAGCATGCGCTTGATGTTCGCCTGGCTCAGGGCGATGAGGTTGGCCACGATCATCGTGAGGGCCGCGAGCCACCAGACGACCGGGTACCAGGACTCGTAGAGCGCGGGGAATGCCTCGAGGAAGACTCGCACGAAGGCCACGAAGGAGGCAGCCTTGACGGCTGCCGCCATGAAGGCCGTCGCGGGCATCGGGGCCCCCTCGTACACGTCGGGCGTCCACATGTGGAAGGGGACAGCGGCGATCTTGAAGGCGAAACCGATCAGGAGAAGCGCCATCCCGGCGAGGAGAAGGCCACTCAGTCCTGCCCCCGCCGCCACGGTGGCACCAATCTCGGGAAGGTGGACGCTTCCCGTCGCGCCCCAGACGAGGGCGATTCCGTAGAGGAGGAAGCCCGACGAGAAGGACCCGAGCAGGAAATACTTGAGCCCCCCTTCGGCCGACCGGCGATCGCGCCGGTTGAAGGCGGTCAGGACGTAGGCCCCGATCGACATCGTCTCGAGCGCCAGGAAGAGGAGGATGAGGTTCCTCGTCCCCCCCATCACCATCATCCCGACGGTCGCGAGGAGGATCAGGCTGTAGAACTCTCCCGACTGGAGCCGTTGGCGCCCCACATAGCTCATCGAAACGAGGATCGTGAGCCCGGCGCCGAGGATGAAGAGCCAGTTTGCGAAGAGCCGAAAGCCGTCGATCGTGATCATGGCCCCCGGGGCATCCTGGGTCACCCCGTAGAGCCACCCGTTCGCCATTGCGGCGAGGAGAAGCCCCACGAGGGAGAGCCACCCGAGCGTCGTCCCCTCGCCCGGTGGCCTGGAATCGGATTCCTTGCGGACACCGGCGAGAAGTACAACCATCGCCCAGATCGAGAGGAGGATCTCGGGAGCGAGGGCAAAGAAGTAATCCGCGTTCGAAGCGAAGTCGAGGTTCATTCCGGCTCAGCCCTGGTCGCCGTGGGTGAAAACGGTCGTGACAGGAAGGTTGACTGGCCCCGGCCAGGGAGGCCGATTCGCGGCCATCTCGGGACTCGGGGTCCATGATGGAGCTGGGGAATACCGCTCACCGTGATGCGACGTGCGGCCAAGCTCGGCCTGCTCTACCCGCGGCGTGCGCGGCTCTTGGACGAGTTCGGCCGTCCCTGTCTCGTGCTCGCGCTTCAGAGTGGCCAGCGCTCCGCCCCGAGCACCCTCGTCGACGTACTCCACGATCGCCCGGACACCCGGTTCCATCCGCTCGAGGACGGGGGTCGGGAACACGCCAAGGATGATCATGAGGGCGAGGAGCGGACCGAGCACGGCGATCTCGCGGGGAGTGAGGTCCGGGAGGGTTCGATTCTCCTCGCGTTCGAGCTGATTGAAGAGGATCCGCTGCACCATCGGGAGCATGTAGTACGCCGCGAAGATCACTCCGGTCGCGCCGATGAAGGCGATGACCGGGTAGCGCTCGAAGGTTCCGAGGAGCGCGAGGAACTCGCCGATGAACCCGCTCGTGCCCGGGAGGCCGATCGAGGCGAGAGCGGTGATCACGAAGGCGGTCGCCATGAGGGGCGCCACCTTGGCCAGTCCCCCGAAGGCCTCGATCTCCCGTGTGTGGCGGCGCTCGTAGAGCATGCCGAGGAGAAGGAAGAGCGCGCCGGTCGAGATGCCGTGCGAAATCATCACGAAGAGCCCGCCCTGGATCCCGTTCACGGTGAGGGCGAAGATCCCGAGGACCACGAAGCCCATGTGGGCCACGGAGGTGTAGGCGACGAGCTTCTTCGCATCGGGCTGGACGGCGGCGACCCAGGCCGCGTAGACGATCCCGATCACCCCGAGGGTGAGCATCACCATGACGACGGTCGGATGGATCGCGGCGTCCGGGAAGAAGGGGAGCACGAAGCGGAGAAATCCGTAGGTGCCCATCTTGAGGAGAACTGCGGCGAGGACGACGGAGCCGGGAGTCGGAGCCTCGACGTGTGCGTCCGGGAGCCAGGTGTGAAGCGGAAAGATCGGCACCTTGATCGCGAAGGCGAGCGCGAAGGCTGCCAGGAGCCAGAGCTGTTCGCCGAGGGTGAGCGACGTGCCGAGGAGGTCGAGGTAGAAGAAGGATCCCGCACCACCCGCCGCCATCCGCGCCTGCATGTAGACGTAGAGGATCGCGACGAGCATGAGGAGCGAACCCACAGCCGTGTAGAGGAAGAACTTGATCGCGGCGTAGACCCGGCGCTCCCCGCCCCAGACCCCGATGATGAAGTACATCGGGACGAGGGTGAGCTCGAAGAAGACGTAGAAGAGGAAGAGGTCCATCGAGGCGAAGACCCCGATGATCCCGGTCTGCAGGAGTAGCATGAGGGCGTAGAAGGCCCTCTGCCGCTCGCGGATGTAGCGGAAGGCCCCGAGGATCGCCAGCGGCATCGTGAGCGTCGTGAGCAGGATCATGAAGAGGCTGATCCCGTCGACGCCGAGGGCATAGCTCACCCCCCACGCCGAGATCCAGTCGGTCCGGCTCGTAAGCTGGAAGAGCTCTCCGCCCGGATCGAAGCTCCACCAGAGGCCGAGGCTCAGGACGAAGAGGGCGCTGGTCCAGCCGAAGGCGATCTGGCGTGCGCGCTCCTCCGACGAGAGGAGCACGGCGGCCAGCCCGACGAGGGGAAGCCAGATGAGGGCGTGCAGCGCCCAGGCCTCGTAACCGATCGCTTGCAGGAGTGCAGTCATGGCGCCGCCTCAGAAGAGCAGGACGCCGAGCACGGCGAGCGCGCCCAGGGTCAGGATGAAAGCGTAGGTGTTGAGCTGTCCGGTCTGGAAGAGAGAGCCGAACCAGCCCACTCCGCGCGAGACGTTGCCCACCGCGTTCACGGTCCCGTCGATCAGGACCTGGTCGATCCAGCGCCAGCAGAAGCGGGAGACCCCGATGATCGGCTGAACGATGAAGCGGTCGTAGAGCTCGTCGACGTACCACTTGTCATGGAGCACCTTCCGGATCCCGGACTCGGGATCCGTCGACTCGACCGCGGGCCGGATACCGGCCTGCCCGAAGGCCCGCGCCGCGAGGATCACGACGGTCAGGGCAAGTCCGGTCGCGATCGCGCCCCAGAGCACGTGGCCACCGCCGACCGGCGCGGTCGACGCGTAGGCCCCGACCTCCTCGAGACGAATCGCCTGCGCCGTTCCGGTCACGGGCTCGAGCCAGCGATCGAGCCAGTCCGACATCGGGAGGAACCCGAATCCGCCGAAGAATGACTCACGCACCGAGCGGGGCACATTGATCCACCCCCCGACGACCGAGAGCACCGCGAGGATCCCGAGTGGGATCGTCATGTTCAGGGGCGACTCGTGCAGGTGTACCTGCTCCGCCTCCCCGGTCCGGTTCGGACCGTGAAAGGTCATGACCATCATCCGGGTCATGTAAAAGGCAGTGAGGAGCGCGGTGGCGATCGCCATCCCCCAGAGGATCGTGTAGAGGATGCCTGCGGGAGCCGAGGTGCCCACGTACCAGATGATCTCATCCTTCGAGAAAAAGCCCGCGAAGGGCCAGATCCCCGCGATCGCGAGGGTCGCGATCCACATCGTGAGCCAGGTCACGGGCATGAAGCGCTTCAACCCCCCCATGTTGCGCATGTCCTGGGCGTCCCAGTCCTTGTGCGTGGCATGGAGGGCGTGGTGCATCCCGTGGATGACGGCCCCGGCGCCGAGGAAGAGGAGCGCCTTGAAGAAGGCATGGGTCATGAGGTGGAAGACACCCGCGGCGTAGGCGCCGACCCCCACCCCCATGAACATGAAGCCGAGCTGGGAGACGGTCGAGTAGGCGAGGACCTTCTTGATGTCGTACTGCTGGAGCGCGATGGTCGCCGCGAAGAGGGCGGTGATCGCGCCGACGGTCGCGACCGCCGCCGCCCCGACCGGGGCCATCGCGAAGAGGACCGAGGCGCGGGCGACGAGGTAGACCCCGGCCGTGACCATCGTGGCCGCGTGGATCAGGGCCGAGACCGGCGTCGGCCCCGCCATCGCGTCGGGGAGCCAGACATACAGGGGCACCTGTGCGCTCTTCCCCGCCGCCCCGAGGAGGAGGAAGAGGGTGATCGCCGTGACGAGCCCTCCCCCGTAGACGAGGACATCGGGGGCGGCCTGGAAGATCGCCTGGTAGTCGAGGGTCCCGAAGGCCACGAAGAGGAGGAACATCGCGACGAGGAGCCCGACGTCCCCGATCCGGTTCACGATGAAGGCCTTCTTCCCGGCATCGGCCTTCTCGCGGTCCTGGAACCAGTACCCGATGAGGAGATAGGAGCAGAGCCCGACCCCTTCCCACCCCACGAACATCATGGGGAAGTTCGCGCCCATGACGAGGGTGAGCATGAAGAAGACGAAAAGGTTCAGATAGGCGAAGTAGCGCGGGTACCCCGGGTCCTCCTTCATGTAGCCCACGCTGAAGACGTGGATCAGGAACCCGACCCCCGTCACGACCATCATCATGACGAGGGAGAGCTGGTCGAGCTGGACCGCGGCCTCGATCGCGAGGGTCCCCGTGTCGATCCAGCTCCACCAGGAACGCACGACGGGCTCGACGGGCCCCGCGGCCACGAGCCGGAAGAAGTTCACGGCGGTGAGAATGAAGGCCCCGAGGAGCACCCCCGGGCCGATCCAGGTCGGGAGGGTGTGCGTGAGGGGAGCCCCCGCGGACGGTTCGCCGTGGGTGCCTTCCTCCTGATCGGTGC
>SLDT01000227.1 GCA_007125125.1 Gemmatimonadota bacterium | reverse complement strand
GGCGGCGCCGGCAAGTGCCGCGCCGGGGCGGGCGGTCGGGACGACGAGGGCGGGCGCGGCAGGGTCGGCGGCGAGCTCGGCGGCGCGCGCGAGGGCTTCGTCCCGGGCGGCGCCCATGCTCGCGCTCGTGTCCACGAGGACAACGCGGTGGGTGAGGGGCGCAGGGGTCCTGCTCTCGAGGAGGGGGCCGGCGAGGGCGGCGGTCGGGACCGCGAGGATGAGGAGCCGGAGGGCGAGGAGGGGGAGGTCCGAGAGGCGGCTCCACCGTGCCGACAGGGGGGGCGTGGCGGGGACGAAGCGAAGGGTCGGGAAGCGGCGGCGCTCCGGGTTCCGGCGGGCCAGGAGGTGCACCGCGAGGGGCACGGCGAGGGTGAGGAGGCCGAACCAGGCGAGGGGGTTGCGCCAGATCATCCGGCCCCCCGGCGGGCGAGGAGGAAGCTCCGCAGGAGGGTCGAGGGGGGAGTGTCGGTCCAGGCGGGGTGGAGGTCGATCCCCTCTCGGCGGGCCGCGTCGCGGGTGCGCTCGAGAAAGGCCTCGAGGTCGGCCCCGTAGCGGGGTGCGGCGGTGCGCGTGTCCACGATGCGTCGCTCCCCGGTCTCTGCGTCTTCAAAGAGGAGCTCTCCCTCGAGTGCGAGCTCGCGCTCGGCGGGGTCGAGGAGGTGGAGCACGGCGACGTCGTGGCCCCGGCGCACGGCGCGGGCGAGGGCCGAGCGGATGGCCTCCTCGTCGTCGTAGAGGTCCGAGATCAGGAGGAGCAGGCCGGGGCGCCTCAGGACGTTCGCGGCGCGCTCGATCATCGCGGGGGTGTCGAAGGTGCCGGCGGGTTCGAGTCGATCCAGGCGCGCGAGGAGGGCCCGGAGGTGAGGGCGCCCTCCACGGGCGGGGAGGTGCAGGGGCTCCCCGGCGTGGCGTGTGGTGAGTCCGACGGAGTCGCCCCCCGTCGAGACGAGGTGGGCGAGGGCGGCGGCGAGGACGACCGCGGAGCGGAGCTTCGTGGCCTCGCCCTCGGGGAAGTCCATCGAGGCCGAGCTGTCGACCACGAGCATGAGGGAGAGGTTCGTGCGCTCGTGGAAGCGGCGGGTGTAGAGGCGGTCGGTCCGGGCGAGGAGCTTCCAGTCGAGGTGCTTGAGGTCGTCGCCGGGCTGGTAGGGACGGTGGCGACTGAACTCCGCGCTGAAGCCGAGAAGCGGGCTCCGGTGGCGCCCCGCGCGCATCCCCTCGACGACAAGCCGCGCGACGAGCTCGAGGTCACCGATCGAGGTGACGACCTGCGCGGAGAGGGGAGACATCGGGGTGGGACGGGTCGGGGTGGGACGCTCAGGGACGAACCCGCTCGAGGAGGCGGGCGATGACGTCATCGGCACTCACCCGGTCGGCCTCGGCGTGGAAGTTCACGAGGATGCGATGCCGGAGCACGGCCGGTGCGATCCCGGTGATGTCGTCGGGCTCGGGAACCGAACGCCCGTCCAGGAGGGCGGCCGCCTTCGCCCCGAGGAGGAGCGCCTGGCCTGCGCGGGGGCCTGCACCCCACTCGACCCATGTGCGCACGTCGTCCGGGGCGGTCGGGTCGGCGGGGCGGGTCGCGCGCACGAGCCGCAGGGCGTAGTCGATCACGTTCGAGGCGGCGGGGAGGTCGCGCACGAGGGTGCGGACCTCCTCGAGTTCGGCTCCTCCCGCGACGGGCGAGGCGTGCCGGTTCCTCGAGGTCGTGGTCTCCACGAGGACGGCTCGCTCGTCTTCGGGAGAGGGGTAGTCGATCACGACATTCAGCATGAAGCGATCAAGCTGCGCCTCGGGGAGGGGATGCGTGCCCTCCTGCTCGATGGGGTTCTCCGTGGCGAGGACGAAGAGGGGACGCTCGAGGGGGTGCGCGACCCCCGCGATCGTGACCTGGTACTCCTGCATCGCCTCGAGGAGGGCCGCCTGGGTGCGGGGCGGGGTCCGGTTGATCTCGTCGGCCAGGATGACGTTCGCGAAGATCGGCCCGCGCACGAAGCGGATGCGCCGCTCGCCCGTCGCAGGGTCCTGGTCGATCACCTCCGTCCCCAGAATGTCCGAGGGCATGAGATCGGGGGTGAACTGGATCCGGCTGAAGGTGAGGTCGACCGCCTCGGCGAGGGTCCGGATCAGGAGGGTCTTCGCGAGGCCGGGGACCCCGCGCAGGAGGCAGTGCCCCCCCGCCAGCACGCAGAGGAGCACCTCCCGGCGCACCCGCTCCTGGCCCACGATGACCTTCCCGACCTCGGCGTCGAGGCGGGTGGCGAGGTCGACGGCGCGCTCGAAGGTGTCGGGGGCCGGGGCGGAGACGGTCATGGATGCGGACGATGGACTGGTCATGTCGACAAGGTAGGGGTGGGAGTCGGGCGCGGCCACCCCGTGCCTCTCTGATTTATTGACACTGCGCACTCACTATCGTATTGTCCCGTTTCCCTCGGCAGGGTCATTCGCCCCGGCCGGACCACTCCCCAATCAAACAGGATGGCCCCATGAAACGTCTCTCCGTTGTGCTCCTCTCACTCCTTCTCGTCGCCTGTTCGGAGGTGACCGCTCCAGCTCCGGCCTCCGAGGCGGAGTTGAACCGAGGAATGCGGGGCGCGCCCTCCTTCGAGCTCACCGACCTGGGCACCCTTGGAGGCAACGCCGCCTTCGCGCTCGGGATCAACAACCGCGGAGACATCGTCGGGACTTCCCGCCTCACCTCCTCGGCCCGACCCCAGCTGGCCTTTCTCGCGGAGCGGGGAAGCTCGGAACTCCGAGACCTCGGCACCCTTGACGGATCGACGTTCAGCCGGGCCTTCCGGGTGAACCAGAGTGGGGAGGCCGTCGGCGAGGCCTTCACCCCCGCAGGGGCGTCCCGTGCCGTCCTCTGGCGGAACGGCGAACTCGAGGAGCTCGCGCCGGGCGTGAGCGCCGTCGCGAACGACATCAACAACCGTGGCCAGGTCGTCGGGACGAGCGGGGGCCAGGCAGTGCTCTGGGACAGGGGGACGATGACAGCCCTGGGCGCCATCAGCAACGACCCCGCCGCCACCAGCCGGGGGAACGCGATCGCCGAGAACGGGCGTGTTGTCGGGCTCGCGCAGACGGACATTCTCAGTGAGTTCGGGTCACGCGTCTCGCATGCCTTTCTCTGGGACGGTCGGCGCATGATCGACCTCGGAGCGCTTGCGGACCCCACGAACTTCAGCGTGGCCTACGGGGTGAATCCACGCTCGGAGGTGGTCGGTGAATCCGTGGTCGGTGGCGGCACGTATCACGCCTTCGTGTGGCGGAACGGATCCATGCGCGACATCCACCCCGCCGAACTCGGGATCCGGCACAGCCGCGCCAACGACATCAACGCCTCCGGCGACATCGTGGGCTGGGTCTCGACCTTCTTCGGGTTCCCCACCTTCGGGGCCGCGGCCGCCGTCCTCTGGCGAGACGGGGTGGCCCACGACCTGAACGCCCTCGTCGAGGCCGAGGGATGGGACCTCCGTGCGGCCATGGGGATCAACGACCGGGGCCAGATCGTCGGTTACGGACTCAAGGACGGGCAGACCCGAGCCTTCCTCCTCGAGCCTGCTGCGGGTTCACGAGGGGTAGCCCCCGGGCTCTGATCCGAAAGCTGACCGCGCCGGGGCAGGTCGGGTCACCCGCTCACCGGATCCCGACCTGCCCCCGGACGGCCTCGATGAGCCGACCGGCATCGTATCCGACCCCGTCCTTGAACACGGTCACGACGTTTCGGATCTCGGCCGGGTTCGCAATCGGATCGCCCCGGATCACGACGAGGTCGGCGATCTTCCCCTCCTCGATCGAACCGAGCTCATCGCCCTCGTCCAGGATGATCGAGCCGTTCAGCGACATGATCCGGATCGCCTCGACCGGGGTGAAGCCCGCCTCGATCAGGAGCTCGTAGTTGCGCTGGTCCCCGAAGCCGGGGAGGGCGCCCCCGTTCCCGGTGGGGTCGACCCCGGCGCCGAGGAGCCCCCCGGCCCGCACGAAGGCGAGCTCGTAGGCCTGCCCGCGCCGGAACACCTCCGGCATCGTCGAGGTGGCCGCGTTCGCCTCGATCCGTTCGCGCGTCGCCATGTAGAGATCGAAGGACTCCGGGTCCATCGCCTCGCGGAAGCGCTCCTCGAGGGGGGGACGCCCGGGGTAGGACAGCTCGTACACCGCAAGGGTCGAGGTCATCGAGACCCCATTGTCGATCATCGCGCTGAAGGTCCGCTGCACCTGCTCGGAGTCGATCTCGGTCTGGAGGAGGTGCCCCCGCAGCCCGCCCGGGCACTCGTCGGGCTCCTTGTCCGGATGGTAGTCCGTGTTCGTGAAGAAGCCGTGCTCGATCGCATCGATCCCGAGCTCGACCGCCTCGGTGAAGGTGACCGAGCAGATGTGCCCGGTGAACTTGAGCCCCCGGCGGTGCGCCTCCTCAATCGCCGCGCCCAGCGCCTCGCGCGAGATGCGGGTGTAGACCTTGAACCAGGTCGCCCCCTCCTCGGCCCAGTACCCGATCACCTCGCGCGCCTCCTCGGCGGCGGTCAGGGCGAGGTGGTGCGAGGGGGCTCCGGGGCCGGAGAGGTAGGGGCCGGTCACATGCATCCGCGGGCCCACCTCCCGCCCCGCGTCGATCAGCCGCTTCAGCTCGATCTCGTCATAGGGCGAGGCCGCCCCCGTGGTCCGGATCGTCGTGACCCCGGAGCCGAGGTAGAGCCGCGGCGAGCTGTACTGGAGCTGGACGCGCCGCCCTCCCACCGAGTAGAAGGTGTGGTTGTGGAGCCCGACCATTCCCGGGATCACCGTGTGCCCCTCGAGGTCGAGTACGCGCGCGCCCCTCGGGGGACTCACCTCGCCCGCCGGTCCCACCCGCTCGATGCGTCCCTCGCGGATCAGCACCGTCTGGCCCGGCACCGGATCGGCCCCGGTCCCGTCGACCACGGTCACGTTCGTCAGCGCCACCAACGCCTCGGGGACCGAGACGTACTCGAGCACCTCGGGATAGAGTTCCTGCGCCGCACGCGAATGGTCGTCGCCGCAGCCGGCAAGAAGCAGGAGGGCCGCGCCCACGCCCGCGACGAGCGAGCGCGGCAGGAGTCGGGGTCTGTACGGAGCCATGGTCATGCCTGGTCGAAGGGGTTGCTGGGTGAGAGGGACAGAATCCGGCTTCGGGCCCCGTCCCGCAAGGGTGCGCCCACGCCGTGCCCCGGGCAACCGGCTACGGCGTCACCTCGAAGACCGCCATCATCCCCGTCTCGAGGTGCTCCGCGATGTGGCAGTGGACCATCCAGCTCCCCGGGTTCGACATCTCGACGAGAAGGTCCACCGTCGTCCCCGTCGGCACGAGGACCGTGTCCTTCCAGGTCGGGTCGGGGTGGGGCTCCCCATTCACCGCCAGCACCAGGAAGCGCTGCCCGTGGATGTGGATCGGGTGCTGCATCGCGTGCAGGCCGTCCCGGTCGTTCACGAGGCGCACCCGCACCTGGTCTCCCACCCGGAAGCGCCAGTCGATCGCCATGTTCTCCCTCCCCGTCTCCGGGTCGCGGAGGACCCACCCCACCTCGCGCCCCGAGACGAGCCAGTCCATGTCGGGCATCGTCCCCGCCCACTCCACCTGCGGCCGGAAGACCCCCTCCCAGATCAGGAGCGGGTCCAGGGGGAAGGGCAGCTCGCCCACACTCACATCGAGGACAAGGGACCGCTCCGGGGGCTGGCCCCGGTGCTCGACGACGAGGGCATCGACTTCGCGCGCGAGCGCGGGTGCCTCGTGGACCGCGTCGAAGGGCCGGTCGAGGGGGGGCGCCGGGGTGCCTTCCACCCGTACGATGCCGAGGGTGTCGACCTCGGCCAGGAAGATCGCCGACATGTGGTCGATCGCCTGCACGCGGTTCTCGATCGCGAGGGTGCCCGGCTCCTCGAAGAGGACATCGACGATCCACCGCTCGGCCGGGGCGATCACCACGCTCTCGACCGGGCGGGAGCGGGGGAGCCGCCCCACGTCACCGCCCACCAGCCGGATCGGCGCGCCCCCGAAGGAGATGTTGAAGGCGCGCGCATTCGCCACATTCGTGAGATGGAAGCGGACCACCTCGCCCGGCCGGACCTCCGTGCTCCAGTCGGTGGCGCCATTCACGAGAAGCACGTTCCCGATGCGCCCCATCAGGGCATGCACCGGCGACTGGGCCCCGTAGGCCACCGGCCCGTCCGGCCCGAGGAGGTGGTCATCGAGCTGGAGGAAGGCTTCGCGGTGGACCGCCGGGTACCAGCCGTCCGCTGACCCGTTCCCATCGTCCCCGTCCGCACCTGCCCCCACCGGCGTCACATGGATGTTTCCGGTGAGGCCCAGGTCCTGCATCACGTCCTCGCGCAGGTGGGGATGGTACCAGAAGGTGCCCTCGTCCGGCATCCGGAGCTCGTACGAGAAGGTCGCCCCCGGCGGGATCGGATCCTGCGTCAGGCCCGGCACCCCGTCGAAGCGGTTCTCGAGACGGAGCCCGTGCCAGTGGATCGCAGTCGGCAGCGGAGTGTCGTTTCGGAAGCGGACGTGTACCGTGGCCCCCTCCTGGGCGCGGAGGAGGGGGCCCGGGATCTGCCCGTTGAAGCCGTAGCCCGGAAGTTCGAGTCCGCCAATTCGCCGGAGCACCGGCCCCGCCTCGAGGTCGAGGGTGTCTCCATCCTGGAGGAGGAGCTCGCGGCGCGGCTGCGCGAGGGGGATGCTCGCTCCGATACCGGCATGGCCCGCGCCATCGCCCGACGCCCCGGCGGCCCCGCCCACCGGAATGAACGGATCGACCGGGGGGCGCATCCGCATCATCTCGACCGGCATCTGGACGAGGGGGTGCATCGGGGGCATCCGCCACTCGCTGGCCGCGCCGGGAGGAAGGTCGATCTCGCCAAGACCATGGCCAAGGTAGATGCGGACGTCGCCCCCCACGTCAGGGGGCGCCGGCATGCCGTGCCCCGCATGCGCCCCGGGGGGTTCATGGTGCCGTCCGTGGTCGTGCGCGCCGGGATCGCCCGTGCCCCCCGCCATCTCCGCGATGATCACGGGAAGGTCGTGCGGCCGGATCTGCATCGAGGCCGAGGTCCCCCGGAGCACCAGGGGCCCCGCGCGTGCGGCACCCGGCTCCGGCCCCTCGGCCGAGACCATCACGATGAACTGGTTGAAGGCCGCCTCGCCCAGCTCGAAAGTTCCGTTGTGGACCTCGCCCACCGGAACCATCGGGAAGAGGCTCGGCGGTGTGATCCAGACCACGTAGCGGTCGAAGTCGCCCAGCTCCGAGGGGTCGGGAAGCCCGTGTGCCTCGAGCCGGAAGCGGTGCCGGGCCACGCCGTCCCGGTCCACCGCGGCGCCGAAGGGCGTTTCCGCGGGAAGGAGCCAGACCCGCCCGCGCGCCTCTCCGCCCGCCGGGGCCGGATGAAGCTCGATGCAGTAGAGGTCCGGCGAGGGGACCGACGCCGCTGCGTGCCCGCCGGCCGGTTCCACGCAGGGCGGCTCGCCGCCGAAGGGCAGGCCACCCGCCAGGGGACCCATGGCCCCGAAGGGCCCGCTCGAGCCCCCCTGCCAGAGGACCCCGAAGGCAAGGGCAACGCCCGCCAGGACCACGCCGGCGAGGACCACCGTCCCCTTGCCCGACAGCCCGCGCGCGGCTCGCCCTCGTTCATGCGAACGATCCGAAGAAGCTGAGTCCATGTCGTCAATCTGCGCTCCTACGGGGCGCGCCGAAAGGGTCCATCGTCCGACCCATCTCCTGCTCATGCCCTGTTCGTGTCCTGCTCATGCGGCCCCTGCTCCCCGTCATCCGGCCCGCTCCCCTCCTTCTCCTGACCGTGCCCCTCCTTGTCCTGACCGTGCCCCTCCTCCGCGTCCTCCCGCCCCTCCACGAGCGCCTCCATCGCCCGCTCCATCAGCCCATCCGGCAGCCAGCGCGCGTTCTTCACCTGACCCAGCCCCCGCGGTGTCTCCGGGTCGCCCCCCTGTTCGCGGCACTCCGCCTTCCACTGCGCCCGCAGCAGCTCGATCG
>SLDT01000050.1 GCA_007125125.1 Gemmatimonadota bacterium | reverse complement strand
GGTGTCGCCGTCCAGCCGCTCTTCGAGCACGATCTCCTCGCCTCCCCCGCCCGAACGTCGCAGCTCTTCGAGGATGGACTCCAGCTCGGCCCGCTCCGCGATAAGCTGGCGAAGTCGATCGGGAAGACCCTCGCGAGAGGTTCTCAGGAGTCCGGCCAGTGCCTGCAGCTCTGCCTCGGCCTCACGAAGCCGTCGGTACGCCTCGGGCCCCGTCACCGCCTCCACGCGTCGCACCCCCGATGCGACCCCCCCCTCGCGCACGATTCGGAAGAGCCCGGCCTCCCCGGTGTGCCGGAGATGCGTCCCACCACAGAGTTCGAGGCTCACACCGGGAACCTCCACGACCCGAACCTCATCGCCGTACTTCTCGCCGAAGAGTGCCATCGCACCCCTGGCAAGCGCCTCGTCGCGGTCCACGATCTCCCATTCGACCGGGTGGTCCGACCAGATCCAGTCGTTGACCTCGCGCTCGACAGACTCCAGCTCCTCTGCCGTCAGGGGAGCGCCGTGCGCGAAGTCGAAGCGGAGGCGGTCCGGTGCAACGAGAGAGCCGCGCTGCTCCACATGCTCGCCGAGTACCTGTCGAAGCGCCGCATGGAGGAGGTGCGTTGCCGTGTGGTTCCGCTCCGTGTCGTGCCGTCGGTCACGCTCGACGCGGGCTCGCACCGCGGACATGCCGTCACGCAGGTCGCCAGACAGCCGCCCCTCGACGGCCGTACGCCCCTCGACCCGAAAGACCCGATCGACCTCCAGGTTCCACTCGTCCCCCTCGACGAAGCCGGTATCGGACACCTGGCCCCCGGCTTCCACGTAGAAGGGATTCTCCTCGAGAATCACACCGAGGCGGCCCCCGTCCCGCCGCAAGGCAACGACACGCGTCTCGACCGTCGTCTCTTCCCATCCCACCCATCGCTGATCGACCTCACCGGAAACCATCGTCCAGCTGTCGAGTCCGCCCTCGACCTCGTCCATCGCCGTCCTGGCCCGGTCAGCCCGACTCCGTGCGCGCTGCTCCTCGAGGGCGCGTTCGAACCCCTCCACATCGACCGACCAGCCTCGCTCCCTCGCGAGGATCTGGGTCAGGTCGATCGGAAACCCAAAGGTGTCGTAAAGGCGAAAGGCCTCGTCACCCGGAATGACTCTGCCGCCGTCGGGGTCCGGCTCTCCGGCCGGGGCGAGCTCCTCCAACCGCTCCATGCCTCCGTCGATTGTCTGGAGAAAGCGCTCCTCCTCGAGCCGGGTCATCTGGAGGAGGTGCTCGCGTCGCTCCTCGAGTTCCGGCCACGCCGGCGCCATCGCCGGCACCAGTGCGTCGACCACCTCGACAAGAGTGGGCTCCCGGCGCCCGAGCAGCCAGGCGTGCCGAACGGCCCGGCGCAGGATCCGCCGCAGGACGTAGCCACGCCCCTCGTTCGACGGAAGGACCCCGTCGGCGAGCAGGAAGGCCACCGCTCTTGCGTGGTCAGCCAGGACGCGTGCACTCATCCCGCTCGGCTCGTCCGCGCGGTAGGGGACACCCGTGACCTCCTCGACCCTCGCCAGCAGGGGGGCGAAGAGATCGGTGTGGTAGTTCGAATCGACCCCCTGCAGGACCGCGGCCAGGCGCTCGAGTCCGGCACCCGTGTCGATCGAGGGGGCCGGAAGGGGATTCAGCTTCCCGGCAGCATCCCGGTCATACTGCATGAAGACGAGGTTCCAGAGCTCCATGATGGCCCCGGACTCACCCAGCGCCTCGAAGCTCGCTTCATCCGGGATCGACCGCTCCCCGTCGGGGCGCTGGTCGAAGTGAACCTCCGAGCAGGGGCCGCAGGGTCCGGTGTCGGCCATCTGCCAGAAGTTGTCGCGGTCACCCATCCGGAAGATGCGCGCAGGGTCGACACCCGCCACCTCCTGCCAGAGCTCGAAGGCCTCGTCGTCCGAGTGATGGACGGTCACGAAGAGGTGGTCCGGATCGAGGTTCAGTTCCTCGGTGAGGAACCCCCAGGCGTACTGGATCGCATCCCGCTTGAAGTAGTCCCCGAAGGAGAAGTTCCCGAGCATCTCGAAGAAGGTGTGGTGACGGGCGGTCTCTCCCACCTGTTCGAGGTCGTTGTGCTTTCCTCCCGCCCGCACGCACTTCTGCGTCGTCACCGCACGCGCCCATGGGGCCTCCTCGGCGCCCACAAAGACCTCCTTGAACTGAACCATTCCCGCATTCGTGAAGAGCAGCGTCGGGTCATTCGCCGGAATCAGCGAGCTGCTCGGACGCAGTTCGTGGCCGCGGCTCCGGAAGTATTCGAGGAAGCGGCGTCGGATCTCGGATGCCTGCATGGACTCCCCTGAGGGCTCGTGCCCGGCCTCGCCGGGCTACGCGTGTGATGGACCTCGGAAGATAACGGCCCACTCCGGGGCTCTCTACCCCGCTCAGCCCTCCACGATGCCTTCGCCCGCCTCGTCGCCATTGCGTCCAAGACCCATGGCCGAGCGCAGTCTGCGGTCGATCTCGTCCCGCACGTCGTCGTTCTCCAGGAGGAACTGGCGCGCGTTCTCCTTGCCCTGACCGAGTCGCAAGTCTCCGTAGGAATACCACGCCCCGGACTTCTCGACGATGTCCATCTCGCTACCCAGATCCAGGAGGAGGCTGGTATGGGAGATCCCCTCGTTGTACATGATGTCGAACTCGGCCTGCTTGAAGGGCGGCGCACACTTGTTCTTCACGACCTTCACCCGGGTTCGGTTCCCCACCAGATCCGTTCCATCCTTGATCGCTCCGATCCGACGGATATCCATTCGGAGCGATGCGTAGAACTTGAGCGCCCGCCCCCCGGAGGTGGTCTCGGGGTTACCGAACATGACCCCCACCTTCTCGCGAATCTGGTTCGTGAAGATGACCGCGGTGTGTGAGCGGTTCACGGCCCCTGTCAGCTTTCGAAGCGCCTGGCTCATGAGACGAGCCTGCAGACCCACGTGGGTGTCGCCCATCTCCCCCTCGATCTCGGCCCTCGGAACAAGGGCGGCCACGGAGTCGACGACGACCACCTCGACTGCGTTCGACCGGATCAGCACCTCCGCGATCTCTAGGGCCTGCTCCCCGGTGTCGGGCTGCGACACGAGAAGGTTGTCCACGTCGACGCCGAGCTTTCGGGCGTACTGCACGTCGAGTGCGTGCTCGGCATCGATGAAGGCTGCCACGCCGCCGGCCCGCTGAGCGTTCGCGATCACATGGAGGCAGAGCGTCGTCTTGCCCGAGGACTCCGGCCCGTAGATCTCGGAGATGCGTCCGCGCGGGACCCCGCCAACGCCGATCGCGGCGTCGAGATTCACGGCTCCGGTCGGGATGGCTTCGATCTGGACGCGGGCCCCGTCGACCCCCATCCGCATGATCGCCCCCTTTCCGTAGGAGCGTTCGATCTGACTCAGCGCCGTGGCCAGATCCTTCTTCTTCTGTTCGTTCATCTCCGCCATCGTCCTCGCTCCGTCGCGGTCCACTGGTTCCTGGAAGGGGATGCGCCGTCTCCCGAACGGCACTGCAAGGTAGCAGAGCCGAAGAGAACACGAAAGAGCCGGGGCCGCAGTGAACCCGGTCTCGCCGTCGCCCGTCGCACACCTATCGACCCTCCGAAGCTACCGTCGGGACAGGGCCGCCGGAATGGCCGAATGGGACGACGGAACCGAAACTCCCCCCGGCGGGGTTTATCATTCGAGATCATTGATCCGCACCCTCACGAACCCGGTCCCCCCGATGCACCTCGGCCCTCGCCCGTTCCTTGTCGTCGTCCTCGTCCTCGCTGGCCTCGGCGCCGTCTGGTCGCTCGCACGGCCTGCCGCCGACACGTCAGCGGCCTCTCCGACGAGCACTTCCCTCGACCTCCCCTCGCACGCGCCCTTCACCCAGGTGCTCGATCGGTTCGTCCGGATGCCTCGGGTCGACTACGCCGCCCTCGCTGACGACCGGGAGGGCCTCGACCGCTATCTCGCTTCCCTCGCGGCCACCTCGCCCGAGGCCCTCGAGGTGGCGAGCCGGGACGAAGCCCTCGCCTTCTGGATCAATGCCTACAATGCGTGCATGCTCAAGCTCGTGATCGACCACTACCCCATCCGGGCCGGAGGCGTCGGCCTGTTCGGATCGGTGCGAAATCGGGTCGCTGGCTATCCCGACAACTCCGTGTGGCAGATCCGCGACGTCTTCACCCGCAACCACTGCGAAGTGGCGGGCGCAAGCCGCTCGCAGGATGAGATCGAACACGAGATCATTCGCCCGACCTTCGAGGAGCCGAGGATCCACTTCGCAGTGAACTGCGCGGCGGTGAGTTGCCCCGTGCTCTGGCCGATGGCGTACGAGCCCGAGACCCTGGACGAACAACTCGATCGGGCCGTCCGACACCTCATGGCCAATGAGGAGCACTTCCGGCTCGAACCCGGCCCACCCGCCACCCTCCGCCTGAACAAGGTGCTCGACTGGTACGCCGACGACTTCGGGGGCCACGACGGGCTTCGGAGCTTCTTCGCCGGCTACCTCATCGGCGAACGTCGCGAGACGGTCCTCCGCCCCGACACCAGCGTCCGCTTCTTCGAGTATGACTGGACCCTGAACGACACCCTGGACTGATCGGCTTGGCATCCTCCCCCCTCCCCTCCCTCGCCGTCGTCATCCCGACGCTGAACGAGGAGGACGCCCTCCCCTCCCTCCTCGCGGAACTCCGTGAGCTCCCTCTCGAGTCCAGCATCGTCGTGGCCGACGGCGGTTCGACCGACACCACGCGAGAGCGGGCCAGAGCCGCGGGGGCCTCCGTCGTCCTCGCCCCGCGAGGAAGGGCGACCCAGATGAACGTCGGGGCCGCAAGCACATCCGCCCCCTGGCTCCTCTTCCTGCACGCCGATTCGCGCCTGACCCCCGAGGCCTGCTCGGCCCTGGTCGCGTGGCTCTCGGAGCCCCCGCCCGAGGAGGCCGCGACCTTCCGCTTCCAACTCGACGCCAAGGGCCCCTGGTGGCGCTTCCTCGAGCATGGACAGCGCCTCCGCGAACAACTCACCGGCCTCGCCTACGGAGACCAGGGTCTTCTTCTTTCCCGCTCCCGCTGGCAGGCGCTCGGCGGGATTCCCGAAATCCCGCTCATGGAAGACGTCGAGGCGGTGCGACGGCTCCGTCGCACGGGAGGGCTGCGCACGCTCGATGCTCCCCTCCTGACGAGCGCACGCCGCTACCGAAAGGAGGGCCCGCTTTTCGGCTGGCTCCGCAACGCGACCCTGCTCTCGCTCTACGGGAGCGGTGTTCCCCCGGAGCGGCTCGCCCGCTGGTACCGGCCGCACCGCGCCGAAAGCCGGCCAGGTCCGGAGGAAGGGTTCCCCGCCCCGGCTCCCGACGCAAGCCTCCTCCTCGTCTTCGCGAAGGCACCCCGTCCGGGCGGGGTGAAGACCCGGCTCGCGGCCGGGATCGGCGAAGACGAGGCCGCCCGCCTCTACCGGGCGATGGGAAGGGAAATCGTCGACCGGGTCCGCGGCGGCCCCTTCCGCGTGAGGGTGTGCCACACCCCCGCCGACGCCGGAGACGAGGTCCGTGACTGGCTCGGTACGGAAGGGCTCGAGTTCGCCCCCCAGTGCGAGGGCGATCTCGGAGAGCGAATGGCCGACGCCTTCGATCAGGCCTTCCGCTCGGCCGATCGAGTCGCGATCATCGGCACGGACGTCCCCGCCCTCGATGCGGGCCATGTCGAGCGTGCCTTCGTCCTGCTCGAGGGCGAAGAGGGGTGCGATGCCGTCTTCGGGCCCGCGCGCGATGGCGGGTACTACCTCCTGGCCCTCCGGCGGCCGGCCCCCGCGCTCTTCGAGGGAATTCCCTGGAGCACGGGAGAGGTGCTCGAGCGCAGTCTCGCGCGAGCCGAGGCCGAGGGGCTCGGGGTGCGCACCCTGACCGCCCTGGCCGACATCGACCGCCCCGAGGACCTCGCCCTCGTCGATTCCGTCTCCACCGTCTCCACCGGCAACTGAGATGTCCGAACTCTTCGCGAGTGCCTGGGGACCCCTGATCATCTTCGGGTTGCGAATCATCGACGTGACCCTCGCAACCCTCCGCATGCTCCTCATCATGCGGGACCGGCGGACCATCGTGCCGGTCATCGGCTTCTTCGAGGCACTCATCTGGGTCGTCGCGGTCGGCACCGCGATTCAGAACCTGCATTCGACCTGGCACATTCTGGGCTATGCCGGAGGTTTTGCCGCCGGAAGTGTCGTCGGCCTCTTCATCGAGGGAAAGCTTGCCCTGGGCCTGGCGTCGATCCGCATCATCTCGCGTGACCTTGGCGAAGAGGTGGCGCGGGCGCTCCGGGACGAGGGCTTCGGTGTGACCGAGTTCGCCGGATACGGCCGCGAAGGCAAGGTCGACATGATCTACACGCTCGTGAAGCGGCGTCAGATCCGCCGCGTCCTGGAAGTCGTGGACCAGGCCGACGACCTGGCCTTCCTTTCGGTCGAGGAACCTCGCACGATTCGTCGGGGGTGGATGTTTCCCCGACGTCGCAAATAGCTCCCCCTGCCCTTCAGTGACCATGTCAAGCCAATCGATCTCAGTCCGTGCCCTCTACGCGACACTCCTCCTCGTCCTTGTCGGGGTTACCGCCTGCGCCCCGTCGACGGCCGCGCCCACCCCGGCTCCAGCGGTCCCTGCGGCCGTCGAGACGGACCGGGCGGAGGTGCTCGAGCGCCATCTCACGAGCGACGCGATCTTCCGCCATATCGCCCATCTCGCCTCGGACGAGATGCGGGGGCGCGACACGCCGAGTCCCGAACTCGAGGAGGCGGCCCGCTACATCGCCGACCAC
This sequence comes from Gemmatimonadota bacterium, assembly GCA_007125125.1. GTDB lineage: Bacteria > Gemmatimonadota > Gemmatimonadetes > Longimicrobiales > Gaopeijiaceae > SLDT01. The sequence continues at coordinate 1,251 of SLDT01000050.1, read as the reverse complement.
TTCCGTGCATCCGGGATCGGGCCCGCCGGAGACGGAGACGACGACTACTTCCAGCGCTGGGACTTCGAACGGCTCGAGGTCGACCGGACCCGCACCCGCCTCTCGGGGGACGGTCCGGGCGTCGCGGGAGATTGGCGCTATGGCACGGACTTCTTCGCGATCCCGAGCCCACCGACCCCCGTGTCCGGCCCCCCCTTCTTCCTCGGTACCCCCGAACGGCTCTCGGCCGGCCTCCCTTCCGAAGCGGGAGGAAGGCTCCTCATGGCCTACCTTCCCGAGGGGCTCGGACCCGAGTTCGGAATGGTCATTCAGGCGGCCATGCAGGTCGGATCACCCGGTGTCCTCCTCCTGCTCGATCCGGACACGGACGGAGCCGAGATCTTCCAGATCGCAGCGGCGCTCGAGGGGGGAGCCGCAGGTCAGCTCCCGATCCCCGTCTTCGGACTCGCATGGGAGGCCTGGTCGCCCCTCCTCGAGTCGGTCGGCGTGGTCCCCGACGACCCGGAGTTCGAGCCTCGTCTTCTCGAGGACCTCTCCTTTTCGATGGAGTCGGCCTTCGCCCCCCGCTCCGACGAGGTCTCGAATGTCGTCGGGATCGTCCGGGGGTCGGACCCCGCCCTCGCCGGGACCTACATCGTGCTCACGGCGCACTTCGACCATGTCGGGGTGGGACCACCCGATGCCACCGGTGACTCGATCTTCAACGGCGCAGACGACAATGCCTCGGGAACGGCCGCCCTCATGCAGATCGGGGCCGCGCTCGCGGCACTCCCGACTGCTCCGCGGCGCTCGATCGTGCTCCTCGCGGTGAGCGGTGAGGAGAAGGGGCTCCTCGGCTCGGCCTACTACGCCGAGCACCCGACCGTGCCGGGCGAGGACATCATCGCGAACATCAACCTCGACATGATCGGCAGGAATCATCCGGACACCCTGCACGCCATCGGCGAGGAGTTCACGACGATCGGGGCGCTCGCTCATCGGGTTGCCCGCGAACACCCGGAGCTGGGGCTCGTCCTGGCTCCGGACCCTGCGCCCGAGGAGCAGGCCTTTCTCCGGAGCGACCACTTCAGCTTCGTCGAGAAGGGAATCCCGGCCCTCTTCTTCACGACCTGGCTCCACGACGACTACCACCTCCCCTCCGACACCCCGGACCTCATCGACCAGGACAAGACGGCGCGCGTCGCCCGTCTCGTGTTTCACCTCACCCTCGAGATCGCGAACTCCGACGGGGAGCCCCGCTGGACCGAAGAG
>SLDT01000094.1 GCA_007125125.1 Gemmatimonadota bacterium | reverse complement strand
CGGGCGGCTCCTGCACCGGGGGGTCCGCAGGGGGGGGCACGGTCGGCGGCGGAGCGTCGGCCTGCCCGGGCGAGTCGGCCGGGAGGGCTGCGGGGTCCGTCGCGTCGGCCACCGCCCCCGGCGTGGGTGGCAGCCCGGGGTCGTCGCTCACCGCCGCGACATCGCCCCGCCCGAACCATCCCATCGCGAGGCCCGCCCCGACGACGGAGGCCACGAAGAGAAAGCCGACGACCGCCGCGATCGCCAGGAGCACGGGGAGCTTCGAGCGGCTCCCCCCGGTTCCGGCCGGAGCGGCCGACCCGGGCTCGGCGGGTGATCCTGCCGTCGCCGGCGCACCCGTCGGGGTCGCCGGAGGAGGCGGCGCACCCACCCGGGTCTCCGGGACGTTCGGCGGCGCCTCACCCCCCGTGGCTCCCGCGGGCACGGGTGCAACTGCTGCAGGGACCGCCCCGGCCGCCACACCGCTCGCTCCTGCCGGCGGCGGAGCCGCCGCCCGACCCTCAAGCGCAGCCCGCACCCCCGCGGCGAAGCTTCGCGCGTCGGCAGGCCGCTCCTCGGCCTTGCGCCGGAGTCCCGCCGCGACCGCCGCCTCGAGGCCGGGGTCGAAGGCCCGCCCCGACACCTCGGAGAGGGTCATCGGTTCGCGGGTCAGGCGCTGCACCATGATCTCCTGCGCCGTCTCGCCCGCGAAGGGAAGCCGCCCGGTGAGGATTCGGAAGAGCACGAGCGCCATCGAATAGATGTCGCTGCGTCCGTCGAGGGGGTCGCCCGTGAGCTGCTCCGGGCTCATGTACTCCGGGGTTCCCACGACGAAGCCGTGACGCGTCACCGCGGGACCCTCTTCCTCGGCCGGGCCGCGTGCGATGTCGAAGTCAACGACCTTGACCTTCTCGAGCCCCTCCCCGTCGCGCGCCACCATGATGTTGTCCGGCTTCAGGTCGCGGTGCACGATCCCGAGCCGGTGTGCGGCCTGGAGCGCCTCGGCCACCTGAGAGACGAGCTCGACCGCCCGGCTCGGCTCCAGGGGGCCCTCGGCCTCCATCAGTCCCCCCAGGGTCGGGCCGTCGACGAACTCCATCGCGAGAAAGTGGAAGCCTTCGTCCGTGTCCCCGAAGTCGTAGAGGGTGCAGACGTTCGGATGCCGGATCCGGGAGACGTTCCGCGCACCCCGGGTGAAGCGGGCGATCGCCTCCGGGTCACCCGCCATCCCCGCCTTCAGCACCTTGATCGCGTCGCGCCGCCCGATCTTTAGGTGCTCCCCGAGGTAGACGGCACCCATCGCCCCCACCCCGAGCCGTTTCAGGATCTGGTAGCGCCCGGCGAGCACCGATCCCACGAGCCCTCCCACATCGGGGCCCCCGCCCTCGACTGGCCCGCTCATTCCGGCAAATCGCCGCAGTCGGGCGCCCGCTCCCGCCGCTCACCCCAGCGCACCGATCCCTCGAAGCGGGGCACCTTCACGATCTCGAGGGGGAAGGCGTCGGCATCGAGGCGCCGGCACCCCTCGATCGTGCGCACCACGATCAGGAAGTACTCCTCCTCGACCCCGTCCACCGTGCGCTCCTGAAAGAAGCCCGCGCTGTCGACCTGGATCCGATCGAGGGGGGTCATTCGCCCGGCGCCGACCGCGACGACCATCTCGTTCTCGAAGTCGATCGCGGGGCGACCCGGCGGGGAGCTCTGCCTCGACGTTGCCCGGCTCCAGAGCTCCGCCCACCCCTCGTCGTCGCGCACGACGAGACGGACCGAGTCGGCGATGCCGCCGCTGTTGTCATAGTAGAGCCGCGCCGACGAGGCGAGGGGTGCGAGGGGGTTCTGCTGGACGACGGGCTCGGCCGGTGGAGGTGCGGCGGGGGCCCCTCCTCCCCGGCACCCTCCGAGGGCGAGCAGGACGAGGGCACCGAGCGCGATGCCGGTCGAGAGAAGGCGTGGCATGACCGGAGACCTCCGGTGGAAGCGGTTCAGGAGTCGGGAGTGGCTCATCGGGCGATCCTCGGGACGCATGAGAGCCCGCCCATGAAGTCGGATCGGAAGACGGGGAGCCCGCGGGCGAGGCTCACCTCTGCCGTGAGATCGGTCTGATGCCCGGGAATGTTCCAGGTGAGACGGTATCGTCCCTCGGCGAGGCGCTCCCACTGTGCCTGCCCGAAGAGTCGGAAGAGGGACCAGGGGCTCCCGCTCCGCTCCAGGAGGGTCACCTCCTGCCCCCCGAGCTGTCCGGTGATCCGGATGTCGCGAGCCCGCCCTCCGTCCCAGATGAAGGTGTGGGCGGCCGCCATCGTCCGGGTGAAGCGGTGCGACTGGCCATCCATGTTCACCGCAACCTCCGGGAGCGCCTCGGAGGTCTCCGGGCGGAAGGCGAAGACGACCTCCGGCCCCCGTCCCTGGGCGTCGAAGAGGGCGCGCGAGATGTCCGCGGCCCGGTTGAAGAACGCGACGAACTCGGCCGTGGGCTGGGGGGAGGCGGCCGGGGCGGCGACGTAGCGCGGCCCCTGGGGGGCCAGAAGCCCGCGACCGATCTCGTCGTGGAAGCTCCAGAGCGCACTCGATCCCGGCTGGAAGAGCGCCTGCAGCTCGTCCATCGTCGCCTCGGCACCCGCTCCCGGGGTGAAGGGGTACTTCGCCGTCACCGGCCCGAACGAGGCGCAGAAGGCCTGCCCCTGCGCGTTCACCGTGGCGGCGGGGAGGCGGGTCACGAGCGTCTCGGCGAGGGAGATCGGGGCCTCCATGAGGCGCTGCACCTGCCGGGCGGCGACCTGGGCCTCGCCCTCCACGCTGAACTGCTGCGCGAGCTGCCGGACCGAGAGCTTCGCCTGCTCGGCGTTCTGCGCCGCCGAGGCCGCGAGCTGGTCACGCCGGGGGCCCTGCGCGTCGGAGAGTTGCTCGAGGGACGCATGGAGGTTCACGAGCCCAGCCATGTAGGGCTCGCTCGGCTCCGTGATGAAACGGTCCCGGACCTCCGGGGGGGAGGCGGCATGGACCGGCTGGAAGGCTGGCCCCACCTCGAGGGTGTCGACCGCGGTATTGCGCGCGGTCAGGGCCAGGACCTGGAGCACCGGCGACTGGTTCCCGCTCAGGACCTCCATCCGGCGTGCCGCCTCGGGGATGCTCCCGAAGCCGACGACGGTCGAGCCCTCGAGGAAGCCCTGCCACTGCTCGATGTACTCGGCCACGTAGCGGGTCCGAAGCTCGGCGGTCAGCCGCGCCCGGTCCTCGGCCGAGATTGCCTGCTCCCCGACGACCCACTCCTCGGCGGCGAAGAGCCGGTCGATGTCCTCGAGCGCCTGGTGCACCTGCTCCCATCCCTCCTCGGTGAAGGCGGCGGGAACCACGATGTCGTTGCGGAGCGCGCCGCCCCCCCCGGGGAAGAGCCGGGCGAACTGGATCGCCTCGCGGCCCCCCCCGCCGTCGGCGAGGAGCGCCTGGTAGACCCGGTCGAGCTCGGTGAACTGGAGGAGGAAGCGTCGCGAGGCGGCGACCCGTCCGTCGGCGGCCTCCCGCGCGAGCGGGTGGTCGATCAGGAGCTCGGTCGCGAAGAAGTCGAACTGGGCGCGCGCGAGGTCACGGCGCTCCTCCTCGACATCGCCCGCGAAGGGCCAGAAGCGCATGAGGGCGGGGGTGAGGAAGGCCGCCTCGCTGCGGTCCGGGTGCCGGGTCGTCACGAGGTAGGCCTTGAGGGCGTCGTAGGTCTCCCCGTAGTCGTCCCCTTCGCCGGGGGCCTCTCCGAGGCCATCGAGCCGCCCGGCGAGCCGGGTGCGGGTCGTGCTCCAGAGGAGGTCGTCGAAGCGGGCGAAGTAGATCGGGCGCGCAGCCTCGAGGAGGTGGTCACCCCGGTAGAGCCCCCACCTGAGCCTCCGTGGGGGGCGGGTCTCGGACCACGTGCGCAGCTGGGCCAGCTCCGAGCGGAGCGCCTCGAGTCGCTCGAGCTCCTCGGCGGTGGGGGGGATCCCGGCTTCCGGCCGGAGCGCCTCGAGCCCCTCGGCCGCAGCGACCACGTTCTGCGTGAGCCCGCGGTTGCCGATGAAGGAGACGGTGAAGCCGATCGCCGCCACGAGGGCGACGACGGCGACCGCCGAGAGGGCAAGGCGCCGGAGGAGGTCGACGCGGGCGCCCCCCGCGGTCAGGGCGCGCGCATTCGCATCGCCGGGGACGAAGCGGGTGAGGAGCCGTTCGAAGAAGACCCATTGGGGCACCCGGCGCGAGCCCGGGGCGGCCGCCTGCCGCGCCTGCTCCTGGGCCTCCCGGAGCTGCTGCATGTTGAAGACTCCGGTGGCGCCGACATTCCCCTGCACGGGCGAGGGGGCCTGTGACGCAGCCGGCGGGGCCTCGGCGTCGCGCACGACGATCGGGCGCACCCCGGTAAAGTAGAAGCCGCGGAGGACCGGGCTCTGTCCGAACTGGCCCGGACGGGCGATCTCGACGAGGAAGGAGGTGAGGGCCTCGGAGACCTTCCTCAGTTCGCGCGGGAACTCGTAGGCGCCCCCGCGGGGTTCGAGCGCGGCCTCGCGCGGAAGCACACGGAGCCGGTTCGAGGCGAGGCTCCGGTGGAGGTCGAAGAGGGCGCTCCGGATCCGGGCCCCCTGTTCCTCGGCGTAGCGACCGGTCTCGCCCGCGGCGCCGAGGGGGAGGGTGACGCCGAGGGGGTCCTGAACCTCCTCGGGGCGCAGGGTGCGGACGTAGTCGGAGAAGTAGGGGAAGCGGTCGGCGCGGGTGAAGACGACGTAGACGGGGACGGAGACGCCGAGGAGCTCGGCCACCCGGGCGAGGCGGGCGCGGAGGAGCCGGGCGTGGGCCGGAATCGACTCGCTCGAGCCGGGCTTGAGGAACTCGTCGAGGCCGAAGCAGAGGAGGATCGTGCGTGGGGCCTGCCGGCCGCGGCCGAAGGCGGCGCCCCAGCGCGAGGGGCGGAGCTGGCGGAGGAGCCGGTCCCAGCGCGTCTCGTCTTCGAGGAGGGCGCCCCCGGCCTCGACGAAGAGTTCCCCGTCGCGGTACCAGACATTGATCCCGGAGGTCTCGACGATTGTCTCGCCCTGCATGACCTCTCCGGCGAGGAGCTCGGGCTCGCCCCCGGCTCGGGAGACGAGGGTTGTCTTCGTGCTCCCGCGTGGGCCCACGACGAGGGTGAGGGGGAGGCGGCCCGGCTTCCCGGCTCCCTTCCCGGCCTTGGCGAGGCGGGCGCGGGCGGCCTTCAGGGTCAGGTCGAGGTCGTCGGGGCCGGCGGATTCCTCGGGGCTCGGACCGGTCGACCAGAGGAGGCGCGCGATGAGCCCGGCGAGAGCGAGGCCCAGGGCGATCAGCCCGATTCGGAAGAGCCAGAGGGCGGTGCCCTCGAGGCCGAGGAGGCCGCCAAGCCCCCATGCGAGGGCGGCGAAGAGGGCCGCGGCCGAGAAGCCTCCGGTGAGGGCGCGGGTGAGGCGGTTCATGCGGCACCTCCGAGGGGGGCGAGCCCGCCCGCGAGGAGGAGGCGCCAGACGAGGTAGAGGCCGCCCGCGAGCAGGAGGGCGACAAGGGCGGCAAGCGTGAGGCGCCGGACCCACGGGTCGCGGGTGCGGGCCACCACGTCCTGGGCGGGGTAGCCGGCCGCGGGAGCGAGGGGAGGATGCCCGCCGCGAAGCCGGTCGATCCGCTCCTGGACCGTCGAGATGTAGCGGTGCAGCTCCCCGTCGCCCCCGCTCCCGAAGCGCCCGCGGAAGCCCAGGAGAAGGCAGAGCTGGTACACCTCGAGGAGGTCGGCGAGTTCCGGGGAGTCCTGCTGCTGGAGGAGCTCGCTCAGGTCGCGGAAGAAGGCCTCTCCGGCCATGTGGTCCCCGAAGATCTCCTCCTGGAGGGGGCGGCGGGGCCACTCGGCGAACATGGGCTGCGAAGAGTTCAGGATCGCCTCGTCGAGGAAGGCGACGGTCGCGTAGACGGCCTGGCGCACGGCGTCGCGGCTGTAGCCCGCCCGGCGGGCGTCCTCGTCGGCTCCGGCCAGGAGTTGCTTCACATGGGTTCGGAAGGCCTCGGCCTCCTGTGCGCTCTGGCGGTTCGTGCGGATCCGGACCGCGACGGTGAAGACCTCCTGGAAGCCGAGGGCGAGGCGGCCCTCCGGTTCGGGGGGCGCCGCAGGGGGAGGGGGCGCGGCCGTGCCGGTCGAGGTGGGTTCAGCCATGCGTCGGCGGTGCGTCGGGGGTTGGTGTGGTCAGTCGGGGCGGTCGGGGACCGGGGGGGACAAGATAGGGTGCGAGCACGGCTCGGGCCATCCGGCTACGCGGATCTTCCGGCGGAGGCGGATCGGCCCGGGGTGCCTTCTTCCGTTCGGACGCATCAGCCTTCGGTCGTGACGACGAGTTCGAGCTCGGCGCCGGGAAGGGCCTCCGGGAGGTAGACGCCGATCGCGGAGGTGTCCTGGATCGAGGCCCAGCACGGGCCGCTCTTCGAAAGGTGGAAGTAGTGGGTGCCGGGGCGGGGCCGGAGCGCCGCGGGGGGGGCCGGGACGTGCTGGAGAGGGAGGCCGGGGAAGGCCTCGCGCACGAGGCGACGGATGTGCTGCGAGGAGCAGACCTTCACGAGGCGGGGAACGGACTCGATGACCTGGCCGTCGGGCGCGGTCGAGCGCACCCCGAGGTAGAGCTCGCCACGGTGGAGCGCCTCGCGATCGTTCACCTGCGCGGCGTGGAAGGCCGCCTCCTCGGCGACGACCTCCAGGCGGAGGGAGCTGGTGGGGAGGGCGATCTCGAGCCCTCCGCGAATGCGCCGCTCGAGCTCGGCGAAGACCTCTCCCAGCTTCCCGTGGTCGTAGAGGGGGAGGGAGGCGGCGTCGGCGTCGAGGGAGAAGGTGCAGAGGGAGCCGGCGAGGCGGGCGAGCTCCTCGAAGAGCGCCTCGGGGTGGGCACCGCGGGTGGCCCGCATGTGCGAGAGCACGGCGAGCGCCTGGTGCACGGAATGCCCGAGCCACATCTCGGCGACCTCGGCGGGGCCGGGGGTGCCCCCTCCCCGGGATCGGCGCTCGGCACGGATCGCCTCGGCCCGTCCGGCCAGGAGCTCGACGGTCCGGTCGAGTAGCCCCGCGAGGGCGGGGACCGCCCCGACCGAGAGCGCGGGAGGAATGAAGCCGGGGTCGTAGACGAAGTTTCCGCGACCGTCGCGCTGGACCCGGGCAAGGGGGAGGGTGACGAGGGCGCCGGCCTCGCCCCCTTCCGCATCGGGATCCGGGAGTTCCTCGTCGAGGACGAGGCGCACGTTCTTGCGCGCGAGGAAGACCGCGTTGCGCTCCTCGCCCGAGATCTCGTCGACGCACTCGACGCGGGAGGGGACGAAGCGAGCGGTGGGAGCCGGCGCGGCCCCCGGTTCCGCGGCGTTCGGTGCGCCGGGGCGGAAGGCGGGGATCGCGAGGTGGACGGTATGCGCGGACTGCGTCGGGGAGAAGCGATCGCGGATCGGGAGGGGGGCCGGGGGTTCGTCGTGCGGGAAGTGGAAGGGGAGCCCGTCGGGGAAGATTCCCCGCGCATGCGTCACGTTCACCGTGCCGTTCAGGAGCGCCTCGGCGTCGAGTTCGAGTCCACTGAAGCCCCAGGAGGCGAAGCGGAGCGCCGAGAGGGCGAAGTGCGAGGCATCCTCGAAGAAGCGGCTCTGCGCCTGGAAGTGGTGCTGGGAGAGGTGCATTCCCTCCTTCCAGACGACGCGGGCAAGGGTCCTCGATGGCATGAGGCGCAGGGGGCGGAGGTGAGCGGGGGTTTGCACGCGGGCACCGACGTCAGATAGTATCTCAGGGAAGGTCCACGAACAACCACGACTCCCTCCATCTCGCACCGATACCCCGTTCCGAGACCATGAATCGCGAAGAACTCGCAGCCAAGTACCAGCTCGTCGAACAGGTCACCGAGGGGGATGTGCGTACCCATCATGCGGTGACCTCGGGGGGGACCGTCGTCATGGTCCACTTCATCCGGCCGGGGACCCCGCGGGGCGAGGCGGCGCTCGACGGGATCGCTGCGCTCGACGATGTCCAGGCCACGCGAATCCTCCGGCGGCACGAGGTCGAGGGAGAGATCGTCCTCGTCACCCGGTTCCTGATGGAGGAGGGCTCGCTCGAGGGTTGGCTCGGCACCGGAAGCGGACCGACGGACGCGGGCGCCGCCGGGGCCCGGGCGGGGGCCGGGGCGGCG
>SLDT01000187.1 GCA_007125125.1 Gemmatimonadota bacterium | reverse complement strand
TCGAGGAGAGCACTCCCGCCGCGGCGCGGGACGCCTTCCTGCGGGGCGAGGGGATGGAGGTGATCAACCGCTCGGATGCAGCGGTGAACGGGCTGCCCGGGGCCTTCGGGGAGTTCCGGGCGCGGACGCAGGAGGGGGTCTTCCGCGGGGCGGTGCAGGTCGTCCGGCACGACGGCCGCACCTTCCGGATCCTGGGCTATGCGCTCGACGGCGCCTGGGACGGGCGGCGCTCCCCCGTCCTCTCGGCGCTCCGCTCCTTCCGCGAGGTGACGGACCCGGCCGTGCTCGGGGTCCAGCCGCGTCGGATCGAGCTCGTGCGCACCGAGACCGACATGACCTTCGAGGGGTTCGTGCAGCGGCACCCCTCGACCGTGCCCCCGGAGACGGTCGCGGTCATGAACGGGCTCCGGTCCGGCCAGGTCATTCCCCAGGGGACCCTGCTGAAGCGGGTCGTCGGGGAGCCCCCGCCCGGCAAGGACTGATCCGGCTCAGCCCCGCGCGTAGAGGCACTTGAGGTAGCGTCCCTCGACGAAGGCCTCGTCCTGCCCCGGGGGGGCGGCGGGGTGGTCGAGGGGGTGCGCGGTCCGGAGCTCCTCGACGAGGGGACGCCCCTCGGCGCGGGCCGCCTCGTGGATTGCGGCGAAGAAGGCGCTCGCCTCGACCCGGGCGGTGCAGGAGGCCTGGACGAGGAGCCCCCCCGGTTCGAGGACCCCCAGGGCGAGCTTCGTGAGTGAGCCGTACGCGGCGAGTGCCCCCTCGCGCTGCTCCTTCCGGCGCGCGAAAGAGGGCGGGTCCACGACGACGACGTCGAAGCGCTCCCCGCGCCCCCGGTCGCGCATGACCTCGAAGACATCGCCCTCGACCGTGCTGTGCCGGACCCCTCGGCAGAGCGCCCGGTTCAGCTCGATGTGGCGCTCGGCCTGGCGGAGGGCGGGGCCGCTCACGTCGACGCTCACGACGGAGCGGGCCCCCCCGGCAGCGGCGGCCACGGAGAAGCCCCCGGAGTAGCTGAAGAGGTTCAGGACCCGGGCCCCCCCGGCCCGGCCCCGGAGTTCGGCCCGGTTCTCCCGCTGGTCGAGGTAGAAGCCGGTCTTGTGCCCCTCGAAGGGATGCGCCTCGAAGTGGAGCCCGTGCTCGACGAAGGGGAGGGCGCCGGTTGGCATCTCGCCATGGACGACGGCACCTGCGGCGAGTGCGGCGGGGGTGCCGGGGGCCCGGGCCACGGTGCGGGAGGCGAGGGCGAGGATCGCGGCGGGGGCCGAGAGCTCGAGGAGTCCCTCGACGAGGGCGGGAAGGTGGGGGATCCAGGAGGCGGAATGGAGCTGGACGACGAGGGTGTCGCCGTAGCGGTCGACGACGAGCCCCGGGAGGGCGTCGCCCTCCCCGTTCACGAGTCGCCATCCGGTCGTCTCCGGGTCGCTCGCGAGGGGGGCGCGCCGCTCGAGGGCGCGCGCGAAGCGTTCCCGGAAGAGCTCCGGGCCGACCCGCGCGGGCTCAAGCGCCCGGAGGATCCGGACCCGGATCGCCCCCTCGGGGTCGAGGAGCCCGACGGCGAGGAAGCGGTCCTTTCGGTCGAAGATGACGGCGGTGTCGCCCGCCGCCCCCTCGCGGCTCATCGAGCGGATGCTCCCCTCCCAGACCCAGGGGTGGCCCCGGCGGATCGCCTGTTCGGCCCGCGGCTGCACGCGCACGGCGATCGCGTCGGAGGCGGGGCGGGGAAGGGTGTCGAGCCGGAGGCGTTCGGGGGGCATGGGCGGGATCGGGCCGGAGGGCGGGGAGACGAGCGGCAGGGAAGGGTGAAGTCTACCGGTGCGCCGCTCCCGGAAGAAGGGATCGTCGCTGGCCCGGATCTTGAACCTCTACTTCACGGACGGGCGGTGCGCGAGGGCGCCCCGGCCGGGTCGGCAGGAGCCGGCCGGAATGCCTTCCTCCCGTGTCTGCCGTTTCGGCAGGACCCGGGCGGGGAAGGGCAGGGACGGCGGCCGGGGCCGCATGCGAACGCGAGCGAACGAGAGACGAAAGGGCGATGGCGAACTTCGATCGATGGACGGTGAAGGCACAGGAGGCGATCCAGGCGGCGGCCCGGGGGGCCCGCGAGGCGGGGCATCCGGAGGTGGGAGGGGTGCATCTGCTGAGCGCGCTCCTGGCGCAGGAGGAGGGAATCGTGCGCCCGGTGCTCGAGAAGGCCGGGGTGCGCGTCGATGCGCTTGGGGCGCCCCTGCGGGATGCGCTGGGGCGATATGGCCGGGTCGAGGGCGGAAGCGACCCGGGGCTCTCCCGCGCGCTCAGGGCGGCGCTCGAGGAGTCCGAGAAGGTGGCGAAGGGGTTCGGGGACGAGTACACCTCGACGGAGCACCTCCTGATCGGGCTCGCCGGCGAGAAGGACGATGGGGGGCGGATCCTGCGGGAGGCGGGGGCGACGCCCGAGGTGATCACGCAGGCGCTCGAGGGGGTGCGGGGCTCGCACCGGGTGACGGACCAGAACCCGGAGGAGAAGTACCAGGCGCTCGAGCGCTTCTCGCGCGACCTGACGGAACTGGCGCGCGAGGGAAAGCTCGATCCGGTGATCGGGCGCGACGAGGAGATCCGGAGGGTGATCAAGGTGCTCGGCCGGCGCACGAAGAACAACCCGGTCCTGATTGGGGAGCCGGGGGTCGGGAAGACGGCGATCGTGGAGGGGCTCGCGCAGCGGATCGTGGCGGGCGACGTCCCGAGCTCACTCCACGGGAAGCGGCTCATCGCGCTCGACATCTCGGCGATGCTCGCGGGGGCGAAGTACCGGGGCGAGTTCGAGGAGCGGATGAAGGCGGTGCTGAAGGAGATCACGGACGGGGAGGGGCGCTTCGTGGTCTTCATCGACGAGCTGCACACGATCGTCGGGGCGGGTGCGGCCGAGGGGGCGGTCGATGCGGGGAACATGCTGAAGCCGATGCTCGCCCGGGGCGAGCTGCGTCTCGTGGGGGCGACGACCCTGGACGAGTACCGCAAGCACATCGAGAAGGACCCTGCGCTCGAGCGGCGCTTCCAGCCGGTCTTCGTGGCACCCCCCTCGGTCGAGGATGCGATCGCGATCCTGCGGGGGCTGAAGGAGCGCTACGAGGTGCACCACGGGGTGCGGATCCGCGACGAGGCACTGATCGCGGCGGCCCGCCTCTCGGACCGCTACATCGGAGGCCGGTTCCTCCCGGACAAGGCGATCGACCTCGTCGACGAGGCGGGGAGCCGGCTCCGGATCGAGATCGACTCCCTTCCACAGGAGATCGACGAGGTGGAGCGGCGCATCACGCAGCTCGAGATCGAGCGGCAGGCGCTCGCGGCCGAGGAGGATCGCTCGGCGGTGGAGCGGCGCGAGGCGATCGAGGCGGAGCTTGCGCGGCTCCGGGAGACGAGCTCGGGGATGAAGGCCGAGTGGCAGGCCGAGAAGGATGCGATCCAGCACCTCCAGCACCTGAAGGAGCGGATCGACGAGCTCCGCTCCGAGGCGGAGCGGGCGACGCGCACCGGGGACTACGAGCGGGCGGCCGAGCTCCAGTACGGGGAGATCCCCCGGAGGCAGGAAGAGGTGCGCGGGGCCGAGGCACGGCTCCTCGAGCTCCAGGCCGACGGGAAGTTCCTGAAGGAGGAGGTCGATGCCGACGACATCGCGACCGTCGTCGGGGAGTGGACGGGGATCCCGGTGAGCCGGCTCCTCGAGTCGGAGCGGCAGCGGCTCACCCACCTCGAGGAGCTCCTCGGGGAGCGGGTCATCGGGCAGCGCGAGGCGATCGAGAGCGTGGCGAACGCGGTGCGGCGGGCGCGGGCCGGGCTCCAGGACCCGAACCGGCCGGTCGGCTCCTTCATCTTCCTCGGGCCGACCGGGGTCGGGAAGACGGAGACCGCGCGGGCGCTCTCCGAGTTCCTCTTCGACGACGAGCGGGCGATGGTCCGGATCGACATGTCGGAGTACATGGAGAAGCATGCGGTGGCGCGCCTGATCGGGGCGCCCCCGGGCTACGTCGGCTACGAGGAGGGTGGCCAGCTCACGGAGGCCGTGCGGCGCCGGCCGCACGCGGTCGTCCTCTTCGACGAGATCGAGAAGGCGCACGCGGAGGTCTTCAACATCCTCCTGCAGATCCTGGACGACGGGCGCCTCACCGACGCGCAGGGGCGCACCGTCGACTTCCGCAACGCCGTCATCATCATGACCTCGAACATCGGGAGCCAGTACATCCTCGAGGAGGCGGGGAGCGGGGACTGGGAGAAGATCGGGGCGCGGGTGCGCCAGGAGCTGCACCGCCACTTCCGCCCCGAGTTCCTGAACCGGATCGACGACACGATCCTCTTCCGGCCCCTCGACCGCGACGACCTGCGGCAGATCGTCGACCTCCAGCTCGACCGGGTGCGGGCGCTCGCCGCCGACCTCGGGGTGAGCCTCGAGGTCGAGGACGCGGTGAAGGGGCTCCTCGCCGCCGAGGGGTACGACCCCGTCTTCGGCGCCCGACCCCTCAAGCGGGTGATCCAGCAGCGGATCCAGAACCCCCTCGCCCTGCGCCTTCTCGAGGAGGAGGTCGAGGAGGGGACGCGGATCCGGGTCCTGGCCCCCGAGGTCGAGGGGGGCGAGGTGCGCTTCGAACTCGTGCCCTCGGAGTAGGCCCTACCCGCGAGGCGCCTCCCGCCCCATCTTTTCGGAGAGCTTCGCCGAGTACCCCGGAACCCCGCAACCGAACGAGGCCCGATGCGGAACGCGCGCCTGCACCTCTTTTTCTCGCTCACGGCGGCCATGGTCCTGGTCGGCCTGGCCGCCGGCTGCGCCTCGCCCGGTCCCCGCGCAGGGGCCCCCCTCGCCGCCGAGCAGCCCGTCGTCTCGGTCGAGCGCTTTCTCCTCGCGGCGAACGCGCGCGACTTCGAGGCCATGGCCTCGATCTTCGGTACCGCGCGCGGGCCGGTCAGCGCGCAGGCCGGATCGCCCCCGGCGTGCGCGATGCGGCGGGTGGGCTCCTGGATCGGTCTCGCCCGCCGCTGCGTCTCCTGGCAGGACATCGAGCTCCGGATGAGCGCGATCTCGGAGATCCTGCGCCACGACGACTACCGGATGGCCTCGGAGCGGAGTGTGGCCGGGCGCACGGCCCCGACCACCCGCATCGGGGTCGACCTGCACCGCGGGACCCGCCGCTACCGGGACGTGGCCTTCGTCGCGGTGCGTTCGGGCTCGGGGCGCTGGCTCGTCGAGGAGATCGACCTGGAGGCGATCACCGGGGCCCGCTGACGGGGTGCTCCACGAGCTCCCAGAGCACCCCGCCCGTGCTCTTCGGATGGAGGAAGGCAACCCGGTGCCCCCCCGCCCCCGGGCGTGCTTCCCGGTCGATGAGGCGGAAGCCCTCGGCCTCGAGCCGGGCGAGCTCGGCCGCGATGTCGGGGACCCGGAAGGCGATGTGGTGGAGCCCCTGCCCCTGCCGCTCGAGGAAGCGGGCCACCCCGCTCCCGGGGTCGAGGGGCTCGATGAGCTCGAGGCTTCCGATGAAGGCGACCCGGACCCCCTGCTCCGGGAGCTCCTCGACCGGGGAACAAGCGTGCCCCGTGAGGAGTTCGAAGAGGGGAGCCGCCTCTCTGATCGAGGGGGTGGCAATCGCGATGTGATCGATCGGATGGGAAGACATTCGGGGAAAGTGCTATCGTGGGTGAGGAAGGGTGGCACGGGCCGCCCCCGCGCCTGCCGGACCATCCCAATGTGGCCAGGGGCACGCCGGAAGGCCATGCGCCCCGGTGCGAACGCACCCCGGCCCGATTCAATCAGGGGTCCCGCCCCGCTCCCCGGAGCGGCGTGCGGACCCGAAACGGAGAATGATTTCATGGCTGAAACGCGACACGTACTCCAGGTCGGAGACGACTCCTTCACCGCCCAGATCGAGGATGCCGAGGGGCTGGCCATCGTGGACTTCTGGGCGCCCTGGTGCGGCCCCTGCCGCATCGTCGGTCCGATCGTCGAGAAGCTCGCCAAGGACTACGCCGACAAGGGCGTCGTCGTCGGGAAGCTCGACGTCGACCAGAACCCCCGGACCGCGAGCCGGTTCGGGATCCGATCGATCCCCTCGATCCTCTTCTTCAAGGACGGGCAGCACGTCGACACCGTCGTCGGTGCCGTCCCGCGCGACCACCTCGAGAAGAAGCTGCAGGAGCACCTCTGACCCGGGTCCCGGACGGACCCCGGGAGGCGGCCCGGCCGGAGCGATCCGGCCGGGCCGCTGTGCATTCGGCACCGAAGCCCTATCTTGCCCCCATGGGCACCCTCTACCTCCTCGGCACCCCGATCGGGAACCTCGAGGACCTCACCCGCCGCACGGAGCGGATCCTCGGGGAGGTCGACCGGATCTTCGCCGAAGACACGCGCCGCACCCGGATCCTCCTCGACCACCTGGGGATCCGGACCCCTCTCGTCTCCCTGCACGAGCACAACGAGGCGGCGCGCACCGGGACCGTGCTCGAGCTCCTCGACGAGGGGGCCGAGCTCGCCCTCGTCTCCGATGCGGGGACCCCCCTCGTCTCCGACCCCGGGGGGCGCCTCGTGCCCCGCGTGATCGAGGCGGGGCACCGGGTGGTCCCGATCCCGGGGGCCTCGGCGGTGCTCTGTGCCCTCGTCGGCTCCGGGCTCCCCGCCGTGCCCTTCACCTTTCTCGGCTTCGTGCCGCGCAAGGGGGCCGAGCGGGGCCGGCTCCTCGAGCGGGTGGCCGCCTCGGCCGAGACCGTCGTCCTCTTCGAGTCGCCGGAGCGCACCCCGGCCCTCCTCGCCGCCCTCGCGGAGCGCGCCGGTCCCGGGCGCGCGGCCTGCGTCGCGCGGGAGCTCACGAAGCTCCACGAGGAGTTCCGCAGGGGAACCCTCGCGGAGCTCGCCCGCTATTACGAGGCGGAACCGCCCCGCGGCGAGATCACGGTGATCATCGCGCCCGCCCCGGACGAGGGGAGCTCCCCCGCGGTCGACGAGGGTGCGATCCGTGCCCTCGCGGGGGCCCTCCTCGACGAGGGTGCCTCCCCGAGCCGGGCCGCCCGCGAGGTGGCCCGTCGCCTGGGACTCCCCCGCAACCGCGTCTACGCCGCGGTGCAGGAGCTCGCGAGCGAGCGGGACTCCGCCCCGAACCCTTCTTCCTGATCCCCGGAGAGACTCTCCCGTGACGCGGTTCGTCCCCGCCCTCGCCCTCGGGCTCGTCCTGGCCGCCTTCGGTGCGGCGGGGGCCGCCCTCGCCGGCGCCGCCGAGGCGCGGGCCCCGGCCGAGCTCACGATCGGGCGGCTCCACTACGGGGGGGGAGGCGACTGGTACGCGAACCCGTCGTCCCTTCCGAACCTCCTCGAGGCGATCCGGACCCGGACCGGGATCCCGACCGCGACCCGCGAGACCGTCGTCACCCCCCTCGACCCGACCCTCCCCGACCTCCCCTTCATCCACATGACCGGACACGGGAACGTCGTCTTCACCCCGGAGGAACGGGTCGCGCTCCGCCGCTACCTCGAGGGGGGCGGCTTTCTCCACGCGGACGACAACTACGGGATGGACGAGGCCTTCCGCCGGGAGATGGCGCTCCTCTACCCGGACCGCCCCCTGGTCGAGCTCCCCCCGGAGCACCCCCTCTTCTCGGCCTTCTACGAGTTCCCGGAGGGGCTCCCGAAGATCCACGAGCACGACGGCCATCCCCCCCAGGCCTTCGGGATCTTCCACGAGGGGCGCCTCGTCGTGGTCTACACCTACGAGACCGACCTCGGGAATGGCTGGGAAGACGAGGATGTCCACGGGAACCCCCCGGAGATCCGCGAGAAGGCGCTCCGGATGGGGGTGAACCTCTTCGTCCACGCCCTCTCGCGGACGGTCCGCTGAGGCGCCGATGAGCGATCCCCGCCTGTCTCCCGCGCCCCCCTCCGTCGCCGCCGCCGTGGGGGCCGTTCGCCGGCACCTCCGCGCCCGCGGGGGGTGGACCGGACTTCTCGGACTGGTCGCGGTCGCGGCCGCCCTCTTCCTCGCCGCCTGGCTCCTCGGAGGCGCGGGATGGCGGGCCGGCTCCCCCGTGCCACTCCTCCTCTGGGGGGTGGCGCTCGCCGTCCTCGGGGGCGGGGGGTGGCTCCTCGCCGGGCGCCTCGTCGCATGGACCCGGGAAGAAGCGCTCACCGACGAGGCCGAGCGCGCGGCCGGGCTCCCCTCCGGGCGGCTCCGGGCCCAGCTCGAGCTCGACCGGGAGGTG